>JBJOER010000140.1:0-4363 GCA_046049215.1 Bacteroidota bacterium | reverse complement strand
TACCTTCTCAATCATATCCTTGATCCGTCTGATCTCTTGCGAGTCTCCGATCATCTGTTGGCTTTTCTGGATCTTCTTGCGAAGCGTTTTGGTTTCCCTGGCAAGCGAGGATCGATCCAGTGCGTTACGCACCGTGATCAACAGCCGGTTCAGATCAAGCGGCTTCGCGATAAAATCGTAAGCTCCTTTTTTGATCGATTCCACCGCGGTCTCTATGCTGCCATGGCCGGATATCATGATCACAGGGGTGTCGGATTGTATTTCCTGCAGCTTGGAAAGAAACTCGATCCCATCCATCTTGGGCATCTTGATGTCTGAAAAAACGAGATCGAATTTTTCCTGCTCGGCTTTTTTTAGACCTTCCAGACCATCAGGGGCATCTTGAACATCGTGGCCCTCGAATTCGAGGATTTCTTTCAAGGTGTTCCTAATGCTCTTCTCATCGTCGATAACCAGGATTTTTGCCATAGGATTTTGCGCGGTTACAGTTTTGTTTTTGATTGAGAGGTAACACGATTTTCAGGAGAGCCGGAAGAAATGGATTCGAAGAAGAGGCCTTCTTTTAATGCGAAACGACTAAGTCGCATATTTCCAATACCCGTATTCTTCATCACAAAACTAATCAAGAGGGTGGCTGGTACCATCATATCGGCGCGCATCCTGAGCATGCCGGGCATAACAAGTCGCTCCGCCTGAGTAGAGGTGATCAGCTTATGATGGACGGATCGGAAATCTCCAATAGGAATTTCGATTTCGTTCCGACGTGGTGTGTTCATGCCCTTTCCCCGGTACATCAATGCCGTGATGGTTTCAAACGAACCGCTTGCGCCAACTAAAAGTTTGGGTTTGAAGGATTGACAAGCCTCAATGAGTTCATACAATTCCTTACAAAGCAAGATGTTCAGTCGATGGATATCCTTTGTGCCGGGTGGATTTCCCGGATTCCACCAGGCCAGTAAACGTGCTGCTCCCAACCGGTAACTTTTCTTCCAAAAGATTTTTCTTTCATTGCAGAGGATGAATTCCGTGCTGCCGCCACCGATGTCCATTATAAGAGAAATGGAGTCATCCATCCTTACCGCTTGCCACACTCCGGAGCAGATCAGCTCCGCCTCCCGTTCACCCGGTATAAGACGAATATCAAATCCCAGTTCTTGTTTTACTTTTTTCAGGAACTCTTTACCGTTGGATGAATCCCGAAGTGCCGCTGTTCCTGTCGCAACAATTTTTTTCACCCGTAATTTATCCAGGATCATCCGGAAGGACCATAGGGCGTAGAAGGCCCGTGCAAGAGCAGGTTCAGGAATCGGGGAGAAGGGGTCGGATCGTGTGCCGATTTTCACCACCCGTTTACTCCGGTGAAGGAAACGGTGCTTATCACCTAAGGACTCACCGACGAGGAGATTAAAAGTATTTGTTCCGCAATCAATAACGGCAATACGTTCACCCGAACTCATGGTTTGTAGAAAAGCCAGTGGAATAATTCCCGGTAGGTGGCTTTTTTGCCGTACATCAGAATGCCGGTCCTGTAAATTTTAGCAGCAAGCCAGGTTGCTCCCAAAAAGCCACCGATCAGTAGTGAGATGGATAAGGCCAGTTCCCAGGCAGGAACTCCAAAGGCAATGCGTACCATCATCACCACCGGTGAGGTGAAAGGGATGATGGACAACCAGAACCCCAAACTGCTATCGGGTTGCTGCACGATGGACTGAGCAGCGATGAACGAAATGATCAATGGAATCGTGACAGGTAGCATAAACTGCTGTGTCTCGGTTTCGTTGTCCACCGCCGCACCAATAGCAGCGAACAAGGCGCTGTACAGCAGGTATCCACCCAGGAAATAAATCAGAAAACAACTCAGGATGAGTGTGAAATTGATTTGATCTACCTGGTTGAAAATACGTCCTATTTCATTGGTTTCAGTGGCGGGAACAGCACCGAGCTCGTTCAAAGTGTTTTTTTCAATTCCAATTCGGTCGGTAATCAGGTTTTCATTGGGGATTTCCGGATTCGAAACTTGTGCTTCGAGCACAGGAGCGGCAATAGAGGCGATTGCAGCAGTTAAGATGACCCAAAGCAGGAATTGGGTCAGACCCACCATGGCGACACCTAAGATTTTGCCCATCATCAATTCAAATGGCTTCACTGATGATATGATGACTTCAACAATGCGGTTTGTCTTTTCTTCGATGACTCCTCGCATGACTTGCACACCATACATGAAGATAAACAGATAAATCAGGATGCCCCCAATGAAACCTACTGCTGTTGCGAGTTCAACCGGATTCTCTTCGCCTTTGAGTGAAAGGGTTCTTAAACTAACGTCTGTTTCCGCATTGGTGATGGTGGACGGGTCGATTCCTTCCGCTTTCAGTTTGTCGTTTTCGATTTGATTCTTCAAAAGCGATTCGATTTTAGACGAAACGGCAAGGGTTGATTTTTCATCGCTGAAGAGGGTTGCGCCTCCCGGATTCTTAACGATATCTGCCGGGATATAAAGGATTCCGAAGTACTTCTCATCATCGAAGTTCCGCTTGGCTGAATCGAGTTTGGCAGTAGTGTTCACAAAGGTGATGTCTGAACCGGAGGGCAGTAGGGTAGTGAAGATTTCCGGGTATTGGTCAATCACCAGGATCTCAGCTTTTCTGTCATCCTCCGTCATCATCATCACCAGACCCGGAGCAAGGGCCAGTCCAGCGAATAAAACAGGGCCCAGAAAGGTCATCACCAGGAATGATTTTTTACGCACCCTTGTGAAGTACTCTCGCAGGAAAATGAGGCGGATCTTATTCATGGTCTGTGGGTTTGCCGGTCACACTTTGTATGAAAATTTCATTGATTCCAGGAAGGACCTCATGAAAAGCGAGCAGTTCGACCTGTGGAAGAAGGCATTGGATAAGTGAATTGGCATCTGCTCCTTTATCCAATTTGACCAATGCCATGCGGTGGTCCGACTCGAACCGGTCTTCCATTATCCGGAATCGGTCTGACTGGCTTTCCGGAATTTCGATTCCGTTTCCCCTGTAGTCTATGCGGTATAAATTTTTGCGGAATGCACTCCTGATTTCCTTGACCGGTCCTTCCAGTATTTTATGGGCACGGTTAATCATCACAATGTGGCTACACAATTCTTCTACCGACTCCATCCTGTGGGTGGACAGAAGTATCGTTGTTCCTTGGCTTCTTAACCGTAGCAATTCGTCTTTAATCAGCTCAGCATTCACCGGGTCAAAGCCGGTGAACGGTTCGTCTAGCACCAGCAGATCAGGTTCATGCACCACCGTAACGATGAATTGTACTTTTTGCTGCATGCCTTTGGATAGCTCATCGATTTTTTTGTTCCACCAGCTTTTCATTTCCAGTCGTTCGAACCAGGTCTTCAAGCGGGAAATAGCTTCGGATCGAGATAGTCCTTTCAACTGCGCCAGATACAGTGCCTGTTCACCTACCTCCATTTTCTTATATAGCCCGCGTTCTTCGGGAAGGTATCCTATGCGCCTGGTGTGAACAGGGGTAAGATGCTCTCCATTCAAAAGGACTTCACCGGAATCTGGTCCGGTGATTTGGTTGATGATCCTAAGCAGGGAGGTTTTTCCCGCTCCGTTGGGACCCAGCAAGCCGAAAACAGATCCTTTTGGGATAACGAAGGATACTTTGTTTAACGCGACATGGTTTCCATATTGCTTAGTAACCTGTTTGATCTCCAGCATAACGTTCAGATTGTAAGTTTCAATCAGGGGAAAGCGGTTTAAAAGAGGAATTTGAGTTCATTCTCGAGTCGGTAAAGATTGTAAAGTTTGTGGATTTCCTCGGTCGCGGATCGATGGAGCCGCTCATTTCTATATTGGTTCAAAAGCTAGTTAAAATATAATGTACTTGAAAATCAATAAGATAATGAATATTTTGCTAAATTTCATTCTAAATATTTGAGAAAGGGGGAGGAGCTACTACTTTTGCCCTCCCGTTTCACGGATTCTGTTGAAAGGGATAGTTAAAAAAGTTCTAAAAATTCCTGAAAAAAATTTGGTGGTTGCGAAAAGCCTTCTTACTTTTGCAGCCCCGTTTACGGGAAAGTGTAGTTCTGATTGATCTCGAATACCAAATAAGATGTCCAACGGGACATTGAAGATCAACGTTCTTTGAAGGATTGGTAGGAAATAACAAGCCCATCACGAGCCAAGTCTCGTGATGAGTAAGAATCTGAGCAAATCATTTCCGGTTCATTCCGGAATCAAACACTAATTACAATGGAGAGTTTGATCCTGGCTCAGGATTAACGCTAGCGGCAGGCCTAATACATGCAAGTCGAACGGGATTTCGGGTAGCAATATCTGAATGAGAGTGGCGCACGGGTGCGTAACGC
>JBJOER010000139.1:0-7050 GCA_046049215.1 Bacteroidota bacterium | reverse complement strand
TGATTATTACTCGGAATTACCTGCGGATCCATTAATTCCCTGCCTTTATCAATCTCCTTACGTATTCAAGTCCTGTTCCACTCAGTTTTACCAAGTAGACCCCGTTCTCCAATGGGTCTGTATCGATAACCACGCTATTCGGACCGGTTTGCATAGTGATGCGTTTTTCATCAACCAGTCGTCCGGCCATGTCCAGTAACTGGACTCTCGCATTCGGCTCCTCGATACCGTTATATCGGAACGCCAGCATGGCTTGTGTGTTGGCGGGGTTGGGGTAAAGGCTCAGGCCTTCTACTGTTTCCGATGACGGAAGCCCCGTGATCGGGAAGGTGATCTGCGCACCGTTCGTCGTTAAAGGGATGGGGGAAGATCCTGGTTCATATGCCTGATAGGTATCTACTCCGATGGGAATAACCGGCGACCCCACATAACTACCACTGATGATGAAGCGGATACGGGCCAGTATTCCCTGCCCGTCCGGACCGGATCCGTCGATGCGCGCCACACTCACCGCTGCGACACCGCTGATTTCGTTTGCATCGCTGAATACGATACACTGTGCATCGGGACAGATCCAACCGCTGTCGACCTCAACAACGAAGCTTCCCGATTGAATGAGTGAGGGGGGCAATGGGATTTGGAAACCGATGGCGGCAAGGTCATACACCGGAAGGGCGGTACCGCCTACCGTTACCATCAGCTGCACCGTATCGCCTGGCATGAAGACAGAACCGTTGGTAGTGACGGTTAGGTCAGGTCCCGTTTGGAAACGCTGAGGAGGTGGCGGAGGAATGGCGTGGAATAAATTCAGGTTACTGATGACGACGCTCGTGTCTGCTGCAGTAACGACACCATCTCCGTTGGCATCGGCATGGTTGAGGTTGGTGCCGTTACCTTGTGTACTATTCCACAGCAGAGAGGGCTGTGCCGTCCAGGCCGTGGAGGCTTCCGGGCGCGAAGTGCCGAAGCGGTTGTAGTTGAGTCCGATGGGCAGGTAATCGAAATTGTCAACTACGGTGGAACTGTCGCAGTCGCCGGGCCACACTTCGCTCATGGCAGGGCTTGCACTGAATTCGTCACAGCCGACGGTTGGCGATGTGCTGTTTCTGACTTCGCCGTCGATGTCGGTGGTGATGCCTGCCCAGGGAATACCCGTCATTGCGACTGCATTGCGGAGGTGCATGTCCGTTAAGGTGCGGTAGGTAGCCGTCACCGAATCCGATTGCAAATCGTAACCGCTGAGCGTACGCCAGGTGGCCAGAGTATAGTTGTTGCCGTTGTACTTGAATGTGATCGGGAACCCGCTGGACTGATACCGGTTTCGGTTAAATGTTGAAGCTCCGTTCAGGCTGGAGATCTCAATAGCATACGACCCGTTAGAACGTACCAGGTTATTGGCGAAAACAAGATCTGTGGTTCCGGAGATCTTCACGCCCTGTCCGAATGAGTTATTTACTACAGTGAAGTTGGAGCCCAGCAGGTCGACACCGGGTGTAGGCAAGAAACGCGGAGCACTGCCTACGCTGTTGTTGGCGATGAGGCAGGGCATTGTGGGGGGACAATCGCACCATTTGACATTCAATACCGTTTGTCCCCACGATTCGTTGCTGATCAGATTATCGGTCACTTGCAGAGTGTCGCTTTCAAGTATATTGATGGCAGTGCTTACCGAATTGCTGTTGATACCTATGGCGGTAAGGGTATTGTCCGATACGAACGTACTGTCGCAATTGTACAGGTTGATGCCTTGGGTTTGAGCCATCGTATTGTTCCGGATGATGATCGCCCGCGTGATCTGAACACTTCCGCCCATGCTTACTCCGTTATCCCCACCCTCGAATGTGTTGTTTTCAATGGTCAGGTTCGAAATGTTGCTTCCGGAGTAAATGGCGGGTGCGGTGCTGCTGACAGCGGCCGATCGCTCTGCACTAAAGAACCGGCAATTGCGAATAGCCACATGGTGCAGGTTGTCCAATACAATCAACCCCCGGGCTGCAGTACTGTTCATCATCGCATCAAGTGCGCGCGGCAGTGTGTTGCGGATGGTGATACCATCCAGGTTGCAATAATGCGCTCGGATCAATTTCAGCGGAACCCGGAAGAAATCACCGTTGCATCCCATGTCAAGGGTGACCGATGAAGGGTCTCCATTAGCGGAGGTCCATGTGATCGTGCTCGAAGCGTTTGCCCCGGGAATGGAATCGATGGCCACCTGTTCTAAATAGGTACCCGGCTGGATGGAGACGATCACCGGCGCTCCTACCCCGCATCGATTCAGCGTCGTCGCCGAGGACTGGAAAGAATCAAAATAGCAGGTATCGCACCCCAACGAATAGGTTCCAGCAAGTGGGTTTTGGCAGATGACCTGCCCCATAAAAAGACTGTCATTCTCCTGGCGGTCATCCGTGCCGTTATTCACGCTGCTGATCCAAACGCGAATGCGATTGTAATTCCGATTGAACGTATAATTTGAAAGTGTGAGCAGCAAAGAATCGGCTGTTTGCATGGTGCCGTTCCAGTTCAGGAACTGTACCGGATCATTGTTGATTCGGCAGGCCACTTGAATGGTGTTGATGGCTTGTACCGAATGGCTCCGCAGCTTCACTACCAGACTTCGCTGCGGAGGCCCCCCCGCCGTTGTATCATTCAGGGTGATCGATTCGATGCCCAGATCCAACAGGTTCGGTGAATAACCCTGATAACAGTTGGACGAGCAGTTGCCGTTGATGCTGTGCACAGTATGCAGCGGCCGGGCTTGATATGCGCTGGTGGTGTTAATGAGCGTGTGGATATTGCCACAGGCATCCTGCCGGGAGGCCGTGGATTGAAAACCGCTGATGCGGTCACCGGCGATAAGCTCACCCGATGCACTGAAGCGCAGCAAGAATGTACCCGCGGAGGGTGTGGGCGATACGTTAAACGGTTGATTCAGGGCATCCACTACCAGGAACTTCGTGGTCATACTTGCTGTTACAGTGACGGATCCGTCGGGATGCGTACTGACGGAATTGAACAGCATGGAGTCGGCGAGCACCATCCAGTTGAGGGAGCCCTGTTGTGTAAACGAAGCTACGAACTGATTTTCCTGATTGGTTATGGGAAGCGTACGCGTTCCGGCGCTGGTCACGATCTTGTTCTTCACACGGCCCGCTACTACGAAATTCCCATTGGTATCTTCCTTGAAATCCGTCAGGTATTCGGGAGCCCCGCTCAACAAGGTTACAGCCGAGGTGAAACCGTTCTGCAGATCGTATTTCGCCAGCACCAGGGTTTTTTCTGTGCTGGTGCCAACCGGGAGCGCATTGGCGACAACCGTTTGATTGAACAGGATGGGCTGTGAAAAACCGGAGGCGTCCATAAAGGCGCCGATAAGCATCCCTCCTGAAGAAGAAGGAACCGCCATTAGGTTGCGACGTAGGGTGTCAGTGCCTCCTAAACCGTTACTAACGGTTAGATTCGGACGGAACTTCGCTGGAGCACTCACTCCTCCGTTGCCCGTTCCACCAAAGGCATCGAAACTGATCACACCACCATCATGATCGATCTCCATGATGAACGCATCACCCTTGTTGCTGATCCCGGGCGTATACGTGAAACCGCCCTTGGGTGTCTGGAACTGCGCACCGTTCCACACGTTGCGTCCGATGGCAAATACCCGGTTGTCGATGGTGATCAAGTCTGAGATCGTTGCCGAGGGACTTTCGATGGCCCACTTCAAAGTACCCCGACTATCGAGCTTGACCAACGCGATCTTGTTGCGGAGGTAATAACCGAGGATATTGTAGTAAGTAGGCACATTCATGTGGCAACTCACGTAGGTGCTGCCCAATCTGTCGGAAGTGATTCCGGTCAAGAGCCCTTGTGCACCGGGGTTGTTTCCGTTATTGAAAAAGGAATGGCTGAACACACGCTTTCCTGTTGAATCGAATTTTACCACAAGCGGGGTGAAGGGGAAAGGCGTAGATGCAACGGTGTATGAAGCGATATGGAAACCATTCATCGGATCCATATGGAATCGGGTGATCAGAGGACTAACTCCTGTAGATCCGGTATCGATGCTGCAGGTGTCGAGCGAAGAGGGCGCAATTATACTGTAAACGAACACCGGCTTGCGAACTATCTTTTCGCAGGTGCCGTTCAATCGCAGCGTGAGGGTAACGGTATCTATTCCCGCCAGGTTGTAGCTGGGAGTAGTCGGCACATTCCCGGTTCCGGTTGCCGGTGATGCGTTCTGCCCGAAATTCCACAACCAGGTGTTGAATCCCGTACTCGATGCGGTCATGGTGATGGGTTGGTTCACCGCCCCTTGCAGGGTGCCCGGTAAAATGGATGCGGAAGACGAAATGAATCTTAGCGCAAATGATCCAGGCAGGGTCTTCAGGCAATTTTCGGCGATAAAGCGGGCGTTCACCGTGATAGTCACATTCGATGTGATCGGGCCGACGGGGATCAGGATGGTGCCTCCGTTACCCGCCACCCGGACCGATGTGGCGTTGGAGCAGTAGTATTCCCAACCCGGTTCCGAGTTGTAAACAAGCATGGAAGTGGTGTCGCCTGTGCAGACGGTATCACGGTAAAGCAGTGCCGAAACATTGGTAGCAGGAATGGCGATGTAAAGAGAATCCTGAACGATGAGGGTATCCGATCCGCAGGAATTGGTATAGACTCCACGGATGCTGTAGGGTTTCACGATCGTCTGGTTAGCGGAAGTAATGAATGTCAGGCTCGAACCGGTGCCGAATTTTGAAATACCGACCTGCAGCGTTCCGTCGAACAGGGCGTAGTTTACACCGACCTGGCTGTTCGGCACAGTAAAAACCCCTGATCCACCCTGGCAGATGGAATCCCTCACCACGGAGAACGCGTTCACGGCAGGAATGACAATGACATTTACGTTGGCGGAAGACGTGTCGGAGTTGCCGTTGGCTGTTGCTACAAGTTGCACCAGGTTGTTCCCCGGAGTGTTGAAAGTGAGCGAGGGTGCGTACTGAGTGCTTTGTAAAATCCCATCAACAAGCCACTGGTAAGACCAGGAAGGATTCCCGTAATTGGTCATCGCCAAAGCGCTGCCGGCGCAAACCTGTCCGGAAGCCGGCTCGAATTGCGATACCGGAGTCGTAACCCCACCTCCGTTCGTGGTCTTTACCACGAAACCACTGTCGCCCACGACCATACCGTTCAGTCCGTCGTAGAAATGGATCCCGTAGGGCGTTTCAAAACCGGGCACGTTGAACGACTCCCAGTACTGACCCCCACTGATAGAGCGGTACAATCCGGTGCTGGTGCCGACGTAAACTGTATCCGTACTGAAGGCGAAGAGCGAGCGTATGGTTCCGGGGGGATTCTGAAGAACAGTCCAGGTCAATCCCCCGTCGCTGCTTTTCAGCAACTCGCCGTAGCCGCCTGCATAACCAACGGATGAGTTCGGAGCGAAGGAAACCCGTTCGAAGGTGCTGTTGCCGGTAGCGACTTGTGTCCAGCTGGTACCGTTGTTACTGGATCGGTAGAGGTTATTGTCTGAGGCCATCACCCAATTGCTGCCCCCTACCCAGGCGACGTCCTTCAGATCGACACTCAGTCCGGAAGTGAATACCGTCCAGGTATTGCCGTTGTTTGTAGAGGCCAGGATGCGACCGTATGAACCGACCGATAGGCCGAAGCCGGAGGTGTTGAATGCCAGGGCGTTCATATAGCGCGGAGCGGATCCTGAATTGGAGTAGTACTGCTGCGTCCAGGAGCTACCTCCATTTGACGTACCGTACATCACCAGGTCGTTGCCGAGAAAGAAGAAACCGGCGGCAACGGCACTGTTCGTACCTGTCACATGCAGGTCGTCGAAGCTGCCGAAGATCTGGGCATTGCCCAGATTACCATCCACTGCGTTGACGAAGCTAAGCGTTGCACCTCCGTTGGAAGACCTGTAAAGACCGTTGATTCCACCGATCCAGACCTGGCCAATGGAATTGCTATTCACGCAGTAGAGCCGGTTGGTGGTCGGGACGCTGATGTCGGTCCACTGGGCTGATGATACGGAGGCGAGCAGGCAAAGGCCTGTCAAAATAAGTAGGGAATAACGCATGGGAAGAGGAATACTCTTCAAATTTAGGAAAAGCGGAGGGGAGTAGAATTCCGGAGCTCCCTCCCGGCCTCGTCGTTCTTGAAACAGTCGTTCTTAGAATGTCCATTCACTACCGTGATCGATATTCTCACCGTATGGATAAAAACAAATCAGGGCGGCCCATGCTCAAAATGAACAACCCTGATCGGTTAGAATCGGACTTCTGTCGAAAAGCCAAACATCCGATGACTCGGGGATTCCCCCATTATTTCAAAATGAGCCTGCTGAAGCTATTTTTTCCGGAACGGATGCGAAGCAGGTATGTTCCGGCCGGTAATTGGGAAGGAACAGGGAATTCAAATGTATTCACGGCATCCTGAACAGTAGTGCCGGAAATAAGCTGTCCTGTCAGGGTATAGAGATCACATACCACAGCCTCTTTGAACGGGACCGCTGAGGTAATGAACAGGGTGGAACCCGATACAGGAACCGGATAGACGTTCAGATCATTCAAGGCCTCTATGTTATTCAGCCCCACTGCAAGGTCGTTGGTCAGACGAACAAAAACCATATCGTTCGTGCCAAGTGCGGCAAAACCTGCCACAAGGATTTTTCCATCTGCCTGGAGCGCAACCGCATTCGCTTCGTCGAAACTGGGACCTATCGGAATGATGGCATAGCCAGTTCCAGCAAATGTCGGGTCTAAGCTGCCTGTCGGAAGATACCTGGTCACCAGGAAATCACGGTTGTTAAATGTGCCAAGACCTGACGTTCCCACACAAACCAGTTTACCATCGGGTTGAATCGTAATTCCCAAAGCAGCGTCAATGGGGTTGTAATTGGCAGAAACCGTTCCGTTGGACCCAAACGTCGAAAGAACAACGCCGGTAGTGTCAAATCCGATTATCCCCAGATCGTAGCCGCTTGTAGCGCTGATGCGTCCCGCCAGGTAGATCGCATTTCCGTTGATGGCCAGGTCAAAAGCAACATTG
>JBJOER010000138.1:0-14404 GCA_046049215.1 Bacteroidota bacterium | reverse complement strand
TAGGGTACAAAAATAGGGAATCCGATGGATTTTTCTGACCTTTTGGCTCTGTTTCAAAACCATGACAGCTCCACGACCCTTCCTGTTCCTTCTTCTCGTTTTCGCATTCTCCGGCGAATTGAATGCCCAGTATGCCAAGGTTTATGGACGACTTCTGGATCAGAGGACCAAGGAGGCACTTCCATTTGCGGTGGTTCAGGTGAAAGGAACAACTACAGGAACACAAACCGATATCGAGGGCACATACAACCTGAAGCTGCTACCGGGCCAATATACGCTTTTATTCAAATACATCGGCTACGCCACCCGTGAGATAAACGTTTACCTCAAGGCCGGAGATGAGACTCGGATCGACATCCAGCTCGAAGCTGAAAACCTGAATTGGAATCCGATCGTCATCACGGCGAGCAGAACCACGCAGCAGCTTGAAAAAACGGTTTCATCCATGGACCTGCTGCCTCATCAGCTGGTGGAGAACCGAGTAGACAACAATATTGAAACCGCCATCGAGCAAGTTTCCGGAGTGACGGTCATCGACGGCCAGGCGAACATCCGCGGAGGCAGCGGCTTCAGTTACGGTGCCGGCTCACGCGTTTTGGTGATGGTAGACGACCTGCCCATGCTGGCAGGAGATGCGAACGACGTGAAGTGGAGCTTCATTCCCATCGAGCAGATGGAACAGGTGGAGGTACTGAAAGGAGCCTCTTCGGCCTTGTTCGGCTCCTCGGCGCTGAATGGGGTCATCAATATGCGGACCGTGATGCCCTCTGACAAGCCGGAAACCCAAGTCAACTTCTTTACCGGTGTCTATGACAGTCCCCGCGACGAGGCGAAGAAATGGTGGAGCGACAACCGCATGAACAGTGGCATGACTTTCCTGCACCGGCAGAAATTCGGCAACCTGTCATTGGTGGCCGGAGGACAAGCCTACAACGACGACGGGTATCGCCAGGGCGAAAAAGAGGAACGTTACCGGCTCAACTTCCACCTTAGACATACATCCGAAAAGGTGAAGGGACTCACGACCGGGATAGCCGTAAATGCCCAGCAGGCACGCGGCGGCTCCTTCCTCATCTGGCAGGACGATACCACGGGCGCTTTGACCCCTTCCGGCGGATTGGGCGAAGGTTCCTCCCTGAGTGAATACAAATCGGACCGGTTGACCATCGACCCGTATGCGATCTACAGCCGAGGCAAGTGGATCCACAAACTCCGCACCCGTTACTTCTACTCCGGAAACACCAACAACACGGAACAGGGTTCCGACTCCCGGATCTATTACGCCGATTACATCGCCCAGACCCGGATCCGTCAAAAAGTGAACTTGTCAATCGGAACAACCGGAAGCATGACTCGGGTTCAAGGCGAACTGTTCGACGTGCAAAGCGGAAGCAATTTAGCGGTATATGCCCAGGGCGACGGTGATTTCGGCAAACTTCAAACCAGCCTTGGATTCCGAATGGAAACAGGAGAAATTTCCGGACGACGCTTCAAGGAGCAATACCTGTTCCGCAGCGGTGTGAACTACGAGGCCTGGAAAGGAGGTTTCGTCCGCACTTCCTACGGACAAGGCTTCCGCTTCCCCAGCATCGCCGAGCAGTTCATCCGCACCCGCGTCGGCAACATCGTCATCTACCCCAACGATTCGCTGATTCCGGAGCGCGGCTGGTCGGCGGAGATCGGCGTCAGACAGCTGGTGAAAATCAGCAATTGGCGGGGACTCGTCGACGTGAGTGCTTTCCGCATGGAATACAAGGACATGATGGAGTTCAGCTTCGGCCAATGGGGAAATCCCTTCACCGACCCTTTGTTCGGCGTGGGATTCAAATCGGTGAACATCGGCAACACCCGTATCAGCGGTATCGAAGCTACTTTTGCAGGGGAAGGTTCCATCGGACAGGTGAAGCAATCTGTACTCGCAGGCTACACTACCATCGATCCCATCCAGACCGATTTCGTGGCCGCCCGAGACACCTTGCGCAATACTTCACAGGAAAATATCCTGAAATACCGTTTCCGGCACATGTTCAAATTCGATACGGAATCGTCCTACCGCAGGTTCATCCTCGGAACGAGCATCCGCTACTACAGCAACATCGAGAACATCGACCGTGCCTTCAACGAGGCCATCGCAGGGGTGAAAAGCTACCGTGACCGACAACCCGCTGGAAACTGGATCGTCGATTGCCGGATCGGCTATGAAGTGAACAGCCACCTCAAACTCCTGTTCAACATCCGGAACCTGTTCAATGAAGAGTTCATGACGCGACCCGCCGACATCCAGGCTCCCCGGCTATTCCTGTTCTCTATACAACTGCGAAGCTGAACAAGCCTACTATATTTGCAGCCATGCACAAAGAACCCGTAATCGTGGTGGAGAACCTCCGAAAGAGCTATGGCGATTTCGAGGCGGTGAAAGGGGTCTCCTTCGAAGTGCATGATCGGGAGATCTTCGGACTGCTGGGTCCCAACGGCGCCGGCAAGACCACCACACTGGAGATCATCGAAACCTTGCGCGAAAAAAGCTCCGGAATCGTGCGCGTAGCCGGACTGAATCCCGAACGCGACGCCAATGCCATCAAGCGCATCATCGGTGTGCAGTTGCAGGCGGCCGGTTACTACCCAAGTCTTACCCTGGTGGAGCTTATCCAACTCTTCGCCGGACTTTACAACATTGACACCGACCCCCTGGCACTTTTGCGCAGCGTAGGACTTGAGGATAAGCACAAAGCCAAATTCAAAGAACTCAGCGGTGGGCAAAAGCAGCGCTTCAGCATCGCCACCACGCTCATTCATAAACCCTCCATCATTTTTCTCGACGAACCCACCACCGGCCTCGACCCCCAGGCCCGTCGTAACCTGTGGGACCTTATCCGCCAGGTACGTGACCAAGGGGCGACCGTTGTGTTGACAACACACTACATGGACGAAGCCGAGCAGCTCTGCGACCGTGTGGCCGTGATGGAATCGGGACGCATCATCGCGCTCGACACCCCTGATGCACTCATCGACAACCTGGTAGCAGCGGGTTTCGAGCGGAAGAAAGAAGTGAAAAAAGCCAACCTGGAAGATGTGTTTCTTCATCTTACCGGCCTGGAATGGAAAGAGGAATAAGCCATGGAGATGAAGACCGATCAACAGGAAAATTCCTACTCGCAGTTTCGCGCGATGTTCGCCATCACCCGTGCCAGTCTGCGTTCCATTTTGCGTAGTCCATCGGCGGTAGTTTTCACATTGCTTTTTCCGCTCATTTTTATTTTGGTGTTCGGATTCATCCAGGGCGGCGACATCCGCCTGCGGGTGGGTTTGGATCCGACCGGAGAGACTGACAATCCCCTCTTCGAAAAACTAAGCGCCAGCCGCGGACTCACCCTGATGCCCGACGAATCGGTCGAAAGCCTCCACACGGCACTCAAGAAAGGAGAAATCGACGGAATCGTTCGAATCAAACGCAATGGCGGTCCGATGGAGCAAAGCACCTACAGCCTGGAGCTGACCACAGCGGTGACGGGGGGCGAAAGCGCAGTGATCGTCCGTTCGATGCTGGAGCACCTCGTGGACAAAGCCAACCTCGAGGCCATGGGACCACGACGCGACATGGCCCGACTGGAACAAAAGGTGGTGCAATCGCGCGAGTACAAAACCATCGACTTCATCCTGCCCGGACAATTGGGATTCTCCCTGCTGAGTTCCGGCGTTTTCGGAACGGCTTTCGTGTTTTTCAACCTCCGCCAAACACTTGTCGTCAAACGGTTCTTCGCAACACCCATTCGTAAACCTTTCATCGTGTTGGGCGAAGCCATCAGCCGCATGGTATTTTCCCTGTTGGGTGCCGCCTTCCTGATCACGGTCGGCCACTTCGCTTTCGGATTCACCCTCGTGCACGGATGGATCACCTTTCTGTCCATGCTCGGCTTATCTGCCCTCGGACTCATCGTATTCATGGGATTCGGCTTCCTGGTTTCCGGACTTGCCAAGAGCGAGAGCACGATTCCTCCCCTGGCCAATGTCATTACATTGCCCCAGTTTCTCCTTTCCGGAACCTTCTTCAGCATTCAGAACTTTCCGGAATGGCTCCAGCCGGTTTGCAAGATCCTGCCACTCACCTATTTGAACGAAGCGATGCGCCTGGTCGCCTACGAAGGGGCGGGGTGGGACAAGCTGTGGATGCCGGTCGGCATTGTCGTGTTGTCGGGAATTGTGGTGTATGCGCTTGCCGTCCGATTCTTCCGGTGGGAATAAATGACGGAATGGCAGTACCTTTGCATCCGGCATCTCATTTGGTATAAGTGAGCCGTAAAACAAATACCGAAATCAACCGTTAGTAATCACACAGTAAACATCAATTCAATACACAATGGGAATCCTGGTTATCTCCATCGCTTTCATGTTAATCGGCTGGCTCGTGAGTGCCCAGTTGAAACGCAAATTCGCCCACTACTCGCAAACCCCGATCAGTTCGGGTATGAGTGGTGAGGAGATCGCACTCAAAATGCTTCGCGACCACAACATCCACGATGTTCGTGTCATTTCTACTGAAGGCCGTTTGTCCGATCACTACAATCCACTCGACAAAACGGTCAACCTGAGCCACGACGTATTCTACGGGCGCAATGCGGCAGCGGCCGCTGTTTCCGCACACGAATGCGGGCACGCCGTTCAGCATGCCAGGGCTTATCATTTCCTGCAGCTTCGTTCAGCCCTTGTGCCGGTTGTGAGTTTCGCCTCCAACTGGATCCACTGGATCCTGCTGATCGGGATTTTCACCATCAATACCTTTCCCAGTCTGTTGCTGATCGGGATTGTCGGTCTGGCGCTGACCACGGCGTTCAGCTTCATCACCTTGCCGGTAGAATTCGATGCCAGTAAGCGTGCATTGGTATGGCTGGAAAGCGCTCGTGTGACCAACTCCCAGGAGCATGTGCAGTCGAAAGACGCATTGTGGTGGGCGGCTATGACCTACGTGGTGGCGGCTCTCTCTGCATTAGCGGTTTTGATGCATTACGTGATGATCTACATGGGCCGCAGGGATTGATTTGCTGAGCTCTCTACACAGAAAAACGCAGGACCGTATCGCTCCTGCGTTTTTTGTTTTATCCCCCGGGTGACCATTCAATACATCTGCCGCTCCTACGGAGCTGGGGGTTTTATCGCGCTGATTTTACCAGACGGCTAGCGCTCCTACGGAGCTCGGGAATTCTCGGGCTATTTTAACCAGACGGCTACCGCTCCTACGGAGCTCCGATTTTGGATCGTGGTGACCATTCAACACGCCTGCCGCTCCTACGGAGCTGGGGGTTTTATCGCACTGATTTTAACGGACGGCTGTCGCTCCTACGGAGCTGGGGGTGGATTCGCGACGACCATTCTACACATCTATTGCTTCTGCGGAGCTGGGATTTATCGCGCTGATTTTACCAGACGGCTAGCGCTCCTACGGAGCTGGGGAATTCTCGGGCTATTTTAACCAGACGGCTACCGCTCCTACGGAGCTCCGATTTTGGATCGTGGTGACCATTCAACACGCCTGACGCTCATACAGAGCTGGGGGTGGTAGCATGCATACTATCGAGGGAAGTTCAACTTGGATCGGAACGGCTTCCGATTGGATTGACCAATGGAAAATCAGGAATTACAGTCTTCAGGAATGACTAATTTCGCTGCATGAGTTTGCCACAACCCATCATCGACCGCATCAAGCTGCTGGAGGAAAAATACACCGCCATGGGGCAGGATTTACTTTCCTACCTCGATGGACTCCTCCACGCTGATGTGTGTACTTACTGGGACTATATCCGTCTCGACACGCTTCTCAGCCTTCAGCAACCCCGTACCCGTTTTCCCGACGAGACGGTGTTCATCATGTACCACCAGGTGACGGAACTCTATTTCAAACTCGCTTTGCATGAGTTGGAGCAGATTGTGAACCACGGATCCGATGCGAAGTTCATGGCGGAGCGTCTGCAACGGGTGAACCGGTATTTTGCTGTGCTGACCAGCTCGTTCGACATCATGGTGGAAGGCATGGAACGCGAACAATTCCAGAAATTCCGCATGAGCCTGTTGCCGGCCAGCGGATTCCAAAGCGCACAGTACCGTATCATCGAAATCTATTCCACCGACTTCATCCGTCTTGTCGACAAAGATGCAAGACCGCGTTTTGAAAATAAGAATGCCTCCATCGAAGAGCTCTTCGAACACATCTATTGGAAAGCCGGAGCCACCGAACTTTCCACCGGTAAGAAGACGCTCACCCTCAAACAGTTTGAAGAGAAGTATTCCAAGCAGTTGATAGAGACGGCTCAACGCCTTACGGATAAAAATATCTGGGCACTTTACAAAGGTCTGTCATCCGAGGACCAACAACGTGAAGACCTGAAAATAGCGCTGAAGCAGCTCGATGTAAACGTAAACATCAATTGGCCTTTGGTGCATTACAAATCGGCTGTCCGATACCTGCAGGCTGACCCGGCCGACATCGCTGCAACGGGTGGAACCAACTGGCAGAAATACCTGCCTCCCCGTTTCCAGAAACGGATCTTCTATCCCGAACTCTGGTCGTCGGAAGAAATGGACAACTGGGGTAAAGCGTGGGTCGAATCGGTATTGTCCAACTAAACAACTCTCCCGAAGTCCCGTATTGTCAATTTTAATTTCCTCATTCCATGCATACCCCTCGAAAAAACGTCATTGCGCTACTGGTTCTCCTCTGCGGACACAACCTGGTCGCGCAACCGATCACCGCACCCACCGGACCGCAGAGTCCTGCCGAGAAAACAAGACGCTTCCTGGTCCGCTACATGAATTACCTGGACACCACCTCGACCGCCGACTCCAAAGACAAGATCCTGAAGGGTATCGAAATGGTGGCCAATACGGCCAAGACGGATTGGATCTCCCAGTACCAGGCCGCCTACTACAACCTGGTGCTAGCCGAAAGCAATCGGAAAGATTCCTCCGCTGCGTCCGGCTACATGACCAAGGCTGAAAATTACATCAAGGCCGGACTGGCTATTGCACCGGACGAAGCAGAACTAAAAACGCTGGAGGTGTTTTTGGAAATGACCAAAGCCGGCATTCCGGGTCCTTCATCGAAGAAAGCCATTGGCGAATGCATCAAATCACTCGAAAAAATACAAAAGGACAACCCTGCGAACCCCCGGACAGGAATCCTCAACGGGGAGTGCTACCTGCGGTTGCCCGAGAAAGAAGGACGCGATAAAAAGAAAGCAGCGGAATTGCTTGAAGCAGGATTGAAGAATCTGGAAAACGACAAGCACGATGATCCTGCCTGGCCGCGCTGGGGAAAAGAGCGTGCAGAGCGTCTTCTGAAAGAGGCCAGATCGAAATAATCACGACCAGGCTTCCTCCACCCGGAAACACTTCGCTATCAGGGCTGCTCTTTCAAGCCGTATTTCTTCAAATAGCGGCGATACAACTCCTTTTGGTAGCTGTCTAATACGATTTCACGACCCTGGATGAAGGCCATCATGACCGAATTGCCGGTCATCTCCAATGCATCGCCTTTGGAAACAAAAAGTGTGGCGTCCTTCCCTTCTTCCAATGATCCACAGAAAGAGTCGATGCCCAGTATTTTCGCAGCATTAAGGGTGATGGACGATACGGCTTCCTCACGGCTAAGGCCATACCCTGCAGCGGTTCCTGCTTGAAAAGGAAGATTCCGGTGTTGCCAGAACCCCTGATCGGTGATGGCGAACAAGACACCCGACTTCTTCAGCAGGGCAGGCAGCTTGTAAGGAAGATCCACATCCTCGTCTTCCCGGTAAGGTAGAGAATGGGTGCGCTCGATGACTACGGGGACGTTTTTCTCCTTCAACAGAGTAGCCACGCGCCAGCTGTCGGCTCCGCCTACGATCACCAACCGCATGCCGTAACGCTCGGATGCCTGCACGGCTTCCACGATCTCGCGTGCATAGTCGCAACGCACGAACAGTGACTTGGAGCCATCGAACAGTCCTTTCATGGCCTCCAGATGGCTGTTCTTCACGGCCGGACGGTCTTTCGCATAGGACGAAGCCTCTTCAAATTGCTTCAACAGGTTTTGAAGATCACGCTCGTTTCGTTCCCGTTGCTCGTCCTCCGGATCGGCCCACGACCCTTTGAACACGCGCATGGAAGGCCAGTTCACCCATATCCCGTCGTCTGTTTTAACAACCGCATCCTCATAATTCCAGGCATCGAGCTGTACCACCGACGATGTACCTGAGATCAGTCCCCCCTGGGGTGCGACCTGCGCCGTCAGAATACCGTTGTCGCGCACTGTGGGTATGACGCGCGAGTCGGTATTGTAGGCTATCAGGGTGCGGGCGCCGGGATTTACTGATCCGGATTCGCGGAAGTCGTTGGTGGCACGAACGAGTTCAAGATCGCTAAGACCAAGAATGGATCCGATGGAAATGAATCCCGGATACACGTGCTTGCCTTCGAGGTAGATCAGCGTATCGAAAGAGCGGGGATCCGGTTTAAAGCCCCTCGCGTCCATGATGAATGAGATCTTTCCATCGGCGAGACCGATTGCACTGTTTTCGATGAGCGTACCATTACCGACGTGGGCTACACCACCCATCAGCAGGATCTTGCGCGGTTTTTCATCATTGGGCGCCGGGCGCTGGGCCAATACTGTTGTCGCAATGGAACTAAACAGCAACAGGAGCAGAGAAATTCTATAGGTCATGGTAGTTTTTAATAGGGAAGTGATTCCATGTCGTTGCAGTGGTATTCCTCGTGCAACAACGTGACGGGTTTTTGTGTGGGGGCGCCGCTGTTCTTTTCGTCAACCATCTTTTTCTGGATGCGCATGCGCTCTTTCTCATCGCGCTCGCGGAGTCGGAGGTCGCGCTGTGCATCGAAGTAGGCCACACCTTCTATATACGTCTTCAATGGCTTGGCATAGATTGAGAGCGGTGGACCATTCCACAGTACCAGGTCAGCATCTTTGCCGGCTTTGATACTTCCCACACGGTTATCGACATGCAGCAATTTGGCGGGGTTGAGCGTCACGAATTTCAGGGCCTCCTCTTCACTGACATTGCCGTATTTGACAGCCTTGGCAGCCTCCTGGTTAAGGCGACGAGCCATTTCAGCGTCGTCGCTATTGAAGGCTGTAAGTATACCGCAGCGGTGCATGATCGCGCCGTTATGCGGAATGGCTTCGATCACCTCGTACTTGTAGGCCCACCAGTCGGCGAAGGATGAACCGCCGGCACCGTGCTTTTTCATTTTGTCGGCTACCTTGTAGCCTTCAAGGATGTGTGTGAAGGTGTTCACCCTGAATTCGAACGAATCCGCTACGTGCATCAGCATGTTGATCTCCCCTTGCTGGTAACTGTGGCAGGTGATAAAACGCTTGCTGTTCAGGATCTCTGCAAGTGCATCGAGTTCGAGATCACGCCGGGGAGTTTCCATCTTCAGTTTCGATGTATTGAACGACTTCCAGGCATTGTCGTACTCGCGGGCACGGGTGAAGGCATCGATGTAGATCTGCTCCACCCCCATCCGCGTTTGCGGGTAGCGTGTCACGTTGTTGTCGCCCCAGTTGGTCTGCTTCACGTTCTCGCCCAGCGCAAACTTGATGAATGGATCTGCTCCTTCGAACTTCATCTGTTCCGACCCCTTTCCCCATCGCAATTTGATCACCGCAGTCTGTCCGCCGATGGCGTTGGCGCTTCCATGCAGCAGGTGTGAAGTGGTGACTCCCCCGGCCAACTGTCGGTAGATATTGATGTCGTCGGGATAAATCACATCACCGATGCGTACTTCCGACGTGATCGATTGCGTGCCTTCGTTCACACCTTCATTGATGGCGATATGGGAGTGCTCGTCGATCAAGCCCGGGGTGAGATGCATGCCTGTTCCGTCGATCACTTCCAGCCCTTTCCAGTCGCTCTCGCTGCATTTACCCACCATCGCAATCTTTCCATCGCGTACCAACACGTCGGCGGATGTCAAAACACCGGCATCTTCGCATGTCCATACCGTTGCATTGCGAATGCAAAAGGATGCCGGTTTAGAATTGAGCGGAGTTGTACTTTCCCAACCGTAAGCTGTGTTCGGATACCAGGTTTCGGGCACCGGACGGATCGAATCGCGGACCAGGGAATCGGCTTTCAGAGGCGCATCTCCTGTTCGGGTTGCCGACCACGACAACCAGTCTCCATCCGCCGACCTGGCCCATCCCGACCAAGACCGATCCATCACTGCAAACGAGGCATTCATGCGGTAAACAGTTTTCCCCTTCACCGGTTCGAAGCGGAAAGTCCATTGCGAGCCGCTCCTGCTTGCATCGGCTTTCCGGGTGAGGCTATCCTTCTGGAAAGTGAATTCAGGTGAAACCGCGCTTCCGCTCACCGATAAATTCCAGCCCGTCAATGTATCCAGCTTGATACGGTAATTGCCACGCATATCAATACTGTCGCTTGCCATTAGGATGTGACGCTTTCCGGCCACCCAATGTTCGAGCAGGACATTTTCCTTGTCAAACACATCGTGCGTACAAATGAGGAAGTTGGCCAACATGCCCGGGCGCAAGGCTCCTAACTTGTCACCGGCTCCGACCAAAGCGGCGGGAATGGTGGTCAGTGCGGCGAGCGCCTGATCCCTGCTCAGGCCAAACTTCAGCGACTTCTGGATGGCAGGCATCAGCTCCTTCTTCTCTTTCAATCCGTCCGAAGTGAAAGCAAAACGAACACCTGCTTTTTCAAGGATGACAGGATTGGCCGGAGCCGACTCCCAATGCTTCAGTTCGGCGAGCGATACGTTCAGTGCATCGAACGGATTCGCCATGTCGTAAGTCTTTGGAAAATTCAACGGTACAATGAAGGACGATCCTGTTCGGCTGATCTCTTCGATACGTTTGTATTCATCTCCTGTGCCTTTGATAACATATCGCGTTCCCGCTTCGGCTGCAATCCTTGCCGCCCGCAATGCGGAACGATGGTCGCTCACTTCGAACACCACAGGCAACTGCCCGTTCCTGTTCCATGCTTCCAACGAGGCGTTGTACTCCTTCTCCTTCGCACCGGCATACCACTGCGCATCGAAAATGGCTTGGCGAATCAAAGCGATCGAGCCCATCAGGGAAGATGGATAATCTTGGGTCGACGAGCCTTTGTTGAACGACATGCCCTGGGCCGCACGGCCCTTCAGGATGGACTCCTCCGTCGATTCGTCTCCCATCAACACCAGTGCTGCCGAGCCCCTGACGATCCCGTCGCGCTGAAGGGTCAATGCCGCACCGAAACCCGCCTTTCGCCATTCGGCCGCTTTTTTAGCATCCGCTTCGAACTGCGCAAATCCTTCCGCCTCGGGATGCACCGCCTGGTTCCAGTATAACGGACCCGGCAAATTACTTTGCGCTTGAGCACCACGCGACGCGCGCCTTTCCCGCACAGCAGGCTTCACTTCCGGCTGGCCGTAATCGGAGATCAGCTCGATGAAAGACGGAACCATGTAGCGGCCCTTCAGGTCGTAAACAATGGCCGAAGCGGGAATCGGACCATCGCCTCCGACGCGAAGGATCTCCCCCCCCTGCACGAGAACTCGGGCTCCTTTCAGAATCTTTCCGGGCTCCTGGACCAATGTGACATTGGTGAAAACAAACAGCGGATCCCTTTCATCGGATAAGCCTTCCACGGGTCGTGTAGACTGTGCAAAAAGTCCTCCTGAATGAACCAAAAGAACCGTGTATAACCATGTTAGTATTTTTCTCATATGCATTCGGTGTGCCCTTGACGAAGGTAATAGTTTTATCGCCGACAGAAATCGGTAGCCGGGGATCATTCCGGATCCCGAACTTATCGATCTATGGCAGAACCGCGCCCGGCCTCAAGCAACACTTACCAGCTTCAGCTCCTCCCGAAAGAGAAACGCATCCTTGACTTCGTGCTGAAAAAACTCAGCGAGTCAATCAGTCCGGAGCGTTTCGAAGTCGCGGAAGCGATTTTCAACATGTACCGCACATCGGCCGGTTTCGACCCGCGTGTGATGGCCAAGGTGCGATTCAAAAGGCTGAAGGCGGGTGATTTCAAAGAGGCATTCCTGCAAATCGACCAGGAAATCGGACAAATCATCCAGTCAGAAGAGTACAGGCATGAGTTGGTGAAGCTGGGTGGTCCCGAACCACTTTTCCAATCTTTCTCAGAACTGGTTCAGGAGGCAGGATCCAAATCGGCATCTGCGGCACGGCTCGACATTGGAAATTTCGAAGCCAAGTGCAGTGCAACCGACACCATTGAGCTGATGTTGCTTTTCTACAGGCAGAACGCCCGGCTCGTGGAGACCTTGTACCAACAAGAGGACGCAAATTCATTTCTGGAACGGTACGACACCTACCTTGAACGCTTCCGTCAGGTGCACAGGCAGTTCAGAATTTCATTTGAAATCAAGATGCTTGAACATTCTTCCGAGTCCAGCCTGTCTGAACAAGACAAAGTTGGCGACCTGCTGCAGGAACTTGGTGCTTTGCTCACCGTGGAAAAGGAAGTCACCAAACGGGCGATTCTGCTGAGCCTCATCTTACGGGCATCGGCACTCACTCCCGCACCGGCCGTGCATATCCGGCCCTACCTGCCTTTCCTCGAGCGCGACATCGATCATTTCTTTCCGCACTATCCCGATTCACGCCGGTACGTTCTTTCGGTCCTTGCACACTATCACATCGATGCGGGTACGAAAGCCAGGCTACAATGGCTTGAAGAAGCCGACAAGCTGGCCAAGGCCCAGGAACAACTCGAAGACCGGGTTCGCCTACGTCTGATCCGTGCAGCCATCGAAGCCGACAACAGCCAGTACCAATCGGCCTGGAAAATCCTCAACGAAGTTGAACAGCTTCTCTTCAAGTGCAACGCCAAGAGCAACATCACCCGCAACAACTGGGTGAAGACCTGCGAGCTGAAAACCCTTCTGTCCTGCCTCAACCAGCTCAGCGGTGGAGAATCCGATCCAACCATCTTCGAACAAGTTCAACAGCATGCCTCAGAAATGGGAAGACACCGGCACGATATCGCCGTATCCCTGCTTGAATGGCGTGGACTCGAGCATATTTTGGGACGACGCTTTGAAGATGCTTTGAATTGCTTCAATAAGGCACTCGATTACAGAAGAGACCAGCATCAGCATCCCTGGAACCTGATGAACCGGTTCTTTGTGGCCATGCTCGAACCTGAAGGATCGAAAGCGGAAGCGGCCACACAGGCACTTCACCTGCAGGAACTTCAGGAACCTTTCTATAGCAAAGTGGGCACGGAGTTGATGCGTCTTGTCACTGAGGTGGTCAATACACAAGACCGGCTTCAAAAGCACTGATTCTCTTCCTCCTTTTGAGCGGTGACCGGACTTCACTACTGGTGAGGCGTTTCTTTGTATTCACTATCCTTACGCAACGATGATCAACCGACACCAATCCCTGTTCCGCACGCAGACCCTCTGTTTTTTCGGCCTCTTGTTGATGCTTGCCACTCCATCGTGTACAAGCGGCAACCGTTCCAACTCCAGCACCCAACAGAAACCCGAAACCATCGGCTTCATCGACTTCGTTGAGGATGCCACACTGGCCCAAGCTCGGCAGGGCTTTCTCGATGCCCTGAAGGAAGCAGGATTGAGTGAGGACAGCGGCACACTGAAGGTGATTTACCGCAATGCACAGGGCGATCAGCCGACACTGGTACAGGCCGTTGATTACATCCTCTCGCAAGATCCGGTGCTGATCGCGACCAACACCACACTCGCCACTATCAGCACTGCACAACGCACCCAAAACATCCCGGTTTTCATGATGGTGGCTCCCGAGCCCGCCAAAGCGGGACTCACCGATAAAGCGGGAAAGGCGCCTGCCAACCTGTTCGGGGTTTATGAGACAACCGACTACATCGACACTTCTGTCACCCTGATTCAACGCTTGTTTCCCGGCGCGAAGAAAGTGGGAGCTATCTACAGCCAATCGGAACCGCAAAGCCTCGAAGCGCTGGAACAACTCAAACGCGGCTGCGCGGCATCGGGCCTCCCTCTCGAAGCACTTCCTGTGACGAATTCTTCAGAAACCCAACTCGTAACGCAATCGCTTCTGTCGAAAGGCGTCGAAGTGTTTTTCGCCCTGCCCGACAACGCGGTATTCGCATCCTTCGAAAGCATTGTCAAAGTCTGCAACGCAAAAAATATCCCTATCCTCACCAGCGAGGCCGGCCTGGTAGCCCGAGGAGCCGTTGCCAGTTATGGAGCGGATATGTACCAATGGGGATTCCAGTCGGGTCAACAGGCGGCACAATACATCCGGAACGGGAAAGCCACAGGATTACGACCCGAACCGGTACAACAACGGAAACGTGTCTTCAATCCTGAAGCAGCTGAACGATTCGGTGTGCGACCCGACAGCACTTTCAATCGCCTT
>JBJOER010000137.1:0-3525 GCA_046049215.1 Bacteroidota bacterium | reverse complement strand
TCCATCGTTTTTGAGACCAACGGCAACATCCAGGACATCGACCTGGTGGCCTGGGGACAGAATGCCCGTTTTTTCGTGGCAAAAAAAAGAAGTCCGAATCTCCCCCCTTACGTCCTGATCGACACGAGCCTGAATACTTCCACTACGTGGGACAAGTCCCTTCCTTATGTCATTTATGGCGGTTATGCAGTGGTTGATTCCACGCAGACCCTGACCATCCTGCAAGGCACCCAGATCCACTTCAGCAATTCCGGTGGGCTCTGGGTATACAAAGGTGGAACCTTGAAAGTTCTGGGCACAAAAGAGGAGCCTGTCGTGTTTCAGGGATTACGTCGGGAACCCTTCCTGCAGGAAGAACCCGGCCAGTGGGACCGCATCTGGATCAACGACGGAGGGCTGAACGAGATCGACCATGCCATCATCAAAAACGGATTCATCGGATTACAGTGCGAGACCCTTTTCTCCCCCGCACTTCCGGTTTCGTTGAAACTCACCAACACGCAGATCCGCAACATGAGCGGCCTGGGGATCTTCTCGCGCAACTTCAAAATCCTTGGGTGGAACAACGTGGTGTCGAATTGCGGTTACTACAACCTCGGACTCACCGCCGGTGGAGACTACTCTTTTACCCACTGCACCTTTGCCAATTTCTGGCGGTACGGACAACGAGGAACACCTGTGGTTTACGTCAATAACTATGCGGTTGACCAGAATAGCCAGTCTATCCCCGTCGATCTGGTGAAAGCGGACTTCAAGAACTGCATTGTGTACGGAGATAACGATAACGAGCTGGAGCTTGACTTCAAATCGGGAGCCCTTTCCAACCATTTCTTCAGCCACTCGATCATCAAGGCCGACAACAACACGCCCACCTCCGACCCCGCACACTTCGAAACCATCTACCGGAACAACGATCCGCAGTTCAAGGACGAATTCGACAACGACCTGCACCTGGACACGCTCTCCTTCAGCAGGGAAAAGGGGAATCCCTTGTTCATCGATCCCACTGCCTTACCTCCCATGACCATCGACATCGAAGGAAAGGCCAGGCCGACGGGCGGTGCAAATCCCGACCTCGGCGCCTTTGAGCGGGATTGAATGCGAATTGATCCCCGTTAACCGAGCCCTGGCCAACGGACGATGCATCCCCTGACCGGGAATTCACGTAATAAGATCTGACGATGGAAAAGTTGAGCCCAATACACTTCATGTTTATCGGGATTGCGATTTTTCAAATCGTCTACATCGGCTACCATTACCTGCTCTTCAAACGCAAGGAGTTCTTCGCTTACCTTGCCTTCACTATATTGATTTCCTTTTTTGCCGTCAATGAGAGCATAATCGGTATAAACCGACAGGTCTCGTTACGCAGTCCGGAAGAGACCAGAGCCCTATTGCTTCATGTATCCGTCCTCATACTGGCCGGCACATTCTATCTCCGGTTTACAAGATACCTGATGGATGCGATCAGGTCCCATCCCACCTTCAACAAAGTGGGTATCTGGTCAGAAAGATTTTTTTTAATCTGCCTGTTCATAGCCGTTCCGGGGATCCTTCTTTCATCCACTCCGGAAATTTTCATAAATTTCTATTCCGCCCTTTACATGATCGTCCTCCCGGCACAGCTTTACATGCTGTTTATCATGATAAGGCATCGCACCACGTATACCGGTCTTGTAACCGTAGGGTCCATAACGCTAATGCTGTCGCTTCGGTTCACCATCACCAAAGCGATCTTCGGCGTACAGCTGCCCGATGAACTGCTTGGTATTGGAATTCTAACCCTTGGCATCGCATTGAACTTTCTTTTCGTCAACCTCAGCCTCATCTTCCGCTCCAAGGAGATTCAGAATGAAAAACTCAATCTGGAAATTGAAAAACGCGATGAGCTCAACCGTCAACGGATGACAATCAGCAACGACCTTCACGACGATGCCGGAGCATCCCTGAGCAGCCTCTATTTGTATTCCAGCATGGCCGAAGCCGCCGTGGGCAATGACACCAATGCAGCACAGCAACACCTTGCAAGGATCTCAAGCGGGTTACGCGAAGTGATGGAAAACATGAACGATATCGTTTGGGCGGTTAGCCGTGACGACGGCAATGATAAATTGTTCAGCAGCAGGATCAAGGATTTCGCCTATGAGCTGTCGGACGCCACAGGCATTTCCATGCATTATGAAATCGACCTGGAAGTTGAACAAAGGATCAAAGCTATTCCGGTGAGACGGAACCTGATGCTGGTCGCCAAAGAGGCCTTGAACAACGCCATGAAGCATAGCGGAGCAAGCCGGATTTCAGTTGTTCTGCAACGTGAAGAGGAATTTTTAAGGTTCTCTGTCTCGGATGATGGTATCGGTTTCGATCCGAACCAGACCCATCGGGGTCACGGATTGAATACATTAAAAACCAGAGCAGAAAGTGTAGGCGGAAAATTGAAAATAGAGACGCAAACAGGTGATAAAGGAACCACCATCACCTTTTTCATCCCACTAGCTAGAATTAGCGATTAAACCCGGGCTTTCGAGTAGCTATCTTTGTTCAAACAGGTATGATCCGAATTCTTGTTTTTGACGATTCCGAAGAGCGCCGGGAAAGCCTCGAAACCCTTTTCAGACAGGATGCTGAAATAAGCTGCATCGCTGCCTTTCCCGATGGCACGGATGCCGTGAAACGGGTAAGCGGCTGTGCCCCTGATCTCGTTTTGATGGACATCAAGATGCCGGGAGTTGACGGCATTGAAGCCACCCGGCAGATCAAGAAATACGATCCGACCATCCGGGTCATCATCCAAACTGTTTTCGATGATGATGAGAAAATTTTCAGCAGCCTGAAAGCGGGTGCCGAGGGATACATCCTGAAGAGTGCTCCGGTCAGTAAGATCAAACAGAGCATCATCGACGTTTACAATGGAGGAGCCGTAATGACCCCTTCGATCGCCATTCGCGTGATGCAGCATTTCAACCGACCGGAATTACATGCCAATCAAGCGATCGAGGACTCCCTGTCTCCGCGGGAAAAAGAAGTGTTGGGATGGCTGTCCGACGGGCTGAGCTACAAACAGATCGCTGACAAACTCGACATCAGTTATTTTACGGTGAATGCCCATGTCAGGAAGATCTATGAAAAGCTGCAAGTGAACTCCAAGAGCGAAGCGGTTTCATTCGCACTGCGGAATAAAATACTGTAAGTACATTTCAGGCAAACTGTTTTATTGGAGTCCGATCAGGAATCGCATCGTATCCACCCCGTCGGCATAGTCCATCGGACCGGGACATTGGGCTGAACCGAAGGGCAAAAAGCCTGAACCTACCACGCACTGTATCCCATTTTCAAGACGCTTCAGTTCCGAATCCAGTTCGTTCCTGGACGAGTACCTTTCATAATGCAGAACGGAAACTGGAGTTGATAATTCCGGGTGCTCGCGAAGGAGTAAGAAATTGTTCGTGAGAAACGGCTCATTATTCAGCAAGAAAAGCGCACGGTGGTAATCGTAATTGTTCATGTACTTGTTGTGCTGCATCA
>JBJOER010000136.1:0-15635 GCA_046049215.1 Bacteroidota bacterium | reverse complement strand
GATTCCGGCAAAGTACCAGGCTTGCGCCTTGGAGGGATCTACAGCGATGCACTTGTCGAAATACTGGATGGCCTGGTCGAATTGACCCATCATGCCGTAACAGCTGCCGAGATTCATCAACGCATCGGCATAATCCGGCTTGTATTCAACCGCTTTCTGAAAACGTTTGAAAGCCTCTTGTATGTTACCGGCCTCGAAATACACGGTAGCCGAATTGTTATAGACGACCGGATCGTAGGGATTGTAACGCAATGCCTCACCGTAATACTTCAATGCATTGTCCATGTACTTCTTCATGGTCAGCGTATCGCCTGCATTACGGGCCAGTTGTGCCTGCCTGAAACTGATCACACCCAGCTGAGTCCATGCATCATGGAAAGAAGGGTAAAGCTCAGTCGCACGATTCAGGTGCTTAAAAGCGGCCTTGACCACACTGTCGCGGCTTTCCATCGGAAATCCGGCAATGGTTTCCTCTTTGCCTAAGTAAAGCCCCTGGTAATACTGTACCCGAACACTATTGGGTGCGGAGGTGAGTCCACTGTAATACAACGTGCCGTTATCCTTCCAAACCGGATTCCGCGCAACAGTCAATCCCGAGTACACCAGCAGGATGGGCAAGGTGATTGCGATGACCATCGGACTCAAACGACCAGGCTTGTCGGTTATCGCCCATTTGCCGTTGGAGATCAACCAGGCAAGTGACAGTACGATACCGAACGAAGGCATATACATCAATCGCTCACCATAGTGGGTACCGATCAGCACGAAAATATTAGAGGATACGCTCACCGTTACGAAGAAAAACAAAAGGGCAAAACTCCAACCTGTTCGTTTGGAAAGTCCCCAAAATGCCAAAACAAGCAGTCCGGTCAACACCACCGCTGATACGATAAAACGGAAAGACCCGGGTCCCTCGGGAGTGACCTGAGGGAAAGAGAGATCGAAGGTCAAAGGAAAGGGCACCAGCAATACCTGCAAATACCGACCAAGCATGGCGACGGCAGACGTAAAGCGAAGCAGAGGGTCCTTGGCGTATTGCAGCATATTGTCTGCAACCGATGGAGGACCTGGAGTAAACATGCCTTCGCTGTATAAAATCTGATGCCTGATCAGGAAGAACACCAAAGTTGGGATTAGTACTGGCCAGGAGGAGACAATGGCTTTCTTCCAGTCGAAATCCAAAGCAAACCAAAGCAGGAGCGGAAAGAGTGGCAGAAAGGTGATTGTACTTTCCTTACTCAGGAATGCCCCGAATAAGGTGAACGACCCCAGTATCAGAAACCGCTTCTTGTGTTCATTGTGATACCGGAAAAACAGATCCAGGCTTATGAAACCGAGCAGGAAGGACAGTATCTCATCAAGGCTTTTGATGTTCGCAACGACCTCGGTATGTACCGGATGAACGGCAAACAACATGGAGGCGATCAAAGCCATCAAAGGATGTGAGGGGAACCAACGGTTCAATGACCGGAAAATCACAAAACAAGTAATGGCAAACAGGATCACATTGATCCAGTGCCCCGGGGCTGCACTATCGGGTGCAAGTTGCCAGCATATCGCAAATAGGGCCTTGGGCAATGGGCGATACAGCTCATCGCCTATCATGGTATAGCCATGGCGATAGCTCGTGCTGAAAATGTCGCCGAGCGCAGCAAACCCTTTCCGGGTGTCGGAGTTTTCGAGGATAGCCGCGTAATCGTCCAGGGCGAAGCCATGCCCCAGCGTGTTTGCATAGACCAGAAAAGCAGTAATGACAGGAAGCAGGAACCACCAAGTGGGAACTTTGACGGATCGATCGATTTTTGTCTCGGTCTCCCTCGCCTGCGCAGCTGCGGCGAATTTCTCCCTTTTGCCCGGTTTGCGTTGGCTCATGTTATGGAAGTTGTAGCGAATCGGATTGCTTTTGTTCAAATTGACGCACCAGGTCTTCCGGGGTCATACCCAATTGTGCGATGAGCACCTGAACGTCTGCAGAAAGGGGATGATTCGGATACTCCTTCACAAATCGCTCGTAATACTTTCGGGCATCCTCCAGCTGCCTGAGGTAATTCTCACACACAAAGCCTTGCAGAAAAAGGGCCTGGGCGGTGTGAATGGATTGCTTGTAACGCATCACACCGGCCAGATGCTTCAACGCCTCGTCGTACTGACCCAAAGCGATGCAAAGCTCGCCGGTTTTGAGCAGGTATGCAGGCGACAAGGTATCGTCCTTGAAATCGTTGGCATACTTGAGATAAAGTCCCATAAGCTCTTCGGCCTTGGCACGATCGGGCAAAGGACTCGAGTCGTTACGAAGTGATTGCTCCTGCGCCTCGATCTGCTCTTGCAATTCCACTTGGGGCCGGGTACAGGAAAACAGAAGTGCAACTGATGTAAAGATTAAGATGAATCGGTTATTCATACGGTTTGGGTATGGGATTTTTACTGAAATGGAGAACCGGGTTCTTTGGACATGTGACGGTAGACAAGCCGGTCGGTGAAGGCCGGAAAAAATTTGCGGAGCCAAACAGTAATCCGGCCGTTGAAAGTCAACACCAGGTCGCGTTGGCGTCGTTCAACTGCCCTCAGGATATGCATAGCGACGGTCTCGGCTGACATCATTTGCTGTTCTTCACGCGGACTTTCGCCTTGCTTCGAACCATCCGCTGCAAGAGCCCTGCTGCGTATTTCTGAAGCGGTGAAGCCCGGACAGGCGACGAGCACATGAAGTCCTTTCGTCGCATTCTCGTTGCGCAAGGACTGAAGAAAGCCTTCGAGCGCAAATTTGGAGGCCGAATACCCGGTGCGACCGGGAAGCCCCACCTTGCCCGCGATCGACGACACCCCTACTACACTCCCCTTGCGTTCAAGCAGGTGCGGAAGTGCGTATTTGGTGCAATACACCGCCCCCCAGAAATTGGTATCCATCACCTTCCGGAGTACATCCAGGTGCAGGTCGTTGAACAGTGCGCGCATGGATATACCGGCATTATTCACCAAAATATCGATACCTCCGAAGGCATTCACCGTTTCCTGAATGAGCCTTTGGCAATCCTCTTCCCTGCTCACATCGGCCTCAATGGCCAGCGCCAGGCCTTTTCGCGCAGGATCAACCTCTGCAACTACACTGTCAAGCATATCCTTACGCCTCCCGCTGATCGCAACGCGGTGACCATGTGCTGCGAAAACCAGTGCGCATGCCCTGCCGATGCCGGAGCTTCCGCCTGTAATGAGTACCACTTTCGAGGACATACGGACAAAACTAATACAAAGGGCAAGAAGGCTTTTATCTAAATGTACTACTGCTATTGAACGAAAGCCTTCCAAACGCATGCTCATTTTGTTAAAGCCCCCCGGTCCGTTCTAGCCGGCATAAGCTCCTGAAGCCTTTTTTCAACAATCCGAAAAAAACTTTCTCTTGTTTTTCTGTGATTTACATTGAAAAACTATTTTTGCAGCCCCGTTCTGAACATAATACCTGATTCCGTAGCTCAGTTGGTAGAGCAATACACTTTTAATGTATGGGTCCTGGGTTCGAGTCCCAGCGGGATCACAAATGGGAAAAAAGAGGGCTTCTGGAGTTTTTCAGGAGCCCTTTTTGATTGAAATACAGTTACTTACGATTTTCTAGTTTTTGCCATAATGTCGGCTTACGTCACAAAAACGACACCAGATGCCGAAACTTTCAACACTAAATTGTGCCGTGAAACGTTTGAAAGTCATCAAAGTACAAAGAAACGACCTAAAGAGCCAATCTGGAAGCCATTGGCTAGGCCTTAGGGCCTTCGTCAACTCTCCAAAGAATGTAATCAGCCTGTTCATCACCTACCCTTCTACAAATTAGGATGAAAAGCGCTAATCCGCAAGCTCAAATGATAGAATTGGACTTCAGATTCCCAATCCATGCGGTAAACCGAATTGCCGAAGTTGGAATTCTCAAATGAGGCAAACCTCCTAAAATCCACGATGACAATGGTCCCGAGTACAACATTGAACTATTTGTCAAGTGGTGTACTTGAAACGGAATGATCATACCGTATATGCAACCGGGGCGCACTTTGCTAATTGCCTATATCGAGCGGTCCAATCGCAGTTTCGCAATGAGCTGTTAGAGGCATACATCTTCGAGGTCCTTCATTAGTTATGCAAAACCAGCGACGAACGAATGGAAGATTACCACAACCACCGACCTCAAGAACAAATCAACATTCACTCACCCATAAAATACCGCTCAGCACATGGGGTATAACCGTATTGAAAAACTGAAAAGACTCAATGCATTTCAACATTTCATCATCAAATTGAAATTGTAACTTTGATTGAAGTCTGATTTAAAGCCCGGTTGCAATGCTGGTTTTGTCATGGCTTAGGACAGAACAGTATCAGAAAGTTCAATTATATTCAGACATCTGAAACAATAATCAATGCATCAATTTATTAAGCATCTAATTGGAGTTTATTTTTTTACAACAAGCATCCTTGGCGCCTATTTCACAGCCTATATCATATTTGATGTATGGTACGCGCCAATACTATTTGCCATAGCAACATGCATGTTGTATTTCCTTTACCTCAACCTCGACAAGTTTTTTGATAAAAAAACAGAATGAGTTTATTGCTAAAACAAACCGATTTGAAGCGGAAAACGCATTTAAACTAGTTGCTTTAAAAAAAACACTTTTTTCTAAATCTGCCTTAAAGAAAACAAACACGGAACATAAGTGTATCCTGTAAAAGCCAACAGGCTTTCCCATTCCCGGAGAACCTGTTAAATGGTAAAATAAATCTAAGCAGATTTTCCGAAACGCCTTATGACAAGTGCATCAATACTTAGCAAAAAAGAGTGTTTCCGGAGGCCATGCTATTGGCAAAATCAAACTAAAACCATCCACACCCCATGCTTGCGATTCCCCGATTTGTCATGAACGGTGTGAATACTTAAAATCTTCCTTTAATCAATCCACCACAGGCGCCCGCTCGAAAGGCAAACTCCTGTCGAACTGATAGCGGTACGTCTGCAAAGTTCTCCAAAGGGTGGTGCCCAGGTTCTCGGCTACCTTGATCATCTTCGGGTTGAAGTCGCCGATCCAGGTCAAAACGGTGTCGTCGTACACGCCGACCGGAACGATTGTTTTCTCTGCAAAAACAATCATGGCCGCTTCCACGCCTTTTCCTTGCCATTCCCTCACCACGCCGAATACAAGTCCGGTCATGCGTTTGGCAATCTTGCGTTTCTGGTAATAAAGAAACTTCAACTTGCCCAGCCAATTCAGGTTACCATTGACGAAACGAAATAGTTGGTTCAGCTCCGGAATACTGACGTAAAACCCGATGGGCTTGTCCTTGTGATAAGCGAAGATGACAATATCGCGGTCGAGGACCGGAGCCAGGGCTTTCATGATCTTTTGGGCTGCAGAGGCGCTCATCTCCTTGAAATGACTGTGCCCGCCCCAGGCTGCATTGTACACGGTCCGAAAATCCTCCGCCACTTTGGAAAGCTTCATCCCCCGGATATTGGTCACCTGGAAATCGGGATCTTCCTTCAGTTGATTGAACTTTCGGTGAAAGATGGGTTGGGCTTTTTCATGAACACTTCTCCAGTAAAGGAACTGCTTGAAGTAGATACCGAACCCGTATTGCTCAAACAAATTCGGATAGTAAGGGGGATTGTAATTCATCGGATAAATGGGCCCCTCCTCCCAATTCGTCACCTGACAGCCCCAATACCGGTCGCGATCGCCGAAATTGATCGGGCCGTCCATGGCCTCACATCCGCGCTCCTTTAACCAATTCCTGCATGCGTCGAACAACAAGTTGGCAGCTTTCTGGTCGTTGATGCACTCGAAAAAACCCATTCCTCCGGTTTTGAATTTCCCTAAACCAGATGTGCGCGGGTTGATGAATGCAGCCACACGGCCTATCACCTCACCCTTATCATTTTCCAACACCCAGCGAATGGCTTCCGCACCTTCGCCATAAAGCTTGTTCTTGTCCGGAGAAAAGACCTTTTCGACCTCCTGCTTGATGTATGGGATCCATTGGGGATCGTTTTCATAAATACGAAATGGCAGGGCATGAAAAGCAGCAATACTGCGTGAGTCATTGACGACAACAAGCTTCATCCGGTTCTGATTTGGAGAACAAAACTACTTGAAGACACTTAAACCGGAACCGGATGGGCAAATAACGGGTGCCTCTACATTCGCATCACTGAGGTTTCAATTTTGGACTCATGCAAACCCCTTCAAGGTCGAAAGATCCCTCCTCAGCCAATTGTCATTGGGATAATAGGCTCGACTATCGATGGTATGAATGGCGTATGCCGGTCGGGGTTTTCCACTCGTATTGGGCAAGCTATAATGGGGCAAATGTCCGTGAAGGACTATGCAGGTGCCTTTTTGAACCTCGAGCGGCTGCATTCCCTCCATTGAAAACGGGGTTTCATCCAATACATCAAATGTTGTCCCCCCACCCTCTTTTCGCTTGAAACGGGAGCGCAGGGAAGTATGATGCCCTCCGGGACGCGCCCACAGGCAGCCGTTCTCGATGGTGGCATCTTCCAGGGCGAACCAGAATCCGATGCATGAGGCGGGCTCGGTAAAGAGGAAAGTCGCGTCCTGATGCACGTCCACCTCTCCCCCAATGCGTGCATGCTTGAAGATGAACATGCTTTGAATGAGGACATGGTACTCAAGTCCAAGTGCATGTGCCAGCTCTTTCATTTCAGCTGATCGGGAGAATGCATTGAAAACAGGATCGAGATCATGCATGGCATGTCCGATCTTGTTCAAGGAATGAAACACATCCCCTTTCAACATCCCGGCCTCATCAAAAGCATCTTTTTCAAAAAAGAAACTGATGTTGTCTCCCGAAGCAAGAAAGTAATCGTCGCTGCTGAGTTGCTGGTTTCGCGTTTCAAAAACAGAGGGTGGTCCCTGTGGAAAAAACTGATCACTGAGCTTGCGGGCTTGCTCCATCAACTGGTCGCACAGGGCCACGCTGTAAAAACCCGGCAACACCAGGAAACCGTTCTCTTCGAAACTGTGGCGATGCGCGTGGGTGTTCACAAAGATTTGTCGGTATTCAACTCATTTGACTGCATATCAGCAAGCGTTTCCATTGGTGATGAAACCGGTTTGGAAACAGGCTTACTTGGCTTCAGGACGAAAGAACAAAGGACGGTTCTGCGAGAACCGCTCGGGGTTGGTCATGGGCAGGCGGTAATCCTTCACGTAGGACATCACCCAACCCGAAAACCCCTTCTCCACTTTTTCACTGAATTGTCCTTTCCGGATCTGATAAAACACATAATCGATTCCCCCTTCCGGATTGAAATAGACACGGATCTGAACCCGCTGTTCTTTCTCAACCGTCACCCCTTGCTTCACCAAATGGGCGGTAAGCTTGCCGGTGAACTGATCATAAGCCTCCTGAAAGGCCTTCATATCGCCCTTGAATCCACTCAGGGCAGGATCGGCATGACCTGCTATCTTATAGATCCGATCGAGGCTGTCAATGGACAAACCTTTGGCGCTTGCATCGGAATAACTGAGAACGGTTTGTGCATTGACACAAAAGGTGAACAGACCAAAAACGGCCATCAGGATTGATTTCTTCATAGTGGTAGCAATTACAGTTTTCAAAGTACGTAAAAAAAACAGTCGAGTGCATGAGTTTATCGTGATGAAAGTCCGGTGCCAATCAAAAATAAAAGCAAGCAGAAATGGGGCATTATTGCAACACTTCATAGGCACCAATGCTCATGAGTAGAATGCCGACGCTGGTGAAACCGTACATGAAAAGATCGAAATTCCGGTCTGAATGGAAAAGCAGCACCGTTGCACCAAATCCGATGACCATCAAAAGTCCGCCGACGACCATGGTGAATACACCACGGCTCTTCCGCCGTTTATACCGCAGAAGCTTGATACGGCATAAGGCCTCTGTAATGCCGGACTCAGGCAAGCCTTCATTTTTCATGATGGATTCGATCATGGTGAGGGGGTATCCCTCCTTGTGCAACTGAAATGCACGGATGTAAAAAAAATCGTCCTGTTGCATGGGTGGCCTGCTTTCAATACTTAAAAATAAGCCCCTGCTTGTTGCAATCGAAAAAAACACAGGTGATTGTTGTCAGCCGCTTAGTGGGACAATCTGATCAAGACAGGCGCACAACCGGAGCGATCAACCCAAAGAATAATACTCGGTTTTCTCGTGGTCGTAAAGATGAATTATGCCGACCGCGGTGAGCTTGACCAGAATACGCTGCGCCCTCCAACGTCCGATATTGACCAACTTGCAAAACTCCTTCAACGTGATTTTAGGATGTTCCTTCAGGTAGTCGAGAAGGGCTTTTTCCTTGTCGCTGTATTTGATCAGCACAGGACGGGAAGAATGCTTGTGCTTCAGCACTTCGACCATGGTGCGGCTGGCAAGCAGTGATTGATCACCGGCACGGATGTACACCCATTTCTTACCCTGCTCATCCAATGCGAAATAGGGCTTTTCGCTTCCCTCCGGCACTACTACCTCGAGTATGGTCTTGCCTCTGATGGTCCATTCATGAATGGCCAACTGAATGGGAGGTTCACAGCATTCCAGGGCGGCCCGTTCCAGCATGAATTTCTCCTCTTCCACCTTGACTCCGCTTATCGAGCCGTCGTCGTTCACTCCAACAAGCAGTGTACCGCCATGGTGATTGGCAAAAGAAACCATACTACGGGCGATCCGGTGGATGCTGCTGATCTCTTTCTTGAAATCAAGCATCTCGCCCTCTCCACGGTCGATCAGCTGAAGGATCCTTTTCAATGGCTATTGAGCGATGACGGTGTCGAACACCGCGCTGTAAGTGGCAAAAATACCCAAGCCGCCATTAATATTGCTTTTGATATTGGAGGGAACCGAAAATGGACTGCCGCTCCCGCCCAATTGGTTCTCGGCATCTCGCCAGAAGGAGAAAGTGCCGGCATCGATAGTGCAGAACTTCACGACAATGGTATCTCCGCGCTTGAAAAAACCGGCCTCTTCGTTATTGTCATCCTCCGCGGTAGAATTAAGCACAGCGCCGCGAGAGGAAGCGAAGTCGAAGGTGCGTCCGTTGATGAACTTGTCCTCAAAAACTGAACCGAAGGGAGGAATGAAAAAGGCGTCTTTTCCCAACCGCTTAGCGAACCAGCGGTAGTTGTTACCCAAGGTATCGGGATCACTCAGACGCGCCCAGGCCCAGCCCAGACTATCCAATTCCCCCTGAACCTGAAACCACAAACTATCAAGCGGCTGCGGAGCATGAAGTATCGCTTCTGCGCTGACTTCTTCTCCCTGATCGGTTGTCACGTACAAACTGTAGGTACGACCCGGGGTTCCGATCATCAGAATTTGTCCGACGACCGGATCGAGTGCACTGTAAAATCCCCCGATAGAAAGTCCATTGATGATGGTGTCGACTTCAACCAACTGCACTGTGTCCACTCCGTCGCTTAAAATGACCGTGGCGCCGCGTAGAGGCAGATTGTTCAGCGTATTCACACCGATGGGATCAAAATAGCCCTGACTTCGGCTGAGGAAGACATACGGAGGCAACCCATTCTCCACTACCCCATCCACCACCACCTGTACGCTTCCCTGGGGAAGATCGACGGTGATGTCTTTTTCGCAGGCACCGAAAGCGAGAAGAATCAGAAGGAAGAACAGGAGTTTTTTCATCATCAGAACTTGAAATTGTAAGTGACCGAAGGAATGATACTGAACAAACTCACCTGCTTGGCCTGCACTCGCAGATCGCCGTCGCCGCTGTTGCCCTGAACGTCGAAATAGATGAAATACGGATTCTGCCTGCCATAGGTATTGTACACGGCAAATACCCACTCCCCCTGGAACTTGCGTTTGATTTTCGGACGAAGGGTAGCCGAAAGATCCAGGCGGTGATAGGGCTTTTGACGGAAGTCGTTCCGATTCTCAAAGCCACTAAGAATGTAGAAATTGTTGGATAATTCGGGTGTACCGCCGGGATTGATTCCGATGGGAGGCGCAGCTGAAACAAAATACCGCTGCGTGGGAAGCGTCAATGCATCGCCGGTAGCATACACCCAGGTTAGACCGTACGTCCACCGCTTGCTTCTTTCATAGGTCAACACCAGCGACACGTCGTGACGTCGGTCGTACTTGGCCGGAAACGCAGCCCCCCTGTTCAAATCGGGGAACTGCCGCATGGTACGGCTTAGCGTATATCCCACCCATCCATTCACTTTTCCCACACTGCGCTTCACAAAGAATTCGGCCCCATAACTCCACCCCTCACCGAACACGAAATTGTTGTCGGGGTTGTTGCGGACATCCTGGTCGGGAGTCGCCCCTTCCCGGTAATCGATCTGATTCTTCATCTCCTTGTAGTAGACCTCGACACTGGTCTCCCATGTATTCTGTTTGAAATTCTTGAAATACCCAAGGGCATACTGAACTCCATACTGGGGCTTCACCCGATCGGTGGAAGGAACCCACACATCGGTGGGGAGACTCACGGAACCAAAAGAGGCGATGTGGATATACTGGTAATTCTGGGTGTAGGAGGCCTTGATGGATGAGGACGGATTGAGCTCATAACGGATACTCAGCCTGGGCTCGGTATTGACATACCTGGCCACTTTCTCATTTGTGTTATAACCAATGGTATCGACTATCTGTCCTTCTCCGGGAGACTCCTGGACATAGCGTTCAAACGGACCGACATGCATGAAGCCCGTGAATCGCAATCCGGCATTGATCCGGATCCTGTCGTTGACGTCCCATTCGTCATTCACATAAAGCGCGGCATCGTGGGCATAATAGCGCGTCACCTTCCCCAGGTCGAATACCACGTCGCCGGAGCGGGCGTAGGCGTTTGTGGGCGTAAAGCGATGGAAGATATAATTGCCGCCGAATTTCACATTGTGCAGGATGTTCGGGAACCAATTCAAATCTACCTTGGCGTTGTAATCACGCACACCTGAAAAAATACGGAAGTCGAACTGCTGCTGTAGTGCACCGAACTCAAACTTGTAATCGCTGAAGATGAGCGAAGTATTCATGAACAGCTTGTCGCTGAACAAGTGGTTCCAGCGGAGGGAAGCCGTCGCGTTACCCCAGGGGATGCGTACGCTGAAACCGGTTTCGCGGCTTTTGAAATTGAACACGTCCCGACCGAAATAGCCACTGAGAAATAACCGATCCTTGCTCGAAAAGGTGTAGTTTATCTTGGTGTTGAGGTCATAGAAGTAGTAGGAATTACCTGCGATATTCGAATTCGGGTCGATGAAGGGCTCGCGCAGGAACAAGTCGACAAAGGTCCGCCGTCCACTTACAATAAATGAGCTTTTATCCTTGACGATTGGACCTTCCAGCGTCAAGCGGGATGCGATGTAACCAAGTCCGCCCTGGCCATGAAAGCTCTTGTTGTTTCCCTCCTTCATCGAGATGTCGAGAACCGATGCAAGGCGCCCTCCGTACTGAGCGGGCATCCCTCCTTTGGTCAGGGTCATGGTCTTGACTGCATCCGGATTGAATACCGAAAAAAACCCGAATAGATGAGAGGCATTGTACACGACCCCTTCATCCAGAAGGATCAGGTTTTGATCGGGCCCTCCTCCCCTCACATAGAATCCGGAATTCCCTTCACCTGCACTTTGAACACCGGGCAGCAATTGGATAGCCTTAAGCAGGTCAACCTCCCCGAACAAGGCCGGCAACGATTTTATTTTCTCGACTTCCAGCTCGATTCTTCCCATATCGGTACTTTGAACGTTCCGGTCCTTCCGCTCGGCAGTAACGGTCACTTCACCGGTTTCGATGAAGGAGGGTTGGAGATCGATGGTTAGATTCCGGTTGGAACTCAAGTCAATGGAAACCGTTTTCTCCTTGAAACCGATATAGGAGACCAATAGGGAAACTGTTCCTTTTTCCAGTGTGAGCGAAAAGAAACCATAAGCATTCGTCTGGACTCCCTTCCCGATCTCGCGGGCATAAACTGTTGCTCCGATGAGAGCCTCACCGGAAGAGGAGTCCCTTACGGTGCCGCTGACTGTGAATTTGTCTGAATTACCTGCCTGACCCGAAGTAAAAAAGGGGAACAGAAAAAAGACAATGAAAAAAGAAACAAGGGCTACGCGCATCTGTACGACAAAGTTACCGAACATAAACCCTCAGATTAAAAAAAGGTTTGTTCGGCAGAACCGATCTTCGGGAAACAAGTCGCGAATCAAGTTTGGAGAGAAAGCAGACGGTGGATCAATAGAAAACTTCGCAGCACGGGTTTTCTCTCGATTGCTTTGTAGGAGTGGCCGGATTAGCTACGCCGAACCGGAAGGAGTGGCCAGATTGGCTGCGCCGAACTGGTGGGGTGGGAACTAAAACAAGAAAGGTCTGCTGCTGCGCAGCCTCTTTTTCGTTTTCATTCACAGATGAACGCAAGCGTTCCCTGTGACCTGAAAACGAAAAAGTCCGACTACGTCGGACCTTTCTTGTATTGTCGGGGTGGCCAGATTTGAACTGACGACCTCCAGCACCCCATGCTGGCGCGATACCGGGCTACGCTACACCCCGAAAATGACGGTGCAAAAGTAGCAGAAATTTCCCGAAGAGGCAAATCAAGGCAACACAAAGTCAAGACATTGGGGTTACCCGGGAATATCCACTCAATTACCCTGAAGTTTATCTTTGCACCCCATGAACGCTGAACTAGCACATATCTTTTCTGCCGACGGAATGATCGGCCTGGTGACCTTGATCCTGATGGAAATTGTATTGGGAATCGACAACATCATTTTCATCTCCATACTTGCAGGTAAACTTCCGGTACATCAACAGGAAAAAGCACGACGCATCGGCCTTTCCTTAGCCTTACTGATTCGTATCGGACTGCTATTCAGCATCAGTTGGATCGTCAGCTTGAAAGAGCCCTTCATCACCGTAATGGATCATGGTTTTAGCGGGCGCGACCTGGTTTTACTGATAGGTGGTCTGTTTCTGATGGCCAAATCAACTTCCGAGATCCATGCGAAAATCCAACATGAAGAACATATCGGTGGTAGCTCGGCTGCGAAGATGACCCTGAACATGGCCATTGCCCAGATCATTGGTCTCGATATCGTCTTCTCGTTTGATTCGATTTTGACGGCAGTAGGTCTTGTGGATCATGTCAGCATCATGATCATCGCTGTAATTGTTTCAATGATCGTCATGCTTATTTCAGCCAAATCGGTTTCCGATTTCGTCAACAAGCATCCCACCATCAAAATGCTGGCCCTTTCCTTCCTGCTCATGATCGGCTTCATGTTATCCATCGAAGCCTTCCACTATGAGGTTCCGAAAGGGTATATCTATTTCGCCATGGCTTTTTCGCTCATAGTCGAGCTGCTGAACATGCGTATCCGGCGGAAGTAACCGTCCTGACCAAGACTATCCCATTCGGAATAGCGTATGCTGATCAACGTGGGGTGATCGGATGTTCAAAATGCCAGGATAACCAGGCGTTGAAACCCTTAACGCATGCATATACCAGCAAGGCCAGTATGAGCAGGCGGAACAGGAATCGCCAAAACGACTGCGTCTTCCATCGCTCACGCCAGCTAATCATGCTTCTTTCAAATAGCGGCTTAACCAGGTCTCTTTCATAGGAACCCTGAATTGTTTTCGAAACTGCCCCAAATGGGCTGACGTGGTGTCATAAACCAAACTTGCTGAATCCAGTTCACCGGCAGCGATCAGTGAAGGGATTTGAGAGGAATGAACGATTGACAGGGGATTACCGGGCAGAATCACATTCAACCTCTCCATCAACCCTACTCCGAGCTGACTCTCGGCCTCTCTTACAAAGCGGTGTAATTTATCGATTGAACACCCGCTTGCACCGGTCACACTTTCATCAACGGCAACGACAAGAAATGTGTGGTCTTCCACTTTGGCGGATGCAGTCAGACTGCGGTTGTGGGCCGTCCATTCATCAAGGAACACCAACGTACTTTTCAAAAGCATCTCTTCCTCATGGGAATCAAGAATACGATTGGATGGAAATATCCAGATCCGGGAATCATCCGGTAGTGAATCGAAAGGGACAATCATATTGCTTGCTGAGTTGAATTTGGTTCAGGAGGGGAGTTGTGCAGGAGGTGAATCCCAGGGCAATTCCCGTTTCTGCAAGTCGACTCGCCACACTTTTTTTCCGTCTATTTCAATTTTGCGAAGGGTGATCTGCTGCTCACCCGGTTCTGCATCAGACCGGAAATACACAACCGCCCGGTCTTTTTGCAAATCTTCAGAAAGTATTTCGATCTGTCCGTCTTTTCCATCCAAAAGCGTATCGCCTGACATCTGACGGATGCGCTGGAATTGCAACAGTAATTTCCTGGTTTCCGTGGTACCGTATTCCCCGGCCTTTCCGTAATCACCACTTTGCATCGCCTCGAGGAATGCTTCTGCAACGGGAATGGGATCGTCTTGACTTTGACAGCCGATTAGCGTGATGAGCAAAAGTCCGATTAGAAAATGACTGGCACGGTATATCATGGTTCAAAGGTACGGACTAAGCTGCTGTGGGTGTTCAGATAGAGATTGTCGGGGGCCACGTAGCGAAACTCATCCACCTCAGTGACCGGGAAATATGAACTATCCCCGGTAATGGAAATGAACACCTCGCGCACCCATTCGGTACAGTAGTGTTTCCGGCTCTCGTCCAATGAAAATCGATCATCAAATTCACGCCCTGATGACAGTTCCTTAAGAATCAGCGAATGAAGCTTCTTCCTTTCGATTTCAGTCAAATCGGTCCGGGCCCAACCCACCAAATCCGATGCATAGGAGGAGCAAAACCGGTCCAAAGGTTCGAGTTTGAGTCCGGAAGGGAGATCCTGTGACACGTGCGCAACTGCCGGCCCGTTGCTGGTCTGCAGGAAGATGCCCGCATGGCTGAATCTTCTATCGGTTAGCGATGTCATTCGAAACCAGTCGCTGACCAACCCTTTGCTGCAACGCAGAACAAGATCTCCGTTGCGCAATGGAAGTCGGCCCTGGTGACGTACGGGCTCAGACAATAAGCCCCAGCCGGATACACGAAGTATCAGTATCCCGTTCACGATCACCGTCAATACCACGATAAGTAGAAAACGATCGGCTGTCATTGCTCACATCTTCTCCGGTACGCGAATCCCCAAAAACGACATACTCTTACTGATGACTTCCGCAACATCGAAACAAATTCTCAAACGGAACAGGGAGGCCTCAGGTTGCTGCAGATCCACAATGGGGCATTCATGGTAAAACTGATTGAAGACTTTCGCCAGTTCATAAACGTAGTTGGCAATTATTGCCGGACTAAAACGCTCAGCCGCATCCTCCAGCTCGTCGGTAAAGCGCAGTATGCATTTCACCGCTTCGCGCTCCAGGTTGTTCATCCGATCGGCATACTTGCCAAGGTCAAAATCCCTGAACGACCGGAGTTCATCGTAGGCCGAAGCCTTTCGGATGACCGAACGGATACGCGCATGGGTATACTGGATGAACGGGCCGGTGTGTCCGTTGAAATCAATCGATTCAGCAGGATTGAACAGCATCCGTTTTTCCGGATCGACCTTGAGAATGAAATACTTCAAAGCGCCGAGTCCGATGGATTTGTACAACTGCTCAGCCTC
>JBJOER010000135.1:0-9972 GCA_046049215.1 Bacteroidota bacterium | reverse complement strand
CCCTTCAAAGCGTTAGTATACATCGTTGCGACCCTTCGTCCGATAGCTATCGGACAAGCTCAGGGAGCTGCACTTGTTCAGTCAATCATCATATCATCACATCAACTCATTATCAAATTATTTTTCAAATTATCTCGATTTTCAAATTTTCAAATTCAATAAAGCAATTTTTCCCGCATTCCAAAATTTCCAACCCACTTTTTTTTCGCACCCGTTTTTTGTTGATAAAAGCAGGCGAATGTGAAAAAATAGCCCTTGGGTAGGAGCCTATCTTTAACGTGATTTGTAACCGGCAAACGCACTGATCCGACTCTTTTGGAAAGGTGCTGGTTTTCAAACTCATCTGAACGATCCGGAGTGAAAAAACAGCGCGAAAACGCTGAAAGGATTCGTCGCCCCTAGCCGGGCCGGTCAGATGAAAGAAAACAGTCCGGAAAGAGTACCAGCAAGTCAACAAAACCACACACACCTCATTTTTTAACTCCTCAATCCCACCGCTGTATGTTTGTCATTAAAAGAGACGGTAAAAAGGAATCGGTCAAGTTCGACAAGATCACCGCGCGTATCCAGAAACTCTGCTACGGACTCTCACCTGAGCACGTGCAGCCGATCCTGGTGGCCCAGAAGGTGGTTGAAGGTGTTTACGACGGCGTAACCACCACCGAACTGGACAACCTGGCTGCTGAAACCGCCGCTTCTCTGACCACACGGCATCCGGATTTCGCCCTGCTGGCCTCCCGTATCGCCATTTCCAACCTGCACAAGAACACCAAGAAGTCGTTTTCGGAAACGATGCAGGACCTTTACGACTACATCGACCCCAAAACGGGCAAGAATGCAGGACTGATCGCCGACGATGTGATGGAGGTGATCCGCAACAACGCCGACCTGCTCGACTCCACTATTATATATGACCGCGATTTCGGGTACGATTTCTTCGGTTTCAAGACACTGGAGAAGTCCTACCTGCTGAAACTGAACGGAAAAGTAGTGGAACGCCCCCAGCACATGCTGATGCGCGTGTCGGTGGGTATTCACAAGGATAACCTGGACGGGGTTATCGAAACCTATAATCTGATGAGCGAGCGCTGGTTCACCCACGCTACGCCCACCCTGTTCAATTCCGGTACGCCCAAGCCCCAGCTGAGTTCTTGCTTCCTGTTGCAGATGCAAAGCGACAGCATCGACGGTATCTACAATACGCTGAAGCAAACAGCGCAGATCAGCCAAAGCGCCGGCGGTATCGGCCTGAGCATCCACAACGTACGAGCAACCGGTTCTTACATCCGCGGCACCAACGGCACCAGCAACGGTATCGTGCCCATGTTGCGTGTGTTCAACGATACGGCCCGCTACGTGGATCAGGGCGGTGGTAAGCGCAAAGGTTCCTTCGCCGTTTACCTCGAGCCATGGCATGCCGACATCTTCGAATTCCTGGAACTGAAGAAGAACCACGGTAAGGAGGAGATGCGTGCCCGCGACCTCTTCTACGCCTTGTGGATTCCCGATCTGTTCATGAAGCGCGTGAAGGAAGAAGGCGAGTGGAGCCTATTCTGCCCCAACGAAGCTCCCGGACTGAGCGATTGCTACGGTGCCGAGTTCGAAATGCTCTACAGCCGCTACGAGCAGGAAGGCCGTGCCCGCCGCACCATCCCCGCCCGCGAGCTGTGGACTGCCGTTCTTGAATCGCAGATCGAAACCGGAACGCCTTATATCCTTTACAAAGACGCCTGCAACGAGAAGAGCAACCAGAAGAACCTGGGTACCATCAAGAGCTCGAATCTCTGTACGGAAATCGTCGAGTACACTGCTCCGGATGAGGTGGCGGTATGTAACCTGGCTTCCATTGCCTTGCCCCGCTTCGTCATCAATGGAAAGTTCGACCATCAGAAGCTGTTCGACATCACCTACGTGGTGACCAAGAACCTGAACCGCATCATCGATGTGAACTACTATCCCATCGAAGAGGCCCGCAATAGCAACATGCGCCACCGCCCGATCGGTATCGGTGTGCAGGGGCTGGCCGATGCGCTCATCCTGCTGCGCCATCCTTTCGAGAGCGACGAGGCGCGCATGCTTAACCGCGAGATATTCGAGACCATCTACTACGCTGCCATGACGGCATCGAAGGACTTGGCCATCGCGGAGGGACCGTACTCCACCTTCAAAGGTTCGCCCTTGTCGCAAGGTATTTTCCAGTTCGACATGTGGAACGTGAAACCCACCGACCGTTGGGAGTGGGACGTGCTACGCGAAGAAGTGATGAAACACGGGGTGCGCAACTCCCTGCTGCTTGCTCCGATGCCGACGGCTTCCACCTCGCAGATCCTGGGCAACAACGAGTGCTTCGAGCCCTACACCACCAATATCTACAACCGCCGCGTGTTGAGCGGAGAATTCATCGTTGTGAATAAACACCTCCTGATGGACCTGGTCCGCCTGGGATTGTGGAACAACGACATGAAGAACAAGGTCATCGCAGCGAACGGTTCCGTTCAAAATATGCCGGAGATCCCCCAGGACATCAAGGAGCTTTACAAAACCGTGTGGGAGATCAAGCAGCGCACCATCATCGACATGGCGGCCGACCGCGGAGCCTTTATCTGCCAGAGCCAGTCGTTGAACCTTTTCATCGCCGAGCCGAACTTCGCGAAGCTCACCTCCATGCACTTCTACGCCTGGGAACGCGGACTCAAGACCGGCATGTACTATCTGCGCACCAAGCCTGCCACCAACGCCATCAAGTTCACGGTCGACAAGCAGTACGAAATGGTACCCCACGCCGTCGCCGAGGCGGTCACCGCCACCACGGCCATTTCAACCAGCACTACTGCGGTACCGGCCAACGACGTTACCACGCACTTCACCGATCAAACCCCATCGGCCTCCGATCAGCTCAGCTGCTCACTCGATAATCCCGACGGGTGTTTGATGTGCGGAAGTTGAGTCCGGTTGTCAGTTGTCAGTTAAGCGAGAGCTTGGGACAATAAATCGAACATTATTAATTCAATCCGGGAGTACCACACGGTGCTTCCGGATTTTTCATTGATAGGGATCCTTTACTTAACCGCAATGTCCGCGAAGAAAAGCAAAGTGAGCTATTCAATTCGGCACATTAATCACTAATAAGTTATTTTCTCCGCGCCCTTTGTGCCTTCTTTGCGCCCTTTGTGGTTAAAGAAAAATCAAAATAAAAGCGACCTTTAAAATTTACACTCACTGATCATCATACTCCAGATACCGTTGCTTGATGTAATACGCCAGCTCGTATTGAGAAAAAGTGCGCAGTAAAAAATCGCTCAACCCGAGGTAGTCGATGAATGCATCGTATTCGTTGTACGGCAGTGCGATCAATCCCAATCGTGTGTAATTCGCCAGCACCTCTCTCATCAATTCCCTTCTGCGGTCGGCGTTCATCAGCTCGGCAACTTTACGTTTGCTGCGCTCCTTTCGGCTGAATTCCTGGTACAGCGCCGTGAGCGGACTCTGCCAGGCGTTGACTCCGGTCAGGCGATAATCCTTGGGCGTGTATCCCAGTTTTTTCAGGTCCTGCTCGATGCGGTTCAGGTCGCGCGGGATGAACACTGTGGCCTCCTTCAACTCATAACTCAGCCGCTCCAGGGCGACCATGATCTCGATAGTGTCTGAACGAAGGGAGTCGCGGAAACACAATTTCCGGATGCGGTAACCGATGGCCGTTACGACCAGCGTATCGTTGCGTAAAGCCTGTACACGGAAACTGTTATCGGATTGCGCAAATTGTCCCTGCTGCGTCCGAAGGTTGATGACCATCACTTGCTCGAGACGCAACTGGGGATTCTCCCGATCGAAGGCCTTGCCGCTGATGACAATCGGTTCACCTTGCTGCGCCAGCGCATTGTTTAAAATACCGACACCCGAAATCAGGAAAATGAAAAATGCGATCAGCAGGCGCATAGACGGATATCCGGTTCGTTAGAATTCAACCTCCACCTGCATCTCTTCCTTGCCGCGGAGGATGCCTACCTGTGCTTTTTCTCCCTTGCTGAACTGCCCCAGGGCTTTCATGTAGCTCATCATGTCGGTCACCTTCACCGGACCGATCTGCCGAACCACATCGCCTGCCTTAAGACCTGCTTTCGAAGCGGGCTTGCCGTCGCTCACGCCGTCGATACGCATGCCTTCGCCTTCAAAGCCGTAATCGGGAATCACACCCAGCGTCACCTTGAAGCGAGGCGTGTTTTCGTTGTTTTCTTCCTTGGTTCTGGTGAAAGCGATCTTGCCTTTATCGTCGAGGCTTCCCATCAGGGTGATCATGTAATCCAGAATGTCGAGTTCGCCCTTGTAATTGATCAGCTGCTCGTCGTCGGAGGGCTTGTGGTAATCGTTGTGTGTACCGCTGAAGAAGTGGAGGGCGGGAATGTCTTTCAGGTAGAAGGAGGTATGATCGGAGGGGCCGATGCCCGATTCGGTGGTCTTTACTGTGAATGAAGACGGTTTGATGTATTCCATGGTGATCTTCCACGCATCGGAGGTGCCAACGCCGTTCACCAGCAACACCGGCTCTTCGATCTTCAGGCGGCCGATCATGTCCATGTTGAGCATGTAATTCACCGATTGCAGATTGAGTGTGGAGTTCCGCGTGAAATGCGCCGAACCCAGCAGTCCTTTTTCTTCACCGGAAAACGCCATGAACAGGTAATTGTTGCTCTTGGGTCCTTTTGATTTCAGGTAACGGGCCAGTTCGATCACGCCCGCCACACCACTGGCGTTGTCATCGGCTCCGTTGTGTACTGCAGGCTCTCCTCGGTAAAGCGATTCTTCGCCTCCATGACCCAGGTGGTCGTAATGCGCACCGATCACGATCGTGGTGGAAGCTTTGTTGTCGAGGTAGCCGAGTACGTTGTGTGCGGTTGCTTCATCGCGCACGATTTCGGCTTGCATGTCGATAAGGGTCCCTTCCTCATTCAACAAGCCATTGTGCTCAGCGTAGAGGTAAAGTACAGGAACGGTGGATGGACTTACACGGATACGGTTGCTCAGTTCGGGCACTTTCAATGTGCTGTCGGTGGAGTAGAACACGATGCCCGCCGCTCCTTTCGCGATGGCGCTGTCGATACGGGTGCGCAGGTCGGCTACCGGTGCGAAGCGACTGTGAGGACCGGCCTTGTCGGGCGTGGAGGCATCGATCAGGAAGATCTTCCCCTGCAGGCCTTTCAGATCCTTGTAATCATCATGACCCATAGTCGTGGCCGTTATACCGTAACCGACGCGCACCGATTTGCCCGATGCACTTGCATTCGCCGAAAAGGCGAGGGGATGGAATTCGGTGCCTGACGTCAGCGCACGTCTGCCGATCCGTAGTTTGCAGGCATCGCCTGCACGCACGCTCTTCGTGAATTTGAAAGGTTGGAAGTACCCTTCGCTACCCTTGGGTTCGAGTCCGATGGCTACAAATTCGGCTCGGATGTAATTCATGGCCAGGACTTCTCCCGGTGTGCCTGGCTCACGTCCACCGAAGGAATCGGAGGCAAGGATGCGGATGTGTTTTTGAAGAAGCGGCTGAACGCTTGCGCGGTCGAGCTGGGCATGCACTAAAAAAGGAAAGCTGAGCAAAAGGATGCTCAACACTGATTTCAGGGGAATGCGATTGAAAGCCATGGGCAGTTGGATATACCCGCAAAAGTACGACAAGCGCATGGCCTTTCGTGGTCAATCGACCACAGTGAAGTGCATCGCTCAGGCTGTGAGCCAGCCTTTCACTTCGTCTAGGCTGGGCATGGTGGCTTCCAGCTTCATTTTCTTGCGCATGCCTCCCAGGTCGTTGAACAGCTTGTTGGGGTTCAGGACTTTCAGTTGATCCCTGGACTGGATGCCCATCTTCTTCAACACTTCGTCCCAAGGCTGGGGAATGCCCTCCAGTTGGGCGCTTTCCTGCTCCACCGAAGAAAGGGCCGATTCGGGACGCATCTGCGGGAAGAACAGCACATCCTGGATGGATGGCGAATTGGTCATGATCATGCTCAGACGGTCAATGCCCATGCCGAGTCCCGCGGTGGGAGGCATGCCGTACTCGATGGCACGGAGGAAATCTTCGTCGAGTTGCATCGCTTCTTCGTCGCCCCGCTTGCCGAGTTCGAGCTGCTCTTCGAAGCGCGCACGCTGGTCGATGGGATCGTTCAGCTCCGAGAATGCGTTGCAGATCTCCTTGCCGTTGCAGATGGCCTCGAAGCGCTCCACCAGTCCGGGCATGGTACGGTGCTTCTTCGCCAGCGGACTCATCTCCACCGGGTAATCGGTGATGAAGGTGGGCTGGATCAGCTTGTGTTCGCAGTGGGTACCAAAAATCTCGTCGATGAGTTTTCCGCGACCCATGGTATCGTCCACTTCCACACCCAGTTTTTTCGCCGCCTCACGCATTTGCGCTTCGTCCATGGACGAAACATCCACTCCGGTGAAGTGGGAAATGGCTTCGTACATGCTGAACCGTTTCCAGGGACGTTTGAAGTCGATGGTGTTTTCACCCACTTTCACCTGGGTGGTGCCATGTAGTTCGAGTGCCGCATGTTCCACCATGGCCTCCACGAAGTCCATCATCCAGTGGTAGTCTGTGTAGGCAACGTATAATTCCACCTGCGTGAATTCGGGATTGTGGAAGCGCGACATCCCTTCGTTGCGGAAGTCCTTGGCGAATTCGAACACGCCTTCGTAGCCGCCCACGATGAGACGCTTCAGGTAAAGTTCGTTGGCGATACGCATGTACAGGGTCATGTCCAGCGTATTGTGGTGCGTCTTGAACGGGCGTGCAGCTGCTCCGCCGTAAAGCGGTTGCAGGATGGGCGTCTCCACTTCGAGGTAGCCTTTCGACGCCATGAAATTGCGCAGGCTGTTCACCAAACGAGTGCGCTTCACGAACGTTTCGCGAACGTGGGGATTCACGATCAAATCGAGGTATCGCTGGCGGTAGCGCTGCTCGGGATCGCTGAAGGCATCGTACACCTGTCCGTCTTTCTCCTTTACAGCAGGCAGGGGCCGAAGCGATTTGGTCAGTAGCGTAAATGACGAAACATGCACCGACGTTTCACCCACCTGCGTCTTGAACACATAGCCTTTCACGCCGATGATGTCGCCGGTATCGATCAGTTTTTTGAAAACGGTATTGTAGAGGGTTTTGTCTTCACCCGGACAGAGGTCGTCGCGGCGGAAATACACCTGGATACGGCCGTGGGCATCCTGCAGCTCGGCGAAGGAGGCGTTGCCCATGATGCGTCGGCTCATGATGCGTCCTGCGATGACCACTTCTTTGAATGCATCGGGTTGTGAATCGAATCCGGCCAGGATGGCAGCGGAATTTGTGTTGACCGGATACAATTCGGCAGGGTAGGGGTCGATGCCGAGTGAATAAAGCTCTTCGAGGCTTTGGCGGCGGATGATTTCCTGTTCGGACAGATGGTGACTCATGGCAGACAAAAATAGGCAAATCCCGCCCCCGCTCTTCTCAGTTGTCCATCAGTTGTTGCGCTACCAGGCGAATGAAACCCGCCTCGAGCAGGAAACCGGATGCAAACCCCGCATAGACCTGTGCCGGGTTGTGCGCTCCCCGAAGCAGACGTGCTGTACCAACTGTTCCTGCAGCGACGGCCATGGCCGCCAATGCAGACATGACTTCAAGGTGAAACCAGGTGCCGAAGCCGAAGAAAAGTCCCATCAATCCACCGATGCCGATCATATGGATGCTGATCTTCCAGCGCAGGTTGATCAGGAAAGCGAGTAGTACGGCCAGGGCAGCACCGGTGAGTGACAACGCAAAAATGCGTGAAACGGGTAGTTGCAACAGGAGGTAGATGCCACCGGAGTAGCAGATCATCGTCAGCAGGAAGGGGATGTGCCTTTCGCTGCGGTCGTGCATTTCTGGACTCTCGATCCAGCCTTTCTGCCAAAGCAGCCAGGTGGTGGAAGCGGGTAACAGCCACGTAGTAACGAAAACGATGGCGTAGAGGAACTGCTTTAGTCCTCCGGGAAGGATGTCTGCCAGGTAACTGCCGCTGTTCAGCAACAGGAACGTGGCATAAAGAGGCATGAACAACGGGTGAAAGAGGACCGAGATGGCCTGGCTGATCCGGTTCATGTAACGGGTGGCTTGGTCATGTCCGTGGGAGTCGGCATCATACTTCCTTTCGCAGACGCGCCACAGGAATATTCATCTGCTCTCTGTATTTCGCCACAGTGCGCCGGGCGATGTTGTAGCCCGCTTTGTTGAGGATTTCTGCCAGCTTTTCGTCGGGCAATGGGTGTTTCTTGTCTTCCTGTCCGATGTGCTCCTCGAGGATCTTCTTGATCTCGCGACTGGAGGCTTCCTCGCCGCTTTCGGTCTGCAGGCCTTCGGAGAAGAAATACTTGAGCAGGAATGTGCCGTAGGGCGTCTCCACGTACTTGCTGTTGGCCACGCGGGAGACGGTCGAAATGTCCATGCCTACCATTTCGGCGATGTCCTTGAGGATCATCGGTCGCAGCAGACGCTCGTCCCCTTGCAGGAAGTACTCTTTCTGGTAGTTCATGATGGCGGTCATGGTCGCCAGCAGGGTATGCTGCCGTTGGCGGATGGCATCAATGAACCACTTGGCCGCATCGATCTTCGAGCGGATGAAGGTGAGCGCATCCTTGCTATCTTTTTTCTTGTCCCGCGAGTAGGTCTGCAGCATCTCCTGGAACGAACGGCTGATCCGCAGATCCGGATCGTTCCGCGAATTGAGGCTCAGCTCTAAGCGGCTGTCCACGGTGGTGAGGATGAAGTCGGGGATGATCTGCTGGCTGCTGCGCGAATCTTCTGCCGATCCTCCACCCGGTCGGGGATTGAGGGATACGATATCCTGTACGGCGGCTTTCAATGCAGCATCGTCGAGCTCGAGGCCTCGCTGGATCTTCTCGTAGTGTTTCTTGGTGAATTCCTCGAAGTAGTCCTTCAAAATGCGGTAAGCCGTATCGTGAGGATCCTTGTCCAGGCCTTTGCGTTCGAGCTGCAGCATCAGGCATTCCCTCAGGTCGCGGGCTGCGATGCCCGGAGGATCCAGGGTTTGGATCAGCTTCAGCGTTTCTTCCAGCTCGGGGGCATTGGTGTTGATGTTGCGCGTAAAGGCGATGTCGTCGGCAACCGAGTCGAGGTCTCGGCGCAGGTAGCCGTCGTCGTCGAGGCTTCCGATCAGGTGTTCGGCCAGCTGGTAGTGATGGTCGTCGAACGGCAACATGCCCAGCCCCGCCAGCAGGTTGTCCTGGTACGAGACGCTGACCGTGATGGGCGTTTCCGGCCGCTCGTCATCGGCCGAGTGGTTGTTCGCCTGAAGCTTGTAGTAGGGGATGTCGTCGTCTTCGATGTAGTCGGCGATATCGACCTCCTCCTTGCGGATAGCATCTTCCAGTGCACCGGCTTCCGCTTCATCTGCGCTTTCTATACGCTCTTCTTCCTTTTCATCGGAACCGAACTCGTCGAGTTCTTCAGCCGGTTCATCGCTGTCATCCTGTGATAGCTCCTCTTCGGCCAGGTCATCGGGATTGCCTTCCTCCAAAGCGGGATTGGCCTCCAGTTCCTCTTTGATGCGTTGCTCCAAAGCCACAGTGGGCACCTGCAACAGCTTCATCAATTGGATCTGTTGAGGAGAAAGCTTTTGAAGCAGCTTCTGATGTAAGCCGAGTTTCTGCATAAATAGGCTTCAAAAATACGGAACGTCGTCGGTTGTCCGTTGTCGAGTTGTCGGTTGCAGGTTTCACTGGTTGGTGAGCGGAAGCCTGTCCGCCCTGGCGGATCGAACCACGACCCTTAGACAAGCTCAGGGATCGGTAGATATAACCCCATCATTCCGGCATCAAATCTCCTTCATTTTCAAATCATCAAATTTTCAAATTGACAAATTAAAACTCCGCGTTCTTCGGCGTCCTAGGGAAAGGGATCACATCGCGGATATTGTTCATGCCGGTGACGAACAGCACGAGTCGCTC
>JBJOER010000134.1:0-5685 GCA_046049215.1 Bacteroidota bacterium | reverse complement strand
ACTGCGAATTGGGATCCCAACTACCCGTTACTCCAAGACCTGCATAATATGAACCCAAACCAAGGGCGACCATCTCGTCGTATTGGGTTGGTCTGTAGTTATAATTGATAAAACCGGTGTGGTCACGGTCACGCAGGCCATTGTCGTAAGCCAGCCAATCGGTACTACTGCGGTCACCTGAGAGAATATCCCTGAAGGTGCTTTGCGTGTTGTATCCGATTTGGGTTTCAGCCGCGAGGGTCAACTGCTCGGGGTAATCACGGGTCTCTACCGATATGTAAGCACCGGCCCAGTTACCGGGAAGATCGGGAGACATCGATTTGGTGATGATGATGTTGTCGACGAGGTTGGCCGGAATGAAATCAAGTCGCAGGTTGTTGGTGAAGGGATCCAGGGTAGGAACCATAGAACCATTTACGGTTGTGCGGATATACCGGTCGCCGATTCCCCTAACGGTTATGAACCCTGAACTGCTGGTGGAAACTCCGGTGACCCTGGCAATGGCGGATGCCACGTTGTTATCCCCCGTCTTCCGCATCGTGGCAGATGAAATGTAGTCGATAGTGGTAGCCGATTTCTTCTTCATGCTCTCCATGTAGTAGTCGGCGGCTTTGATGGCCGTGGCCTGGATCTCGACCTCCTTCACTTCCACGGAGGAGGACTGCATGATGAAATTCTTTACGATCACATCTCCACCCTGCGGTTCGACAGGATGCTCGATGGTTTTGAACCCCATGTAGGACACGAGCAAGGTACAGGGAGAAGCATTCGGCAGCCGGAGGGAATAATTACCATCAAAATCGGAGGAGGCACCGACCGAGGTGTTGCCTTTCATGACTACGGTGACGCCGATGAGGGCTTCACCGAGGTTGTCGGTGATCTTACCACGGACCGTCACCTGTGAATACCCTTGGACCGATGCCAAGAATATCAGTAATGAGGACAATAAGAAAGACAGCCTGAGATACACTTTCACCTGGTCAGCTTTGGACAGTTCGCTTTAATAATAGACCGGATACCTATACCAATCAGAAATATGTTCAGTTCTTGACGATGCGTCTGGTCGTGTGACCGCCTTCGTACATCATGTCAACCAGGTATGTACCGGAAGGCAGGTTACTCAGGTCGATCTTCTCCATGATATCGCTCTGAAGATTACCCAGATTGCGGGAAAACACCTGACGACCGTCGATGGATTGGATGGTCATGGAGTAGTTGCCGGGTTTGCGCGATGCAAATACCCAAACGCCGAACAAATCACGGGACGGATTGGGATACACGCTGAAGGCAGGTGCATCCTGCAGGATATCGAGTTCCGGATTGCCCACGTTGGCAGAAAACGCAAGCGCAGGAAAGAGGATCTCCGTTCCGGTAGGATTGTCCCAAACATAATTTTCAACTACACCGGGTACGGGCGTACGAAGCTGAACATTGAGCTTGAATGAAAAATTTCCGTCGGTGGTGATCTGGGCGATCAACACTTTGTTGCTGACGCTATCCGGACCGTAGGTGCCGTTAAGCGTTGACCACGATCCATTGAAGCTGGAAAAGACCGGGCCATTGGTACCGTCATTCTGATTATCGAATACGGCGATCTCATTCGTAATTCCCAACTCTGTAAAAGGCTCCGGGGTGCCGAGCAGAAAACCATCCTGGGTGGTCAACGGAATCCCTGCGAAGGGATTGCTGCCTTGCAATACCTGCGGTGTAAAATTGTTCACGATGTTACCTACACCATCGTCCTCTGTTTTCAATACACCAAAACGACCTGCACAGGCTGCGCCGGCGGTCAGCCATGAATCGAGCATGACCGTATTCTTTGCCGCATTCACGAAGGAATAATTTGGCGTTGTCGATCCACGGTCCTCGTTGTTGAAGAACAAGGTGCTTGTTTCGATGCGCATCTCATGATTGGAGACACCGTAGGCCACCTGAAATTTATACCCGGGCAGCATATCCAGATAGATCCGGTAAGTGACTGAACCGACAGGCAAAACTCCACCTGTAGAATTGGCTAACGTATCGTTTGCCTCAGAAACATAATACCGTTCAACAATGACATCTTCCAGTCCGTTTTGGGCGAATCCGCTGATTGAAAGGAAGAGAGCCTGAATAAGAAGTAAGGTTTTTTTCATGTGCATTAAAGGAAGAAACCCGCGTGGGATTGGTTGATTTTTGGTTTGTATGGGGGCACAAATTTGACCAATAGACATTTTAAGAGACCGATACGGACGGTTATAAAATGTTTAAGCATGTATTAAGAATAGTTGCTGTTTTGTATTTACTATTTGTTAATGTTTTCTTTAACTGAAACCGGAAGATTAGTAGATGAAGCACGATGACCGTCATTATCAACCGCCTTTGCCATATACACTCCGGAGCCGTTCCCATCAGGAACTTCGAAAACATATGGGGCTTGATCGTCGCTGGCGATAATCTTGCCGTTCAGGAACAAATCGACCCGCGCAACAGAACCGTCGGCATCATTGCACACTGCTTCTATCTGTGTACTTGAGTTTTTTGATCTCCGTGAATCCGGGCTCAACAACCTGATTTCGACAGAAGGCGCCGACTTCCCGGGGGCACTAGAAAATAAGAGTGCGGGATGAACCGATTCGCCGCTGGCAGGATTTCGTGCGACGAATTTCTCGGTTCCACCACCGGGGACAGCCAGTTGGATATTCAACTCAAAGGACAAGATCCCATCGGTTGTCAATTGCGCGATCAACACTTTATTTTCAGGCTGAGGACCTACCGTTCCGCCGTAACTTGCCCACGCACCATCGGTGGTTCGCAACAATCCGGTAACGTCGTTAGCGTAGCGGTGTTCGAAAATGCGCAGGTCCTGCTCCATATTGAAATAATTGACTGCAGGCTGTAACTTCAAAAAACGCATACCGTCTTTCTCTACCAGCGGTATTCCGGCTTCCGGGTTATTGTTCCGCAGCAGTCCATGCTTGTTAGAAAGTGCCAGACTGGGGACAGTATCATCCGTCATTTTGGGTATAGCCTGGTAATCCAATGCGGCAGCACCGAGCGAAAGCCAGCTATCCAGTAAAGCATAACCTGCAGTCAACTGATTCGGATGGATGTCATTGGCCGATATACCATCGGCAACCGGACAATTGTAAAACCGGGTCGTGGTGGCGATCTTCAACTCATGGTCCGCAATACCGAATATCGCCTGTAACCTGTACACGGGCGCCATATCAACATAAATGCGGTACGTGGTTGAGCCCGCCGGAAAGCATCCGGTGGAATCGGAACACAAACTATCACCCGATCCGGTGATGTAGTATTTCTCCACAAGGATACCATCAAGACCACTTTGACCTTTGCTGCCCATTACGGTCAGCATCAGAAAAAGAAATAACCGGGATTGAATGCTTTGGGGTATGACCGAACGAACTACTGTAAGTGACATGGTTGTCTGGAACGAGCTGAGTCCAAAATTACGGGCAGCCATCCGGACGAATTCAAGGTCGGGATTAACCTTGTATTAAGTAATTGTAAACCGCTACTGCAATACTCGCGATCCCTGAACCAAGATGAAAGAATCAGGACGTAAGCCCTTGATTGGGATCGGCACCATGATCTCCATTATCAGCGTGTGACTTCGAAAGGTAGATATGGATTTCATCCTGAGCACGGTGCCGGGTCCTAGAACGCGTGATACGATATTTGTTGTCCTGCTGGATATTGATCATGCGCGACTTGACGTTATCGCGCCACTGGATTTCCATGATATCGTTCAACTGCCTTTTGATTTCGGATGCATAAATGGGCACTGCCACCTCCGAACGGTGATCGAGATTCCTTTGCATCAGATCGAACGAGGCCAGATAGTAGAGCGGGTCACCACCGTTAGCGAAAATGTAAACACGGGCATGCTCGAGGTACTTGTCTACTATGCTGATGACTTCGATATTGTCGCCAAGGCCTTCAGCTCCGGGAATGAGTGAGCAGATGCTACGGATAATCATCCTTACACGCACTCCCTCCTTGCTGGCTTCGTACAACTTACGGATCACCTCGGCGTCGGTAAGGCTATTCATTTTCAAAAAGAGCCACGCATCCTTCCCTTTCCTTGCATTTTCAATTTCGCGCTGGATGAGCTGCAGGAGCTTATTCCTGCTATCAAAAGGGCTGACCATCAGGTGACGGTAGTTCCCGGTCTTGTAATTGTTCTGATAAAACTGAAAGACCTTGGCGACTTCCTCCGTAATACGCCTGTCGGAGGTCAAAAGGCTGTGGTCGCAATACAACCTGGCTGTATCCTCGTTGAAATTACCGGTACCGATATGTGCATAATTTACGTTCCTTCCGTTTTCACGGCGGGTGATCATGAACAGTTTGCTGTGCATTTTCAGTCCCGGAACTCCATAGATGATCTTCGCGCCTTCCTCGTTTAGACGGTTCGCCCAGCGGATATTGTTCTCTTCATCGAACCGGGCCTGTAATTCAACCACGACCACCAGCTCCTTTCCGTTCCTCAAACTATTGATAAGCGTATTGACCACCTGGGAATCCCGGGAAAGGCGATACAATGTGATCTGGATCCGGGATACCTTGGGGTCGATTGAAGCCTGACGCAGAAAGTCGAGAATGTGATGGTAGCTCTGATACGGAAAACTCAACAAGACATCCTTTTGCTTGAGCACCTTGAAAAAACTGGTACGCGGAGGAAGGTCGGGATGGGATAGCGGAGCAGGGTTCTTTTGACGAAGTTCAGGCTTGTTCAAGGAGGGAAACCGCATGAAATCGACAAAGTTGTGGTAACGACCACCTGCAATGGGTTGATCCTCGCCCTTCATTTTGATACGACGGGTGAGATAACCAAGTGCAGATGTTGGCAGTTCCTCGTCGAAGATCAACCGCGTAGGCTGACCCTTGGTGCGCCGCTTGACACTTTCAGCTACTTTTTTCACCAGGCTCTTGGTCACGTCCTGTTCGATGTCCAGCTCGGCGTCACGCGTCAGTTTAATGGTATAGGCCTGGATGGAGTCGTAGTCAAAGTCAAAAAATAAATCTTCCAGACAAAACCGGATCACATCGTCCAGAAGTATGATATACTTGTTATCCTTGGGCAGAACTAAAAAACGCGGGACGCTTCCGGTTGGAATCTCGACAAGGGCATACCGCTCCCTGGAATCGGCACGCTTCATCACCACCATCAAATAGATGCTTCTGTCGTGCAAATAGGGAAAGCGCTTCACGTTATCGAGCACGATCGGAACCAGGCTGGGCATGACCTCCTCCCGGAAATAATCACGGACAAAAAGTCCCTGTTCACGACTCAACTGTCTTTCATTGATGATGAAAACACCGTGGAGTTGCAAATCGCGCAACAGGTTCTCCCAACTTTCATCAAACTGCTCCTGCTGACGGATCACAATGCGCTGAATCCTCTCCAACAGATGCACCGGATCTTCACCGAGCAATTCCTTGCCGCGCCGACCCATGCTGACCAAACGCTTCAGTGAAGCCACGCGCACCCGAAAAAACTCATCCCTGTTGCTGGATACGATCCCCAGGAACTTCAGCCGCTCCAAAAGAGGAACCTTCGGGTCATTGGCCTCCTGTAAAACCCTGTCGTTGAAGGCAAGCCAGCTGATGTCACGGCTGACGACCTGGAGCTTACTCTTCTTCATACCAATTACTTAGTACGAACTCTTTTTTCGGTTT
>JBJOER010000133.1:0-33835 GCA_046049215.1 Bacteroidota bacterium | reverse complement strand
TATTTCCATCATTCGATCGGCGGATACCACGGTGCGAAGCTGAAGCGTTACCAGGAGGTGATCGAGTATCAGATCAGCAAAGGGAACATGGGTGTTTTGAACATGCTCAATGCGAAGTATTTCATTTCAAAGGACGAACAGTCCGGTTCACCGGTTGCTCAACTGAATCCCGGTGCGATGGGCCCGGCGTGGTTCGTGAATGACTGGTCGGTTGTTCCCGATGCGGATGCCGAGATGAAGGCATTGGATAGCCTGGATGTCCGCACCCGCGCCGTTGTCGATGCGCGGTATCAGGATGCACTTGCATCTTTGAAGCCTGGTGTAGACTCTACGGCATCTGTACGCTTGGTCATTCCTGAAGGAGGTGTGCTTCCGAACTACCTGAAGTACGAGACCCAATCTGCCACCAACCGATTGCTTGTTTTTTCCGAGGTGCATTATCCCGCAGGATGGAATGCCTATCTCGACGGCAAGCAAGTGGATTACATCCGGGCCAACTATGTATTGCGTGCCATGGCATTACCGTCCGGACGCCATACCGTTGAGTTCAAATTCGAGCCGGAATCGTACTCGAAAGGTGAACAGATTTCACTTGCAGGCTCCATTCTCTTGTTATTGCTGGTTGGTTCTGCCGGAGTTGTTGAGTGGAAGAAGCGCGCCTGATGAAGCGATGGGCAAGTTGAATGTGCTTTTGATCACCTATTACTGGCCTCCCGCAGGAGGTGCAGGTGTTCAGCGCGCCTTGAAATTCGTCAAGTACCTGCCGGAGTTCGGAATCAATCCAATCGTACTTACGGTAGATCCCGGTCAGGCCTCTTATCCTGTGTTGGATGCCTCGCTACTTAACGATGTGCCTGCGCAGGTGGAGATGATTCGAACCAGGTCATTCGAGCCATTGCGGATCGTTTCCGGATTGTTGGGTTCCTCTGCGGTGCCTTACGGAGGCTTCTCCAACGTGAACAATTCTTCGCTCTCCCAGCGCATCATGCGTTGGATTCGCGGAAACGTATTCATACCTGATGCGAGGCGTGGATGGGTGCCTTTTGCTTATCGAGAAGCTGTTCGGATCATCCGGCAGAGGAAAATACAAGCTGTTTTTATTTCCAGTCCTCCCCATTCCTCCCAGTTGATCGGTCTTCGTTTGAAGAAGCAATTCCCGGGTTTGAAATGGATTGCCGACATGCGCGACCCGTGGACGGAAATCTACTATTACAAAGATCTGATGCTTGGAGCTGCGGCTGCTGCCCGGGATGCTGCTTACGAACGCAAGGTGCTGGAATCAGCTGATGAAGTGTTGGTGGTCAGTGGCCAGATCAAGCGTGATTTTCTGCAGAAAACCGATTCATCCGACGATTCGAAGTTCCATGTCATTCCGAATGGATTCGATACTGACGACTTTCAATCGAATCAAAAGCCCGATCCGAATTGGTTCACGGTCTCCTATGTTGGAACGATGGCGGACAGTTATCGTCCTGAAGTTTTTTTTGAGGCCTTGTCTCAATTGAAATCGAACTATCCGGACCGGTCAATTCGCTTCCGCTTCGTGGGCAATGCTCCGGCCGGTTTACGCGGTATGATCGAACGGAATGGTAAGGGCATCGCATTGGAATGGCTGGGTCATGTCCACCATGCACATGCCGTTGAGATGATGCAGACTTCGGATCTTCTGCTTTTGGTGATTCCCGATGTGGCGAAATCGGAGGGGATCCTTACGGGCAAACTCTTCGAGTACATTGGTTCTGGCAATGCCATCGTCGGGCTTGGGCCGGTATCGGGCGATGCCGCTACCATCCTGAATGAATGTGGGGCAGGTGAGATGTTCAGCCGTGATGATCGTAACGGTATCTTTAGTTTTATTGAAAAGGTGTTGCTTTCGCCATCCTTCGGCGAAGCCCGGGAGAAGTTGACGCCAAAGCGACTGAGTTATTCCAGGAGGCAACTGGCTTCGGGTTTGGCCGCATTGATTAAAACGAGTATTCAATCTGAATCATCATGTGCGGGATAGCCGGTTTTTTCGATAATCGATTGTCTGCATCCGATCAGGAGCCTGTATTGCACAGGATGCTGGAGTCGATTGCGCACCGTGGCCCGGATGCGAGGGGCTTGCATTTCGACGGAGAAATGGCATTGGGGCACAACCGCCTTGCGATCATCGATTTGAGTGAAGAAGGCAATCAGCCCATGCGCCGCGGAGGTCTATGGATCGTTTTCAACGGTGAGATCTACAACTACATTGAGATCAGGGAGGAGCTTCGGAGCAAAGGTATCGCCTTCCAAACCGGTACAGATACAGAGGTGATCCTGGCTGCCTATCAGCAGTATGGACCATCATGTGTCGATCGGTTTGTCGGAATGTGGGCCTTTGCCATTTGGGATGAGTCAAAACGCGAGTTGTTCTGCTCCCGTGACCGATTTGGCATCAAGCCCTTTTATTACATTGTCCAGTGGGGGCGATTTTATTTCGGTTCGGAATACAAGGCCCTTTACCCTTCGCCCGTTTTTACGGATGAACTCAACCTGAACCACGTGAACCGGGGCTTGCAGATGGGTTGGAATGCCTGGCATGATGAAACCTATTACACCTGTATCCGCTCCTTGCCCCCGGCGTATAATCTTGTATTTAAGCCCGACAGTCCGGTTCAGTTGAATCGCTATTGGGATATCCATCCTGAAAAGTCGGTCAATCTTACCCTGGAAGAAGCCGGAGGGGAATTCCGTCGGTTGTTCGTGGACAGTGTGAAACTGCATATGCGCAGTGATGTGGAGGTGGGTGCCTGTTTGAGCGGAGGGCTTGACAGCTCTGCCATCGCCTCTGTCATCGGCCAGGAGTTCAGCGACTCCCGGCTCAAGACTTTCACCGTTTACTACGAAGGGAAGGACGAGGTGGATGAACGGCCATGGGTATCCGAACTCTTGCGGGTTTATCCGACTTTGGATCCGAGTTATTTCTCTCCCGGTGATGACGATATCGTCGGCTCATTCGCAAAGGCGATCTGGCATGCCGATGTTCCCCTGGCCGGCTCATCGCCCATATCCCAGTATTTCGTGATGCAGTTGGCCGCTAAAAGCGGTATAAAGGTGCTTTTGGACGGCCAGGGTTCCGATGAAATGCTGGCCGGTTATATGCATTCGTTTTATCGATTGATGGGCGGGCATTTGAGCGCTATGCGCATCGGGGCTGCCGTGAGTGAATTGAATGCGCACAGTCGCCGGCAGGGATTTGGAATGAAGAAAAAAGCGGATCTGTTCGCCAAAAGCCTGCTGGCGGGATTCAGGAGTGAGCAGGACCTGTATGCTTTTGAGTACCGGCATTTCTTTCCGTTGCTTACCAACAGGGAAGGGGTGCCTTTTCGGTTAGAGGATAAGCCGGGTAGTCGGTTGAACCGTTTCTTGTTTCAGCTGATGACGGCGACGAGTTTGCCAACCCTGTTGCAATTTGAGGACAGGAATTCCATGGCATTCTCCATCGAGTCACGGGTGCCTTTTCTTGACCACCGCCTGGTTGAATTCGTGTTTTCTTTAAATGATGACGCCAAGTTCAGTTCCGGCATCACCAAACGGGTACTGCGCGAAGGCATGGCTGGTATTTTACCGGATGCTATTGCTGCTCGGGCCGATAAGAAGGGGTTCGTTACCCCCGGAGAAGTCAAGTGGTTACGTGGACCATTGCGTTTCCTGTTGGAACAGGATTTCAGCAAATTGGAATTTCTAAATGTGGATAGAACCATGCAAGTGGTTCGTGAATTCAAAGCCGGGGAGAACCGAAATGCGAACCTCGTCTGGAGGCTGGCTGTCCTGAAGTATTGGATGGATAACGGACGCACTCCTGTTTGAGTTTTATAACTTTATCAATCGGTCCGTTTTCGACCATGAATTGCAAATGAACGCATTGAAAAACCTGATTCAAAACTGATGGCTGGGAGAATTCTTATTACAGGGGTTGCCGGATTCATCGGTTCTCATCTTGCAGACCGTCTGTTATCTATGGGCAACCGGATTTTCGGTTTGGATAATTTCGATGGTTTTTACCCGCGCGAGTTGAAAGAGTCCAATATCCGTGAGGCAAAACTAAATCCGGCATTTACCTTTCACGAGGGCGATATCCGTGATTCTGTTTTTCTGGATCGGCTTTTTTTTGAATCGAAACCGGATATTGTCATTCACCTTGCAGCAAAGGCCGGAGTACGTCCGTCTATTGAAAATCCTCTTGGTTACTTCGATGTGAACGTAAACGGTTCGATCAGTATTATGGAGGCCATGCGCAAGCATGCTGTGAGCCGGCTGATCCATGCCTCTTCTTCATCAGTCTATGGCAACAATGAAAAAGTGCCATATGCAGAGGATGATCGTGTTGATTTCCCCATTTCTCCCTACGCTGCATCCAAGAAAAGTGCTGAACTCATCGCCTACACTTATCATCATTTGTATGCCATGAGTGTTGTCAACCTCCGGTTTTTTACGGTGTACGGCCCCAGGCAGCGACCCGATCTCGCCATACGTAAATTTTTCACCGCGGCATATGCCGGTCAATCTATTCCGGTTTTTGGCGACGGTAGCACAAGCCGTGATTATACTTTCATAGACGATATTGTGAATGGGATTTGTTCTGCTGTTGATTTCGTTTCAGGTTCGGCTCCGGTTTATGAAACCTGCAATCTGGGTAACAGCAATCCGGTCACATTGGCGCGTTTGCTTGAACTGATTCAGGAAGTTTCCGGCCGGACGTTGGTGATTGACCGTAAGCCGATGCAGCCGGGTGATGTGCAGTCGACATTTGCCGATACTGCAAGGGCCGGACAGTTATTGGGTTACGAACCCCGGGTGTCTATTCGCGAAGGACTCGAACGCTTCAATGAATGGTATTTGAAGCATCAATTGTAACTCTATTCGATCGACTTGTAAACTTGCCGGGTTCCGGCTGGATTGTTTATCAACTTGAGTGGCCAGGGACAAGGGAATGCAAAAGTGAAACCAGGGCATTTTTGCGCTCGTTGATACCGTACCGCTCAGTGATTTTCCTCCTTACCACATCGGGATCATTTGGTCCTTTTCTGCATGCCTGCTCCAGTAATTCGCGAAATTCCGTAGAGTTGCGGTGATGTAAAATGAAGCCGATGTCCTGCACGATCTCCGGCATCGAAAAAACGTTTGATACAATGGGTGTACAACCGCAAAGCATGGCTTCGCAGAGTGCATTCGGAAATCCCTCGGCCATGCTTAGCTGGATGTAAAAAGCGTAGCTGCTGAATAACTTCGGCAATTGATTGTTCTCAACCGGCGGACAAACGGTGACATTCGATGATTGGATGTCCAGTTTTTTCCATTCAGGAACACCCAAAATAGTAAAATGGCAATTCGGGAAATGTGGTGCAGTCTGAAGGATCAGGTCGATCCCTTTCAGCTGGACCTGGAAAGGGTATTCGAAAGCGCCGGAAACCGTGATGAAGTGGTTTGGGCGCCGCTCTACTGATGGGTCGGCTTTCCAAACTGAGCAATCATATCCGTTGGGGATGGCAGTATGTTTCTCTTTTATTTCCGGAACAAATGCACGGATGCCTTGAAATGCGGGTTCTTTACTGTCGTAGTTGTAGCCTGTGTACCATAGGGATTCATGCTTCGGTGCTATGGCTGTGCACAATAAGTACGACCAACGTGTAAACGAACGTAGAAAAGGCCTGTTGAAGTTTCCGTAGCCAAGGTTTGGAAAACTGACACAATCCGTCCCTCCTGAAATGATGATTGATTTTTTTCCTGTCAACCTGGCAAACAAACAGGGAAGGAGGCTATGGTAGCCGGCGAATTGGATGATGAACACATTTGATTTCCAGCCACGCTTCAGTAAGTCGATGAATTGAATGAGCAGCACCCAAGGCAGCCTGATCTTGGATTGGATGTGAAATTCGAATTCGATGAGGCTGCCGCACTCCTGAAAAATTGCCTTGTCCTTTCTGATAAAGGATGAATTGTTCAGGAAGACATGAAAAATTTTCATTCGCTTATTCTGTCGGACGGCTTCAAGGCTGCAACGACGATTCCTGCGCTTAGGAGCGGAGTGATCGGAAATGACAACCCGATATCGTCAATTTTCGAAATCGTATTTCCGACAACCTGAAAGGACTTTAAAATCCATTTTTTCAATTTCAGTCTTAGTACGGGTTGGTCTCCCCGAGGTAAAAGTGTGACACCGAAGGAGACTGGTATGAAATACTGCCCGTGAACGGGAGTCAGGCCGGCGGACAAATTCGCTTTTTCAAGGTCTTTGAGCTTCATCACCTTGTGGATATCATAAACGGGCCTGTTCATTGTTTTTTGCAACCAGCCGGTCACGCCGGTCAGGTTCGGAATCGTGGTGATCAACAGGCCACCGGGTTTTAAAAGGCTTGATATGCGTTGAAGGACTTCACTTGTGTCATCAAAATGTTCGACCACACCAAAGGAACAAACTACATCGAAACGATTGATGAATTCAGTAGGAGGCTGAAAGATGTCACCATGAATGATGTCGCCTTCAAGTCCATCCCTTTTCAGGATTTTTTTGGTTTGTTCACATCCGAGAACCGAATAGTCTAATCCTGCAATACGAAATCCGAATTCCTTCCCGAAATAGGACAGGAAAACAGAGTTCCCACAACCTACTTCAAGTAATTCACCTCCCTTGATTCCGTTTTTATGAAATACCTCCTTGAAGATGGAGTCAAGTTTTCTGAAGGTATAATTCCCTGCCGATTTTTGATCCAGGCTTACAGGAGCAGGCAAGGGATTGTTTTGCCAGAAGGCAGACCAATAGGCCTCGCCCGCTTTGTCGGGATCTGCGTTTTGCATAGTCCGTTTATTTCCGGCATCTGGCTTCGACACCATTGCCTCCCTTGTTGATCCAAATCTCTTTTGCATTCAGATTTTCAAGCGTTTTCCTGATTTGTTCGGGCGTGCGAAGATGTTTGTAGTAATCGGTGAGTTGGTCGTACGTGTCCAGCTTGCTCCATTCGTAATGAAAGGCTCGGTCCTGTTCCGGGAAATCCTTCATGTAAACGATCAATGGTGATATTCGGTGGAGCAGCCAATTCAGCGGGGAGATGTTTCTGAAAGCCCAATGAAGCGGGAAAAAGAAATCGACAAGTGCATCCACGATTTTTTTTGATCGCTTCGGGGGAAGTTCTTTCAAAATAGCCCTGTAAATGGGAGTGATCGTACTGTAATACCCGATCCGCCAGATGTAGTGGTCGATCACCAGCAAGCCACCGGCTTTCACTTTCTCCATCAGGCAGGCAATTGTGCGTTCCGGATCCGGCGTATGTTGTATCACTCCCAGGCATGCTACGATGTCGAAGGCCTGGTCGGGGTAGGGCATTTCGTAAACACTGGCCTGCGCGATCTGGTAGTTAGGAGCATCACCGATATTCTCTTTGTTGACCTCCACGGCAACGCTCAGATCGATCGAATGCACCATGGCGCCGCCCTTCACAAACAGTTCTGTAAATCTGCCGGCACCGGCTCCGACCTCCAGGAGGGTCTTGCCTTGGAGTGCTTCAATTGGGAATCCAAGGCACCGTTCCAGCCGGTCCTGGCTGATACGTGTGCCATTGTAACTGTCAAGCTGGGTTTTGGCATAGGTCTTCCATTGGAGACCGAACGCAGAGGCGTAGTTGTCCTTTGGTACAAACCTGGGGATGCCGTTGACGATCGAGTGGTTTTCGCCGTCATCCGCGAGCAGGGTATCGCCATTTCTGGAAAGAGGCTTGCCGGTCGAGGGCGAGCAGTACGGTATCATCGGGTTCATAAATCCTCGTGAAATTACAAAAACGGCGAATCGGCGCAATTGCTACTTTTGTTTACATGTGCGGTTTTGCCGGATTCGTCGATTTTCAGGGTAAAGGAGGGTTGGAATTGGTGAAAGCCATGGCGGGCACCCTTGTTCACCGGGGCCCTGATGATGATGGTGCAAAATTCTTGCAGCACGACGGAGTATCCATCGGCTTGGGTTTCCGGCGGTTATCCATCATTGATTTGAGTGCTGCCGGTCACCAGCCCATGTCAGACCCCTCAGGACGTGTCTGGGTGCTATTGAATGGAGAGATTTACAACTACGCAGAAATAAGGAAAGAGCTTGAGTCGTCCGGAGTTGCATTTAAATCCTCATCGGATACCGAAGTGGTTTTACAGGCTTACCTCGCCAGCGGTGTGTCCATGGTTGACCGGTTCATCGGGATGTTTGCCATTGCAATTCTTGATTTGCGCATCTCCAGGTTTTCCCTGATCCGTGACCGTGCGGGTGTTAAACCCTTGTTTTACCACGAGTCTTCATCGGGTATCTTGTTCGGTTCGGAGTTGAAGAGTTTTCACCCTCATCCTGCTTTCCGAAAAGTGATCGATCCGCAGGGTCTCTCCTTGTATTTCCAGAATGGTAACATTCCGGCTCCCTACACCATTTACCGGAATACATGGAAAGTCGAGCCCGGTCAAATCATCGAGATTGACCTCGCCTCGCGATCCCTTTTTAAGAAAACCTACTGGAATATCTTCAATGCTGTAAACGATCCAGTTCATTCAATTTCTTATACCGATGCATCTGCCGAGACCGAAAGGCTGATGCAGTCCGCTTTTCAGTACCGGATGGTGGCCGATGTTCCCGTCGGGGTGTTTCTCAGCGGTGGATACGATAGTACCGCTGTCACGGCTTTACTCGCGCAGAGTGTTCGGAATTTGAAAACTTTCACCATCGGTTTCGAGGAATCCACTTACGATGAAAGCCCGTTCGCGGAGCAGGTGGCCACGCATCTGGGAGTAAATCATGAAACACATCGATGTACCATACGCGACGGATTAGACATTATTCCGGAGCTGCCCTTCATCTATGATGAGCCATTCGGTGATTCATCGGCGATACCCACTACGCTGGTCAGCCGTGTCGCCAGAAAGCACGTGACGGTAGCGTTGTCGGCCGATGCCGGAGACGAGTTGTTTGCCGGTTATCCACGACATGCTAAGTCTAAAAGGATGATCCGTCGTTTGCAAAACCTGCCGGGTTTACTCCGAGATGGCGCATTCCATGCAATGAAACTTCTACCGGACAGGGAACTTCAAATCAGTAAAGCCGACCGCCTGGAGAAGTTCAGGTTAATACTCCGATCGAAAGGTGTCATGGAGGCTTTTCACATCATCAATCAAACCTATACCGCGAAGGAGATACGGAACCTGATGAAGGTCCAGTCCTCTTTTCCACACACGCCTTTTCATGATGATGGCCTGATTGGCGCGAATGTGGAGCCGTTGAACCGGATTCTTGCTCTTGAATACAAGACCTACCTGGTCGACGACATCCTTCAAAAAGTGGACAGGGCGACCATGTCGGCAAGTCTGGAAGGACGGGAGCCTTTCCTCGATCATCGGTTGGCCGAATGGGTCATGCGACTTCCGGTCTCTTTCAAATTGGACAAGGGGGTTTCAAAGCGGATGTTGAAGGATATTGTTCACCGTTATGTGCCCCGTGAATTGATGGAAAGGCCCAAGATGGGCTTTGGTGTTCCGGTTCAAAACTGGATGAAATCCGAGTTGAAAGACCTGTTGTTCGAAGTGATGAGCGATGAAGCGTTGCGTGAGCAGGAATGGCTGGATCCCGTCAAAGTCAGCGCACTCCGGACCGATTTCCTGGAGGGGCGTCTTGAGGATTTCGAGCGGTTATGGTTTGTCTTCGTGTTCTTGCAATGGTATCGGTATTGGAAATAATTCGCGAAAAAGCAGGCTGATGGGAGTCATCAAAAGGCAAGGGATCAAGAACACGGTATCGAGTTACCTGGGCATTGCCATTGGCTTCGTAAACCTGCTGATCATACAGCCCCAGTTCTTGACGAAGGAAGAGTTGGGGTTGACCCGTATCCTGTACTCCTTCGCGCTTTTGGTCGCCACTTTCGTGCCTTTGGGAATCGGTAATACCACGATCCGTTATTTCCCGGAGTTTCGTGACCCCAACCGACGCCACAACGGCTATTTCGGTTACATGCTTTTGTTCCCTTTGTTAGGATTTATAATCGCCGCGGCCGTCCTCTGGGTTTTTCAATCAGCAATCATGGACCGCTATCAGTCGGAGTCACCACTGTTCAATGAGTTCTATTCTTGTGTTTTTCCATTGGTATTCGTACTTGCCTTGACGCAGGTATTGACGACTTATTGCATCTCCAATTACAAATCCACCATACCGTCCTATGTCAACGATATCGTTGTACGTGTATTCACCATCGCTCTTGTCAGTGTGTACTATTTGAAATGGATCGACCTTGACGGTTTCGTGTATGGATTTGTCGGGATTTACAGCGTTCAGGCACTGATGCTCCTGGGTTATATTTTTCAATTCGATCGGCCTGGAATCAAGGTGAATTGGGTTGCATTTCCACAACTGAAGGTCAGGGAGATGATGCGTTACGGCCTATTGCTGTGGATGGCCGGCGTTGCATCCATTGGGATCAAATACCTTGATTCGATCATACTTGGACAGTACATGGCATTGTCATATGTAGGAATCTATGCGGTGGCGGCATTTATTCCGACCATTATTGAAGCGCCCCTGAACGCATTTGACCGGATTGCATCATCACGTATTGCACAAGCCTGGATCGATGATGACCAACATCAGATCCAGGAGATTTACAGGAAGTCCAGTTTGTACATGTTTTTAATTGGAGGTTTTCTCTTTTTGAACGTCAATGCGAATATTTCTGACCTGCTTACTTTCTTACCTGACGGCTATCAGGGCGGAGGAGAGGTGGTTTGGATCCTAAGCGTAGGTGCATTGTTCAATATGGCTACCGGATTGAATGCTGCGGTGCTTTTTACATCGAAGCGATATGCGGCGGGAGCATTTTTTTTGGTGATGCTGTCAGTGCTGCTGGTGGTCTTTCAATTCATCCTCATCCCGCGTTTAGGAATGTCCGGTGCTGCACTGGGAACAGCCCTGGCGTCTTTTTTATACAACCTATTGCTCTTTTGGTACGTCAGAAAGCATTTCGGTTTGCAGCCTTTTGGCCGGGAGAACCTGTGGGTATCGGTTTGGATCGCCGCGTTGTGGCTGTTGGGCTATGTTCTACCCGCTTCCGGACATGCCATCTTAACTATCGCGTACAAAGTGACCGTGATATCCGGCATCTACGCCATTCTGGTGTACAGGAGCGGCTTCGCTCCGGAGCTGAATGGCCTTGTCGGGCGATTGAAAGGTGGCAGAAACTAGGATTTCAGTTCGGCCAGTAGTTTTTCACAGAGCTTACGGTGTTCCCAATCTGTTTCGGTCAACAAGGGTAGTTTCATGGCTTTCTTAAGCCAATCGATGGCCATGTTCATGTCTGAAGATCCGTCCCTTTCCTTGTAAGTGATTGCCAGCTCGTAATAATGGATACCCACGTTCGGCTCCAGAGCGATCGCTTTTTTGAAATGCCATACGGCTTGATCATAGGTGCCACCCGGCATACCGCCGAAAATGGTTTGAATCATCGTCCGCTCGAAGAAGTTGAAGCCTGCGACTACGCGGTGCCAGCGTCCCAGGATGTGGTGAGGTCCGGCCAGGGCAGAGTCATAGCGTAGCGCAAGCTCCGCCTCTGTCTTGATCGACTTTGCATATTCGATCTTGGTGCGGCTGCTGGCATTTTCGTTCATGCGGCCTAACGCCAGTGCATAGGCGTAATGGGCATTGGCATGCTTCGGTTGGGTTTTGATGGCCTTCCTGCCCAGGTATTCGGCGGTCCGGTACCAGGACTGTTTCTGTTTCTCATCGGGTTGTTTTGATCCCAACTGTGAATAGAGGTACGAGGTACGCCAAAGCACTTCCACAGCGCTCGAATCCTTACGTAGTAATGACTTGAATAAAGGAAGTGCTTCAGCCCATTTCCCTGAGGTTTGAAGTGACACGGCCTTTTTATACTCCTCGTCGGAATTGGCATTCGATTGAAAAAATGCAACTACGAAGAAAATGCTGCAGATCGCAATAAACGTCTTTTTTTTCATGGGAATGGATGCGGTTTGTTTTCTAACCTCTCGGATGAAATTGTAGGATCGCTGAACGAAGGTAATCCCGGTCGAGGTGTGTATAGATCTCGGTAGTCGTGATGCTGCTGTGCCCCAGCATCTCTTGCACTGCGCGCAAATCCGCACCCCCTTCAACAAGGTGTGTGGCGAATGAATGCCGAAACGTGTGTGGACTGATACTGGTTCGGATACCTGAGCGTGCGGCCAGGTCCTTGATTATCGTAAACACCATCACACGGGTCAGTCTTCTTCCTCTCCGGTTCAGGAACAGGAAGTCTTCGTGGCCCTGGACTATAGGTAAATGGCACCGGATTCCTTCCAGGTAGAGTTTGATCTGTTTCGTAGCTGAACTACCTATCGGTACGATCCTCTCCTTGTCACCTTTGCCGGTCACTTTGACGAAACCCACATCGAGGTGGGTGTGGCTCAGGCGAAGTCCTGTCAGCTCTGATACCCTCAATCCGCATGAATACAGGGTTTCGAGCATGGCCTTATTTCGCTGTCCTTCGGGTTTGCTCAGGTCAATTGCCCCGAGCAGGTTGTTTATCTCTTCAACAGTGAGGAAGTCGGGTAGTTTAGAGCCGATTTTTGGGCCCTCCAGCAACTCAGTCGGATCATCCTGAATGGAGTTTTCCATCAGCAGGTATTTATAGAACGCTTTGATCCCCGAAAGGATCCGTGCCTGCGTTCTTGCTGTCATTCCCAGCTCATTGATCCATCGGATGAATTCCTGAAGATTTTCGTGTTTGATCTGCTCGGGATGGATGCGGTATTGTTTGTAATCGAGGAATTGTACCAGTTTGATGATGTCGTGTTCATAGGCTTCCAGGGTGTTCGACGACAAGCTGCGTTCGAGGCGCAGGTAGCTGCCGAATCCTTTGATATAGGGTTGCCAGATCTGAATCATCCGGATAAAGATACAGCCTACAAAACGGCCGTAAACCGTATTTTAGCGTCATGCGCATCGATATTGTCAACGGTCCGAATTTGAATCTACTGGGTCTCAGGGAGCCGGATATTTACGGCACTGTTTCTTTTTCAACTTATCTGGAAGGTCTGAAAGCCGATTTTCCGGAAGTGGATATCCGGTACTATCAAAGCAACATCGAAGGGGAGTTGATCGATTACCTTCAGGCCTGCGGGTTTGTTTCTGACGGTATTTTACTCAATGCAGGCGGTTATACCCACACGTCTGTGGCGCTTTCCGATACCCTGGCAGCCGTCTCCTCACCGGTCATCGAGGTTCACATTTCGAATATCCATGCCCGTGAAGAATTTCGGCAGCAATCGCTTATGGCCCGGAATTGTATTGGTGGTATAACCGGTCTCGGATTGGATGGCTATCGCCTTGGAATACTTCATTTCCTTTCGATCGGTAGTTGAGCACTGAGCAAGTTTCATCATCGGATTATTTACCACGTATACGTTGTTGAAATTCCATCCGAATGTCGGTTTTCGGGTGCTTTTGAAGCCTTTACATTTGCTCAATACTCCAGTTCTATGCTAGCGCATTCGCCCTCTGCTGTTCTTATGGTTCGACCGGCCGGGTTTTACCCTAATCCGGAAACAGCCGGCACCAATGCCTTTCAGACAAACGTTGGAAGTGATACCGACCTTACCAGAGTAGCTCACGCAGAATTCGACAGGATGGTCTGCGTATTGAAGGCGGCAGGCATTCCATTGGTTGTTTTTCAATCAACTGAGCCGGAGTCTCCGGATGCCATCTTTCCGAATAACTGGTTTATTTCCCTGCCCGACGGGCGTTTTTTCCTTTGTCCTATGCTTGCTCCCAACCGCAGGCGCGAGCGGGGTGAGGGGGTGATCAGGCTGTTGCAAGAGACGATCGGTTTTGATTCTATCGAGGATTGGTCTGGGTATGAGCTGGAAGGAATTTTCCTTGAAGGTACCGGTAGCATTGTTTACGATCATGCAAGTAAGGTCGCTTATGCGGTGCGAAGTCCACGTACTGATGAGGTGTTGTTCGACAGATTGTGTGTGGAAACAGGCTACACTCCGGTTGTTTTCGACAGCTTTGGCCGGGATGGGGGCGCCGTGTATCACACCAATGTAGTGTTGCATATCGGTATGGGTTATGCGGTGTTTTGTGAGGAATCGATTCCGGACTCATCCCAACGAGAGATGGTGACCTCCGCTCTTCGATCCGGGGGCTTGAAGGTGATCGCAATTAGCATCGAGCAAATGGAGGCCTTTGCAGGAAATATGCTGCAGGTCAGTAGTCGGGAGGGTACGATGTATACCGTGTGTTCACAGACCGCTTTTGACAGCCTTAACGATGATCAGAAAATGGCCTTCGATTCCCTGACGCGGTTACTGCCTGTCAGCATACCCGTCATTGAAAAAACCGGTGGTGGTAGTGCAAGATGCATGCTGGCTGAATTGTTCATTCAAAATCCTGGTCGGGAGAGCTGATATGCCAATGCCCTTTCAAGGACTAAAGGTTGTTGAACTTGCCGGAGTTTTAGCGGGGCCGGCAGTGGGTATGTTCTTCAGCGAATTGGGTGCACAGGTCATCAAAATCGAAAACAAGCGTAACGGTGGTGATGTAACCCGTTCCTGGCGTGTCACCGGCGAGGATCCCCATGTCCCTGAGTCGGCCTACTACAATTCGGTCAACTGGAACAAGCACGTCCGCTTTCTTGATTTTCATTCCGAAATAGATCTGGATCAAGTGCATGAACTTATCGATCATGCCGACATTGTCATCACCAATTTCAAAGAGGGAGATGCATTCAGGTACCGGTTGGATGCGGACTCGCTCAGGAAGAAAAATAACGGCTTGATCGTCGCCGAAATCACCGGATTCAGCGACAGCGCTCGATTGGCTTACGATGCGGTGCTGCAGGCTGAGACAGGATTCATGTCAATCAATGGTGAACCCGGAGGTCAACCGCTGAAGTTGCCGGTCGCCTTCATTGATTTGATGGCCGCACATCAGTTGAAAGAAGGGGTGCTTATTGCGCTTATTCACCGCTTGAAAACCGGTCGAGGTTCCAAGGTGCGCGTGTCACTTTACAGATCAGCGATAGCCTCCCTGGCCAACCAGGCGTCAACTTATCTCAATACCGGACAAGTTCCTTCCGCCACCGGCTCCCTGCATCCTTCCATAGCCCCTTACGGAGAAGTGTTTCCTTGTTCGGATGGGCGATCGATCTTACTCGCTGTGGGTTCGGATAAGCAGTTCCGTGAGTTGTGTTCGCTATTGGGACTTGGTTTCCTGGCTGATCTCAGTGAATTCGCCACGAATCCAGCCAGAGTATTGAACCGGATGGGTCTTGCTGACCAATTGCGACCCGCCATCAAGGCCTTCAGATCGGACGACTTGTTGAAGCGGTTCATTGCTTCGGGGGTGCCTGCAGCTCCGGTAAATGATTTACATGACTTGTTTCTTGAGGCAGAGGCGAGATCAATGGTGCTTGAACAGATCGAGCCGGATGGTCGAATCAGTAAACGTGTTGCAACGGCAGTATTTGAATGGGAACCTTATGAAGATTGAATTGACAGTGCAGGATCCGTTTTCCATTGGAAAGGAGGCCGCTTATTATGACTTACGCTGGCGCGTACTTCGGAAACCCTGGTCTCAACCAAGGGGGACCGAACGAGATGAACTCGAGGGTGATTCCATTCATCGGCTCGTGTTGGATGAAACGGGAAATGCTCTGGCATGCGCCCGTCTGCATTTGAACAGTCCTGAGGAAGCACAATTGCGTTATATGGCGGTGGACCCCGATTCCCGTAGGAGTGGTATTGGCAGGATGTTAATGCAAGCCATGGAGGATATCGCCCTTTCGGCCGGAGCGGATCGCATGGTTCTGCAGTCGAGGGAGGATGCTGTTCCTTTTTATGAATCGTGTGGTTATTCGGTAGTGATGGAGACCTTCTTGCTTTACGGAGTCATCAGGCATTTTTTAATGGAAAAGAGGCTCCATGAATCGCACCCCATGTAATTTCGTCCAATGCGAATAGATATTCTGACTGTTCATACCGGCTTGCTCGAAAGCCCCTTCAGTCATTCCATCCTGAAACGTGCGATTGAGAAAGGTTTGGTCGAAGTGCATCTTACTGATTTGCGCGACTATGCCATCAGCAAGCATCGGAATACGGATGATTACGCTTACGGCGGTGGAGCAGGGATGGTGATGATGATTGAGCCAATTGCCCGCTGTATCGATGAATTAAAATCACAACGTGATTACGATGAGGTCATTTATCTCAGTCCTGACGGGGAGCTTTTTAATCAGGCCATGGCCAATGAATTGTCGCTAAAGGGCAATCTGATTCTGCTTTGCGGTCACTACAAAGGTGTGGATGAACGTGTCAGGGAGCATCTGGTGACAAAAGAGATCAGTATCGGTGATTATGTGCTCTCCGGCGGGGAGCTGGCGGCTGCAGTTGTCAGCGATGCCATCATCAGATTGATACCGGGTGTATTGAATGATGAGACTTCCGCTTTGACGGATTCATTTCAGGACGGTCTGGTTGCTCCACCGGTATATACTCGTCCAGAGGAATTCAGGGGTTGGAAGGTTCCCGATGTACTTCTCTCAGGTCACGAAGCCAATATCCGAGAATGGCGACATCGGCAGGCCATTGATCGCACTTCAAAACGGCGTCCGGGAATGCTCGATATTAATGACGAAAAGAATTGAGGCGACCAGTTGAATTATGCTTTTGACTTCTTGGTTCTTGTTGTAAAAAAGAAGAAAGTCAACAATGCAAGGAAATACCCACCGAAAATAAACGTGTGGCCGTGAGTCCATGCCGGAGCCATGGATTCGATCATCAAATTCAAGCCGATGGATATCAGCGCGAGAATCAGGAATGTAAAGGCCACTTGTCTGTCGGTCAGACCAAGCATTGCGAGGCTGTGCGTGGTATGGTCCTTGCCTCCGATAAATGGCGACCTGCCGGCGAGCAGACGATTGATCACCACAATCGTAGTGTCAAGGATGGGCAACAGGAATGTCATCAGGGTCGATGATAATCGCTTTGCTGTTGAAGGGTCGGTGGAAGGGGAGTAAGGGTCGTTCCAGAAATAGAGGATACCCATTGCAGAAAGGAAAACGCCAAGAAACTGACTGCCGGTATCGCCCATGTACATTTTCGACGGATGCCAGTTGAAATAAAGAAAGCCAATCAGGGAGGCTAAAACACCAACCAGCACCAGCAGGTGAATATTGGAAAGGTCCCCGTGATGAATGATGCGGAACACCGTATTCAGAACAATTCCAATTGAAACCGTTGCTGTTATTCCATCCATGTTGTCGAGCATGTTGATGGAGTTCATGATGCCGACCACCCAGAACATGGTTAAAGCGTAGTTCATGATGGCTTGATCGAACAGTTCGATTCGAATACCGGTAAATGAGAGTATAAGTCCGCACATCAGCTGAACCATGAACTTCAACCTGGGGCGGGTGTTGTAGGCATCGTCTGCCAAGCCTATGATAAAGCCAGCACCACAGGCCAGAATGATACCGACAAATCCCATTTGATAGCTTTGTTGGCCGGGTTCGAAAAAGATAGAGTAGCTGGCCAGCGATAAAAGGAAGATGATATAAAAACTAAGCCCTCCGATAGCGGGCTTCGACAAGGTGCCCCATCGGATGATGGTGCCGTCAGCGTTATTGCGTATGCCTAAGGTTCGGAAGAAGCGTAGGAACAAGCTGTTGATTACAAGCGAAAAGAAAAGCGATGATAGGAAGAATGCACTGTAAAAAAGCAAACTGCTGTGATGGATGAACTGTTCAAGCATGATTGAAAATTGGATTAAAAGGGTGAATGGAAATTTTTGAAACCCGGTAGTTGACAGTCTTTCTGCGAAACAACCGGTTCTTCCATTCCCCAGTTTATGTCCAGGTCCGGATCATTCCAAACCAATCCCTGCTCTGCTTCCGGGTGATAGGGTTTGGTGCACTTATAGAGAAAAACTGTATCCTGCTCCAATACACTGAAGCCGTGGGCGAAGCCTGGTGGGATCCAAAGTAATGCTTGCGTTTCACCTGACAATTCAATCCGGATATGTTTGCCGTAGGTTTTCGATTCCTTGCGAATGTCAACAGCAACATCAATCACTCTGCCGCTAACTACCCGAACAAGTTTACCCTGTTCCCAGGGGGGAGATTGAAAATGAAGACCTCGAATCACACCTTTCCGGCTAATGGACTGATTGTCCTGGTAGAAATCGGTCGGCAGCCCGAGCTTTTCAAACACTTCCAGGTTGAAAGATTCGAAAAAGCAACCTCTGTCGTCGGTAAAAACCTTGGGATGTATCAACAAAGGACCCGCAATGTCAAACCTCTCAATGGTCATGCTTTGGATTTTTTTGGAGAAAATTTGGATCCAATCCAGCCCAGGAAAGTACGCGGGGCCTCGTCGTCCTCGTAATAACCATATCCATAACTGTAACCGTATCCGTAGCCATAACCGTAACTATATCCGTAACCGTAGCCGTATTTGATCCTTGACATTTCCACGCCGTTCAAAATGACAGATAAATTATTCACTTTGTTTTCGTGGATCAGTTTATTGATCTGGTTGATGAACATCTTCCGTGAGAAATTCGCACGCAGGATATATATGGGGTAATCGGCTCTTTTAAGCATCGGAACACCATCGCTGACAATTCCGACTGGTGGAAGGTCAATGATGATGATTTCATACAAGCCTTTCAGGTATTCGATCAACTCCTCCATTTTAGGGCTGATGATCAACTCTGCCGGATTGGGCGGAATCGGACCTGCAGTGATGAAGTCCAGGTTTGCCAACGAACTCTTAGTGATGCAATTTTCAGGCTTGTCTTTTCCAATCAGCAAGGTGCTCATGCCATGGTTGTTTTCCACATTGAATCCAAGGTGGATTTTAGGTTTACGCATATCCAGATCGAGAATGACCACTTTTTTACCTGAGAATGCGATCACACCTGCCAGATTAATGGCATTGAACGTTTTTCCTTCACCGGATATGGTTGAGGTGACAGCTACAAGTTTTGCCCCATGCCCATAGGAGATGAACTGAAGGTTGGTACGTATTGAACGAAAAGACTCCGAGATAATCGACTTGGGGTTCTTGTCAACCAGCAACTGGGAGATAGGGATATCTCTTTTGTATTTTGGTACGATGCCAAGAAGGGCAGCGTCCGTATACAATCCGACTTCCTCCAAGGAGTTGATCTCATTGTAGAGAAGGTATTTGACAAGGATAAGAAGGAATCCAAGGATGAAGCCAATGGTCAGGCTGGCACTGATGATCAGCGGTTTCTTAGGTGATATGGGAGCCGTGTTCAATTTAGCTTCTTCCAGAATGATGTGTTGGGGTACATATCCCGCCTTGGTAATCGAAAATTCGGCTTTTTTCTCAAGCAATAGGGAATAGAATTTTTCATTGATGGAAAAGACCCTCTTGAGCCTGCTGGCCTCGGCCTGCTGGCCGGGTATGCGTCCGAGTTGCTGCTGTTTCTTAAACAATTCGCTTTCCGAATAATTGAGCTGAGATTTCAGTTTAGCGGCCTCGTTGCTCAACATGTTTTGCAGAAGGGTTTTCTGGCTGGACAATTTCAATTCCAGGTTCTTGTAGGCATCACTTTTTTCAGTTGACGATAGCCTGATCTGGTTACGATCCTCCAAAAGACGCTGCATCGTCCTCAGCTGTTCGGCGATGGCCGGATTGTTGAACATCCCTGAGACACTCATTATGAAAGCGCCAATGTCGGTTTCATTGGAGATTTCACTCATTACATTTTGGAGGATGAAGATGTCTTTCTTGAGGTTATACGTTTCGGTCTGGAGGGCATCCAGTTCATTCATGACCTTGCTACCGGTCTCATCCGCATCAATCAACTTGTTTTGCCTTTGGAATTGCTCGATTTCCTGTTCACTCGTCTTCAGGTTTTCGTCGATTCCGGAAATCGTGTTATTGATGAACGTAAGAATCTTGTCGGCCACTTCCGAGTTCTTTTCAAGGTCGTAATTCTTGAACTCGTTGGCGAGGGCATTGGAGATGTCGGCTGCCCGGAGATTATTCCCGTCTTTGATTGAGATCTGGATCGTGTAGGCTTGCGGATTCAGTGCGAGGACCTTCAGGTTTTTGATGACATCGGTCACCAGTTGTGCTGGAGAGTTGATTTTGAAAAACAAAGCATCCTTCGACAGATTGCCTTTCATGTTGTGAATGACAAGTGAGTCGGTGACATCAATCTTGATCCTCATTCCGGGGATTTGTTGCCACGTCCCTGAAGGCAGGTTGTTTTTTAAAATATTGTCTCCTGATGGCCCAGTATAGCGAAGATTGTAATTATCCGCACGGTTGAATTCGATGAAAATCGGTCGTTCGAACATTGCGCTGTCCGGCTTGTCGAATTCGACCTGGTAAGGAGAGCTTTTATACAGTTCATAGGTGAGGATGTCTCCCTTGTTGTAGTAGCTCACTTCCATCGGAAGACGAGAGAGGGCTCTTGCAACCATCACTTTCGACCGGATCAGCTCGATACTCGACGCCAGGATTTTACTTTCGTCCTGGAACTGCTGAAGCGTTACCGGATTCAATATGCCCTTCGCTTCGTTCTCCATTGAAAGCTGGAGTATGCTTGTGGACTCATAAACCGGAGGAGTGTAACGTATGATCAGAAAAGACGAAATTGCTGATGCAAGGATAATCAGAGCCAGCGCGATGGAATTCTTACGACCGATGGTGATCAGGAGTTTGACGTCGAACTCCTCGTTTATCGGACTGATTTTCTTTTTCGGCATGGAACAGGGGGTTAACGGTCACCTCAGACCGCTTGCAATTTGATAGATCAGTGCCAGGCTGGTGATAATGCCGACTACCGGTGCAATCTGGCTGAGTACTTCCTGTGAGATTCGCGATACCGGTTCGACATAAACAATGTCGTTTGGCATGATCCTGAGGTCGCTTGCCTGGTAGGTGGCAATGGTTGAAAGATCGATGTGAATGACTCTCGTTTTGGCAGGTGCTCCACGGAGAATCTTGATTTTTTTCGCTTTTCCGGTGTTGGTCAAACCGCCTGCTTCGGCCAGGACTTCGATAAGATCCATGTTCTCATTCTTCAATTCAATCACCTGCCCGGCTCCGCCTGTTCCGGTAAATACCACCACTCTTCTATTCATGGCCCTGACAATGACAAAAGGGTCGGTGTAGTATTCCTTGAGACAAGTTTCAATCAGGTTTTCGATTTCCTTGATGGTAAGGCCTGTTACTGCAATCCGCCCACAGAGCGGAGCTTTCAGGAGGCCGTCCTGTTCAACCAGAAATCCGGTGCTGGAGTTGCCTGTATTGACGTTGGTGATCGCTGAGTTGGAGGTGCTGATATTATTGGACTGATCAACCAGCTTTACACCTTTATTGGTGTATATGTCGATTTGAAGGAGGTCTCCCGGTGAAATCCGGTAGGTGGTTTCGTGAAGGGAGGAGTCGCTCGACATCATGGTTTCGTTCCTGGACTTAAACATGATGCTGGGGTTGATGGCGCAACTGCTAATCAGCAACAGGATCGCTAACGTCAATCCAGTTCGGCCCAGCCGGACGATGTGCTTCAACATGTTACAAAGTTAGTGATTTTCAAGGGCGAAGGCCAGCGTTTTTGGTATCTGCAGGCTTATCGGCCAACCCGGAGGGCTTATGGTGATTCCGATCCGTATTTTCTTTGGGAATCAACTGCTTTAGTGGAATTCCTCGAATCAGTTTTGTTGCGAAAACGTCGTGATTTTCCCTCGTCAATTAAAGCAAGCTATTGTAATAACTTCTCATATCATCCACGAGTCGCGACACACCAAAACGGGCATCGGCAAGAGATGAGCCGCGTGCGCCCATCCGAATACGAAGGCTTTCGTCTTCGGAAAGCCTGGATAGGGCTTCGGTCAGTGTGTCGACATTACCTGCCGGTACCAGTATTCCGGTCTCCCCGTTGGTCATTGTATCGCTGACACCTCCGACATCGGTTGAAATCACAGGTTTTCCTGCAGCCTGCGCTTCGATTAGGCTGACGGGTGTGCCCTCGTTATTGGAGGTGAGCGCTACGATGTCGAGGCCGGCAAGTGCACGTTCAATATCAATGATCCAGCTGGTGAAGGTCAGGCTGGCTTCTGGGTTCAGCTGCCCTGGAATATTGAACGGTATGCTCAATGAACGGCAGGCCGATTCAAGTATGCTTCTTAGTTCACCGTCACCGATGATGAACGCATGGATAGGAACAGACGTTTTTTTCATGAGCCTGGCCCATGCTTCAAGGAAAAGTTTGTGGTTTTTGATGTCGACTAGACGGCCGATTATACCTACTGCGACGGTGCTTGTATTAAGCCCGAATTCATTTCTGAACGTTGTCCGGAGTTCATCCTGGTTGTTGTGAAAGCGGCTTAGGTCGAATCCAAGAGGTATGACTTTGATTTTGTCGGCTGGGCAGATTCTATAGGTTTCTGCCAGTTCTTTTTTCTGTGATTCACTGATTGCGATGATTCCGGTGCTTAGCCTGGCGAGGTATCTTTCCAGGCCGATAAAAACCCGGGTGGTCAATGGATTGAAATAACCCTTGAAAACATGTCCGTGGAATGTGTGAAGGATGACCGGTACTTTTTCTCCTGAAGCTGCGATGCGCCCCACAGCGCCCGCTTTGGCGGCATGAGTATGGACGATGTCCGGTTTGAATTCACGAATGATCTTTTTGATATCCTGAAAAGCTTGAATATCGTCCCTGAAGTTGATCTCCCTGCGCATTGCACGGATGTAGTGCGGCGAAAGGTTCATTTTTTCGAGAATGAATTCTGAACTTTCCTCGCTCTCATCTCGCATTCCTGCAACCAGCATGGTTTCGAACTCCGGTTGCATCAGAGCGGAAAGGTAGGCCGCATTGTAGGTGGGCCCGCCCAGGTTTAGCCGGTTAATGATTCGAAGTACCCGGGGCATTTAATTTTCGATGGTTCGTTTCTGCTTCCAAAGTTGAAAAACCAACAAGGCCCACAACCGGGCGGCTGAATCCCCGGGTTGTTTTTTGCTGAAGGAGGCCATTAACTGTTGAACCTGAAGGGAGTTAAAAATACCGCTTTTTTTGAATTCTTCCCCTTGGAAAACCTCCTGAAGAACCGGACGAAGCGGACCGTCCAGCCAATCTTTCAATGGGATTTCGAATCCTTTTTTGGTCCGATTTAACACTCGTTCCGGCAGATCAGCCATGAAGGTATCTTTCAGGATTTTTTTCTGAGTTCTCCGGTCAATTTTATATTCCGCCGGAAGTTGGAAAGCGAACTCGACAACCGTTTTGTCCAGGAACGGCAAGCGTACCTCCAGGCTGTTTGACATGGACATGCGATCCACTTTGGTCAGCATGTCTCCCGGTAATACCAGCGAGCAGTCATTCAAAAGGTTTTTATTAAAGTCAGGCTTTCCCTCACAATGGCGGGTCAGCCAGGCAATTCGTTTCATCGTTTCCTCCTGTGTGCTTTCCGCCAGGTCGGGATGTAGCAGGGCCGCGGCATCGGAATCTGTCGCAATGGAACACCACCTCCAGTACCGACCTGGCCAGTCGAGGTTCATTCCATCTGCAAACCGATGCAGTTGCCGTATGGCATTGGAGGCCGGGTTATTTCTTGAACCGGAAAAAGGTTTGGATATCCGGGATGCAAGTCGCACTATGGATCTGGCAACCGGGCCCATTGCACCGGTCATCCATTCTGCGCGATGCTTATGGTAGCCGGCAAATAACTCATCACTGCCGTCCCCGCTCAGTGCGACGGTGACCCGTTTTTTCGCCTCTTTGGTGAGCAGGAAAACAGCCAGGGCAGAGGAATCTGCAAAAGGCTCGTCGAGGTGATTCAAAAGCTCTCGCAGAGCGGACAGTGCGTCGGCTGTTGCAATTTTGAATTCGGTGTGAGTCGTTCCGAAATGTGCGGCAACCTCCGCCGCGTAAGCTGTTTCATCGAAATGTCCTGATCCGGCAAAACCCAGCGAAAAGGTGTGAAGTTTGCTGACCTGCTTTGCCGCCAGACCGGTGATGATGGAAGAGTCCAATCCCCCGCTAAGGAAGCAGCCCAATGGCACATCGCTCACCAGTCGTCGCTCAACCGCCTGCCTTAGCAACACGCGTATCCTTTCACATGATTCTTTGTAGTGGGCAGCCGACGGAGTATAAGTTTCGGGCAGATGAATGTGATACCAGGATGTTTCTTCGAAATCAATTTCTTCAATTGAATTTCCACCGAGATGAATATTCATGAAATGCCCGGCTTGTAATTTTCGGATGTTCCTGTAGATGCTGAAGGGCTCGGGGATGTAATTCAATTGAAGAAAAAGTCTCAGACTGGAGTGGTCGATTTCAAGTGATGGAACCAGATTTTCCAACGGCCTGATCTCCGATGAAAAAGCAAATTTGTTTCCATTCCTGTAGTAATACAGGGGTTTGATCCCGAACCGGTCGCGGGCCAAAAACAAGGTGTTCTTCTGGCGGTCATAAATGCAGAATGCGAAAAAACCGTTCAGTTTATCAAGGCAGGTTTCTCCGTAACGGATGTAGGCTTTCAGCAGGACTTCCGAATCGGAACGGGAGTTGAAACAGATTCCTTCGGATTCCAGTTCGCAACGAATTTCTCTGAAATTGAATATTTCACCATTGAAAACCATGGTGTAACGACCTGATTCGTCGCTCATGGGTTGATGCCCGGCCTCACTCAAATCAATGATGGAGAGCCTGCGGTGTCCCAGGATTAGAGGGCCTGATCTCTCGAAACCCCGGTCATCAGGGCCTCTTCTTTCGAGTTTATCCAATGCCCGTATAAAAGCTTCGTCACCGGGAAGTCCGGTCTCTTCAAGCGAGACATAACCAAGGATTCCGCACATACCTACCTGCAAAGGTATGAACCTTGTTCAAGCTCGACTCCAATCACTATTTTTGGCTTCCCTATGCGCGCACTCATCATCAAGGAAGTCAATGCCTTTTTGAATTCCCTGATCGGGTATATTGTACTCATCGTTTTTTTATTGACCCTCGGACTCTTCCTATGGGTGTTCAAGGACTCCTCCTTCAATATACCGGAGAGTGGGCACGCTCAATTAGACCCCTTGTTCTCTCTCACTCCCTGGATGTATCTTTTTTTGATTCCGGCCATCACCATGCGGCTTTTCTCAGAGGAGAAAAAAGCAGGCACGCTGGAGCTCTTGCTGACCCGGCCATTGACCGAAATGCAGGTGGTTGTTGCCAAGTACCTGGCGGGAGTGGTGTTGGTCATTTTCTCATTGCTGCCCACTTTGGTGTATTACTTGGTGATCTACCAAACTAGTCTTCCTGTGGGCAATGTGGACACGGGAGCCGTCCTTGGTTCTTACATCGGTTTGGCCCTCCTTGGAGCATGCTTTGTCGCGATGGGCGTATTCGCTTCATCGATGGCCGATAACCAGGTTGTCTCTTTCATCGTTTCATTTTTTCTGTGTCTCTTCTTGTTCAAGGGACTCGATTCCCTGGCTGCCCTTTCCGGAATTGGAAAATCTTCCACCATTTTGTATGGATTAGGAATAAATGCTCATTACCTAAGCATTAGCAGGGGAGTGGTCGATACGCGTGACCTCGTTTATTTTCTTTCCGTAATCGCCCTGTTTCTTTTTCTCACGCGTACTGTAATCGAAAGCAGAAAATGGTAGAGGGTGTAGGAAATACAGAAAAAGTCAAGGAAGGCGCCGGCGGATTCAGGCGGCAATCCATATTGCAATTGTTCTTGCTGATAGCCATTCTTGTAGTATTGAACATCCTTTCCGGATTTGTTTTTACACGTTTTGACCTGACCGAGGACAAGCGATTCACCCTTTCCGAGTCAACACTGAAATTGGTTGGCGACCTCAAAGATGTGGTTTTTGTGAGGGTTTATCTGGAAGGAGATTTTTCCCCTGGATTTTCCCGTTTGAGAAGTGCCACCTACGAGTTATTGGATGAAATGAAAAGGTACTCCAAGGGGAACCTGGAATTCGTTTTCATCGATCCTTCCGCTGATCCGGATGAAAAGCAGCGAAATAGCTTGTACGCACAGTTGTATCAGAAAGGTATACAGCCCACGACGCTCGAGGAACGTACACAGGAAGGTGTGAAACGTACCTATATTTTTCCGGGAGCCTTGGTGAGTTTTTCCAATGTTGAGGAGAGTGTATTGCTGCTGAAAAGCCAACTTGGTGCTCCCCCGGAGCAGATGCTGCACAACAGTATCCAAAATCTGGAATTCGAATTCAGCAATGCCATTCGCAAGGTGACAAATCCGGCCAGGCCTTCCATCGGCTTCCTCGAGGGGCATGGTGAATTGGATACACTTCAGGTGGCCGACCTCGCAGCGGCGATCGGTAATAGTTACGCGCTCAAACGTGTCCGGATTGACGGCCAGCTCAATGCCCTCAAAGACTTTAAAACCCTTGTTGTCGCCAGGCCCGATAGCGCTTTTGACGAGAAGGATAAGTTCGTCATAGACCAATTTGTGATGAAGGGAGGGAGGGTGCTTTGGTTGCTCGACCCCATGTCGGTGACCATGGACAGTCTGAGCCGCCGGGGGGAGACGATGGCGCTTGCACGTGACCTTCGGCTGGATGACATGCTTTTCCGGTATGGTGCGCGAATCAATTATGACCTGGTGCAGGACCTTATGGCTTCACTCATTCCTGTTGTGACCGGTACTGTAGGCAATCAACCCAAACAGGAATTTCTGCCCTGGTATTATTTCCCGGTCATGACACCCAAGTCGGACCATCCCATTGTCAGCCGTTTGAATGCCATCAAAGGTCAATTCGTCAGCAGCATCGATCTGGTTCAGGCTCCCGGCGTGAAAGGAAGTATCCTGTTGACGACCTCCGGTTATAGCAAAGTCCTGCCTGCTCCTGTGCGTGTGAGCCTTGGTATCATGCAATTCAAGCCCGACCCTAAGCTGTTCCCGCACAAAGAGGTTCCCGTCGCTGTTTTGTTGGAAGGCGATTTTACTTCGCTCTACAAGAACAGGATTCCACCTCTGATTGCGGAGAACTCCGAGATTGGTTTCAAGGAGTCCACCACGGGCGGAAAGATGGTGGTTGTTTCTGATGGAGACCTGATCCGCAATGATGTCCAGCGTGGTCAGGCGCAGCCTTTGTGCAGAGATAGGTTCACCGGGACCACCTTCGGGAACAAGACCTTTTTGTTGAATGTGATCGATTACCTTTCCGAAGGGGACGAGTTGATGATGAGCAGGAATAAGGACTTCAAACTGCGTCTCCTTGATCCTGCCGTGATGGAGACCGGTCAAGGCATGTGGACAAGTGTCGCCTTGTTCGTTCCGCTGATGGCTGTGCTAATCACCGGATTGCTAAAGTATATTCTGAGAAAACGCGCAAATTCAAAAAGGCTGACATGAAACGAAATAAGACCGCCTTTGGCGTATTGATACTCCTTGTGGTTTTAGCCGTAGCGGCCTGGTGGATGCGAAGTGCCGATTCCCTTGAGGGAGAGTTGAGTGATTTTGCATTTCAGGATACTGCATCCGTCGATCAGCTCTTCCTCGCTGACAAGAACGGCCATCAAGTCACACTGAAGCGTAGGGGAGATGGGTCCTGGTCCGTCAATGAGAAATTCACTGCCAGGAAAGACGCTATTGATAATTTGTTGTATACGATCCGGGCGGTTCAGGTTAAAAGTCCGGTTGGAAAGAATTTGTACAACAATACCATGAAAGTCATGGCGGCCACTTCGGTTAAGATTGAAATCTACTCCGGAGGGAATGCTGTGAAAAAATACTACGTCGGCCATCCCACCATGGACAATCTCGGTACCTTCATGTACATTGAAAAGTCCACGAAGCCCTTCATTACCCATATTCCGGGCTTCAATGGTTTTTTAACCACCCGGTATTTTGCCATGGAATCCGAATGGCGTGATAAGTCGATTTTTCGATTTGATCCCAGGGGAATCACAAGGGTACGTATCGACGAATATTCACGTCCGGATCGCACCTTTGAATTGAACCGACTTCCCGATTCAACTTATTCCGTGGTATCAGGTGCCCAAAGTACCCCCATATCTTCATTGGATCTTAATAAGATCCGCTTGTTTTTATCGGCCTTCAGTGAAACGTATTTCGAGCGTATTGACGGAGAAATGAAAACCGGCCAGGTCGATTCCATTCGTCGTTCCGCCCCATTCGCAAAAATTCAGGTAAAACTAGATGATGGAGTCGCCCGCGAATTAACTTGTTACCGCAAGCCCTTGACAGCTTCCACACGCCTGCAACTGGATCCGGTTTCGGGGATGCCCGTGCCTTTCGATCTGGATAAATTCTATGGATTCATGTCGGGCGATTCTTCGATGCTGGTATGCCAGTATTTTCATTTTGACCGTATCCTGAAAGACCCTCAGAATTTCACCCCGGGTCCCGATAAGACCCCCGCCCAGTCCAGGTTCTGACCGGTTGGACGACTTTTGTTGAAAAGTCCGGTGGGTCTGCCAATCTTCACCTCGGGCGCCTGAATATCTTTGCCCTATGGACACCAATTCGTCCTGATCAACCCCTAATCGTTTGTCATTATGAAATTCATTGTTTCCTCCGATATCCTTCTCAAACAGCTTCAGGTGATCAGTGGAGCACTGCAAAGCAGCACCCCATTGCCGATCCTGGAGAATTTCCTTTTCGAATTGAGCCCCGATTCCCTGAAGGTTTCTGCCTCTGACCTGGAGACCACCATGACGACAATTGTGTCTGTCGACAGCAAGGAAAGCGGGCGTGTAGCAGTCCCCGCCAAAATCCTGTTGGAAACACTCAAAACCTTTGGTGTTACACCCCTGACCTTCAAGGTTCAAAAGGATAGTTTTCAGGTAGAAATCAATTCATCCGACGGTAAGTTCAAGCTGACCGGATTGAATGCCGAGGATTTTCCCAAACTGCCTGTCATCGATAAGCCTTCTACCATTGAAATGCCATCCGATGTACTTTCCGAAGCGATCACCCATACGCTCTTCGCCACGGGAACGGACGATCTAAGGCCTGTCATGACCGGTGTGTTTTGTCAATTCGGACAGGAAGGTGCCACTTTTGTGGCCACAGATGCTCACCGGCTTGTCCGTTACCGTCGTGCCGACATTCGCTCGGCCAAAGAAACGGCGTTCATCATGCCCAAGAAGCCGCTCGGGCTGCTGAAAGCCTCTCTTCCATCTGCGAGCACGCAGGTGAAAATCGATTACAACGAGTCCAATGCATTTTTCTCGTTTGAAAATGTCAGTCTTATCTGTCGCCTGATCGACGGAAGGTATCCCAATTACGAGGCCGTCATCCCGCTGGACAATCCCAACCGGATGGAAATCGACCGGCAGTCATTCCTGAATTCAATCCGCCGCGTCAGTATCTTCTCGAACAAAACCACCCACCAGGTCAAATTCCGCATTGCCGGAAGTCAGGTGGACATCTCAGCTGAAGATGTTGATTTCGGTAACGATGCCAACGAGCGCTTGAATTGCACTTATGACGGCAAGGACATCGAAATCGCCTTTAATGCTCGGTTCCTTCAGGATATGTTGAATAACATCCAGTCGGAACATGTTCAATTGGAGTTGTCTTTGCCCAACCGTGCCGGTTTACTATCCCCGCCCAAAGCTGAAGCCGATCCGCACGCGGATTTGCTCATGCTGGTCATGCCGGTAATGGTGAACGGTTAATGGATTTTCAGTTCCACTGATACATCGGAATTCAAGTAGGAACTTCCTGACAAACCCTGTTGGTTTACGGCTGAAAATCTTCCGTTTGACGGAGGGGTCTTTGTTATATTTGTAAGTATGTCGACAACACCGCAGCCCATATCCAAGGCCGACACCAGTGAATTGCCCGTTGTACTCGACCCCGAAGCCGAGAAGAAAGAAATCCTGAAAAGGTACCGTGCACTCTTGCGGGCTTGCAAACCCAATATTGAAAAGAGCGAGCGAAAACTGATTCGAAAGGCTTTCGACATTTCGCTCGAAGCGCACAAGGATATGCGCAGAAAAACGGGTGAGCCCTACATTTTTCATCCGATTGCCGTTGCCATGATTGTCGCGGAGGAGATCGGACTCGGGGCATTGTCCATCGTTTGCGCCCTTTTGCACGATGTGGTGGAAGACACTCATTATTCCCTCGAGGACATCGAGCGGTTATTCAATCCAAAGGTGGCCGGTATCGTTGACGGATTGACGAAGATCTCCGGTGTGTTCGACCATACATCTTCCCTGCAGGCTGAGAACTTCAGGAAGATGCTGCTTACCATGAGTGATGATGTGCGGGTCATCCTCATCAAGATCGCCGACCGTCTCCACAACATGCGTACCCTGGGTTCGATGCCCAAGGACAAGCAGCTGAAGATCGCCTCTGAAACCGCATACCTCTATGCTCCGCTTGCACATCGTCTGGGTCTGTATTCCATCAAGACAGAGCTCGATGATCTGTCGCTGAAATACACCGAGCCGGACGTGTTCAAGTCCATTGCCCTGAAGCTACAACAGAGCAAGCGCGATCGCGAGAAGTTCATCCAGGAGTTCACCCGGCCCATTCGCGAGGAACTGGAGCAGGAGGGATTCAGGTACGAAATAAAGGGGCGGCCCAAATCAATCAATTCGATTTGGAACAAAATGAAGAAGCAGGAGGTCTCTTTTGAGGAGGTCTACGACCTGTTCGCCATCCGCATCATCATCGACACGCCTTTTGATCGAGAAAAATCCGACTGTTGGAAGGTGTACTCCATTGTTACGGATTATTTCACTCCCAATCCTGACCGGTTGCGCGATTGGATTTCCACTCCCAAGGCCAACGGTTACGAGTCTTTGCACACGACGGTGATGAGCAAAGAAGGGAAATGGGTGGAGGTGCAGATTCGAACCCGGAGGATGGATGAAATCGCGGAGAAGGGTTACGCAGCCCATTGGAAATACAAGGAGTCGAACCATGAAACTGCGCTTGATGATTGGATCAATCGCATTCGAGAGATGCTGGAGAGTCCGGAATCCAACGCCCTTGACTTTATCGATGATTTTAAACTGAATCTCTTCGCCGATGAGATTTTCGTCTTTACTCCCAGTGGTGAGATCAAGACGCTTCCCTCCGGCAGTACTGCTTTGGATTTCGCTTTTGAGATTCACTCTGACATCGGAAGTAGATGCATCGGGGCCAAAGTCAATCACCGTTTGGTGACCCACAGCCATGTCTTGAAAAGTGGCGATCAGGTTGAAATACTGACATCATCGAAGCAGAATCCCAAGGACGAGTGGCTTGGGAATGTGATCACGGCGAAGGCCAAATCCAAGATCAAGACCGCCCTCAAGGAGGATAAAAGACGTATCGCCGAGAGTGGGAAGGATATTTTCGAGCGCAGGCTCCGCGCATTGAAGTTGGTTGGTAGGCAGTATAATATCAACGAGTTGCTTTTGTTCTACAAGGTTTCCAATCTCACCGATTTCTATCACCGAATCGGTTTGGAAGCCATCGACCTGAAAAACCTCAAGGACTTCTTCGACATGAAGGAGCAGGGAAGCCTGATCTTACCCGAGAAAACCGATAAGCAGAACTTCGAGGAAATGGTGCGCTCCATCCGTGGGAAAAGCGATATGCTGGTCATCGGCGAGAGCATGGACAAGATCGATTACAAGCTGTCACCTTGCTGCAATCCTATCCCCGGGGATGATGTGTTCGGATTCATCACTCTCAATGAGGGTATCAAAATCCACCGCACCAACTGTCCGAATGCCATACAGCTGATGTCGAATTATGCCTACCGTATCGTCAAAGCACGTTGGTTCGGACAACAGCAGATCGCCTTTTTGGTCGGAATCAGGATCAACGGCATGGACGATGTGGGCGTAGTGAGCAACATCACCAAGATCATTTCATCTGAATTGAAAGTCAATATCCGGTCGCTCAACATCGAGAGCAACGATGGGCTTTTTGAAGGTACCATTATGCTTTTCGTTCACGATACGGAGCATTTGAAGGTGCTTGTCCGGAGGCTGGAAAAGTTGCCCGGAATCCTAGCAGTCACCCGTATAGACTCAGGAGCACGATGAAAACTTCACGACAGGCAACCATGAAAGAGGATGTGGTTTCAAAAGCCGAACAGGTTTTTACCGAATACCTGGAAAAGCAGAACCTGAGGCGAACCCCCGAAAGGTATTCGATTCTTCGGGAGGTCTATGCGCTCGACGATCACTTCGATATCGATTCACTTTACCTGCTCATGCGCAAGAAAAAGTCGAGCGTGAGCAGGGCCACCATCTACAACACCATCGAGCACTTGCTTGCCTGCGACCTGGTGACCCGGCATCAGTTTGGCAAGAACATGGCCCTTTTCGAGAAATCATACGCCTACAAGCAGCACGATCACCTGATCTGCCAAGATTGCGGGAAGGTGTTCGAATTTTGTGATCCACGGGTTCAGCAGATTCAGACCATGATGGGCGATATCCTTGGTTTTGATGTGACGAACCACAGCCTCAACCTTTTCGGCAAATGCCGAGAGTTGCAATTGAAAGGCGAATGCGGACATCTACGAACGAAAAATGGGGTAAATTTGCCCTGATACACATAAGCACATGGATTTTGAATATCAGATTACGGAAAAAGCGAATTACACCCTTGTGAAACTCAAAGGAAACCTGATTGAAAAAAACCAGGCCAATTCATTGATGGAGGAGATTGAAGGAATATCCGAAAAGGAGAATAGCCGGTTTGTCATCAGCCTCGATGATTTCAAATACATGAACAGTACCGGCCTCAATGTGTTGCTCGGAATACTTTCTAAAGCGCGGAAGTCGGGTGGCGAGGCGGTGATTTGTGCTGTCCCAGAGAAAATCAAGAATTTGTTGGTAATCACCAAATTGGTGAATGTGTTCCAGGTTGTTGACAACGAGGCACTGGCCGAACAGGCTTTGAGCAATTGATTTTTCGACTTACCACTCCATGGCATCAGCGATGAATGAAAAGATGAAGGCGGATGTACTTCTCGGCCTGCAATGGGGCGACGAGGGCAAAGGCAAAGTTGTTGATGTCCTTACCCCGGATTATGACATCATTGCCCGTTTTCAAGGGGGACCCAATGCAGGACATACGCTTGAGTTCGGAGGGAACAAGCATGTATTGCATACCATTCCTTCCGGAATTTTTCATCCCCAAACATTGAATATCATAGGCAATGGCGTAGTTATAGATCCGGTTGTCTTCAAGAAAGAAGTGGATGCCCTGACCTCGAAAGGAGTGGATGTGTTCTCCAACTTGTGCATTTCCCGTAAGGCTCATCTCATCCTGCCTACCCATCGTTTGCTGGATGCCGCCTCAGAAGCAGCGAAAGGCAAGGAGAAAATCGGTTCAACACTCAAAGGGATCGGTCCAGCCTATATGGACAAAACGGGTAGGAACGGGCTTCGTGTTGGCGACCTTGAACACCCCCGGTTCAAGGATTTCTATGATGCTTTGGTGAACAAGCACAAAGCCATATTGGCTCACCACCAATTCGTCTATCACATGGATGAGCTAGAGCCGGCTTTTTTCGAAGGGCTTGAACTGCTTCGTCAAATTCCGTTCATCGACAGCGAGTATGTCATAAATCGTGCGCTGAGTGAGGGTAAAAAGGTGTTGGCTGAAGGTGCTCAGGGTTCATTGCTGGATGTTGATTTCGGATCTTATCCTTTCGTCACCAGCTCGCACACCATAGCCGCAGGTACATGCATCGGTCTGGGATTGCCTCCCGCATCCATCGGCAAGGTGTATGGCATTTTCAAGGCGTACTGTACACGCGTAGGTAGTGGACCTTTTACGACGGAACTTTTCGATGAAACCGGCGATCTGTTACG
>JBJOER010000132.1:0-4009 GCA_046049215.1 Bacteroidota bacterium | reverse complement strand
GTACCGGTCTGTGGCTTGTTGGCCGAGGGTTCGACGATGTAGTCCGGACCGTAAAGTTCCTCGTCGCCCACCACCTGAATGGTGATATCGTTTCCTTTCTTCTCGACGAAAATCACAGCGATATCCTGTGCATCGTTCGGACCCAGATCGCTTTGGAGGATGATGGTATGCACGCCTCCCTCTGGACGGTCGAACACCTTGATGTAATCCACCTTGCCGTCGTTGTTCAGATCGAGGTTGTTGATCTTACTCGTATCCGCATTCAAAGCTGCTTCGAACGACTCCAGCGTTGGAGACTTCCGAAAAATATCGAGCATGGCCGCCAGATTGAAGTTATCACCCGGAAGATTGAGGCGTTCGTTTTTGACACCCTGATCCTGCGCGATGAGGTTGGCTTCAGGAAAAAGAAAACATAGCATCACAAGCGCGAACAGTCTCGAGTGCGACAAAGGAAGATTGATATTCATTTAATGAAGATTGATGAATCAAAAGTAGCTTCACCAAAGGGCATGAAACGTGACCTTTATCAGTATGATCAGCGAGAATAATCGGCAATAAACCACCTTATCCGGCCTCTTCCAGCCAGCGGCTGAAGATGACATCGCAAACCCACCATTTACCTTCTTCCTCGTAGATGAGTGATTTCTCCTGCAAGGCGGCCATGGCCGTTTGAACCGAACTTGGCGTACCCAGGCCATTCTTGCGGATAAACTCCGAGCCCATCACCATTTTCGCTCCCCTTTCGCGGGCGATGCCCCTCAGCAGGATCCACTGGTTATCGGTAAGCAGGTCGCGGTAGGTATAGTAAAAAGCCTCGCGCTCCTGCTGCATTTCCCTCAGTACCTCCTGCAGCGTCCATTCATCGATCAGCTTTTGCCCACCTGAGAACAAGCGATGAGCTAATTGTACAGTTGCAGAAAGATCCATGCGGCACCAGTCCATGAGGTGCTCGATCGCCTCCCGCGAGAGTTTTCGTTTCTCATTCGAAAACCCTTTTTCGAAGTAGGTACTCAGGATTTCTTCGCCGCATTGATCAAGTACAACATCCACCAAAATCGACACATCCACAGGCATTTGGTTTCGCTCACGTATCTGTTTCAGTTGCAACCCCTCGTCGGCACAAAAAACGAACTGTGTTTTCGGAGAACCGGTAATAGCTTGTTTCAGATGGGAAAGCGTATCCGATCCACGGAATGTACCCAGTTGCTGAAGCCCATCCAGAACGATGGCTTTGGGATTCAACGTTCGGCTGATGTAGGTAAACAATTGCTCGAGGCAGAGAGCAGGTTTGTAATCGGAGTCGAGGGTGAAATCGAGGACGGCTTTTCCACTGAAGGACTCGTATCGCACCAGGGGATGCATAAAAGTCAGCGACGAAGCCAGCTCACGAATGGTTTTCACCTGAGAGGGATCGATTCCGGACAACAGTTGACGTGTGATGGATCGCAACCATTCCTCCTCGGTGAGTGAGGGGTAGCAGTCAGCGATGAGAATCCCCGCTCCTTTTGAATTTTCCATGCCGATCTCCCATTGACGGATCAGCGTACTTTTGCCCGCTCCTTTCCTGCCGCTCACCAGTACGGTTTTTCCGGTTTTCAAGGATTCGTTCAGGGCTTGGATCGCTGCTGATCGGTCGATGAATTGTGCTTCGCGCGAGGTGGCATGCAGTGGGAAGGGATTTTGTCCGGGCTTCATTGTTTTACCTTTTTTACGTTACGCAAAATACGAATAGGCGAAATGTGCCGGATTGTTCGCAAAACGAAGTATTCACCGGCCGTTGTTGAACACTTTCATTGGCTTCGAGTTCTGTTGCGGGCATCTTCCTGCCTCCTGTTTTGTCATCTTTGCAGCGTGAAAAAGACCCAACCGCAAGAGGTGTCGCCTGCCCTCCTCGCCTACCTGCAAGGATTCCTGAAGGACGAGCGTAAGGCCCGGTTCGAGGAGGTCCTTGCCGGGCGCACGCGACATCTTACATGCGTACTGGAGAATATCGCCGATGCCCACAACGCCAATGCGGTGATGCGTTCCTGTGAGTGTTTCGGCATCCAGGACGTGCACATCATCGAGAATGGAGCCAAGTTCAAGCCGGCCAAGAAAGTGCTGAAAGGCTCGCACAAATGGTTGAGCGTACATAAGTACCGCGAGGACGGGCACAACACGCTGCGTTGCCTAAGAACATTGAAAGAAAAGGGGTACCGCATCGTGGCGACATCGCTTGAAGCAGGATGCAAACCACTGCACGATGTGGATGTATCGACTCCGCTTGCTCTCGTCTTCGGACAGGAGCATATCGGCATCAGTGATGTGGTAAAAGCTGAAGCCGACGAATTCGTCATCGTACCCATGCGGGGATTCACCGAATCGCTCAACATCGCTGCAGCAGCGGCCATCCTCCTGCAGCATTTTTCACACCGTCTACGCGATTCGGAGATTGCCTGGGCGTTGAGCGAAGAGGAGAAGGACGATCTGCGCAAGACCTGGACGTTGAAGAACATTTACCGGAACGAGCTCCTGATCGAGCGTTTCTACCAAGACCAATTATGACCTGTTTCGACATTCATACTCACCATCCGGCATCACCGGGAGTCACTGCCATACGCAACCTGCTCAACCCGGATACACTTTCGAAAGATCTGGAAAACGAGGGACTATTTTCTGCCGGGCTCCACCCCTGGCATCTGCATCCTGATCACTGGGAGGAGGACCTGGAAGAGATCCGCAGACACCTGAACCATCCGAACCTTGTGGCCATTGGCGAAGCCGGCCTCGACCGCCTGGTGGACCTGCCCCTTGAGTTACAGAAAGACGTTTTCCTTGCCACGGTGCGTCTATCCGAAGAATCGAAAAAGCCGCTCATCATCCATGCGGTCCGCACGCACGCTGAAATCGCGCTGCTGCATGCACAGCTGAAGCCGGCTCAACCGTGGATCATCCACGGGTACAACCTGCGCAAGACCATCGGCGAAGGATTGATCCGGCAAGGCATCTGTCTCTCCTTCGGCGCACCGATATTCGAGGAGGGCTCACCTGCGTCTGCCATGTTGGAATCCATGCCGGAGGACCTGTTTTTCCTCGAGAGCGACGAGGCACAGTTTCCCCTTCCTGATTTGTACCGCCGTGCAGCGGTGATCCGCGGAACACCCGTTGAGGATCTGGCTGCCGGAATTGAAAAACGATTTAAGAAGATCTTTCTCCATGGCTGACAGGAGTTGGTTATCGCGAACAGCCCTCATCACCGGACAGGAAGGGCTTGACAAGCTGGAACGCGCCCATGTGCTGGTCATCGGATTGGGAGGTGTTGGATCCTACGCAGCCGAATTCATCGCCCGTGCGGGAGTCGGTGAAATGACCATCGTGGATGGGGATGACGTGGAAGCCAGCAACCGCAACCGACAGTTGCCTGCATTGGCAACCACAGAGGGGCAATCGAAGGCCATTCTCATGGAGGAACGCCTGCGAGCCATCAATCCCGAGATCCGCCTGCACGTGATCCGTTCCTTCCTCATGCCCGAGGTGATCGAAAACGTCATCGCCTCCCATCCGTTCGATTATGTGGTAGAGGCCATTGACAGTATCACTCCAAAAACCATGGTCATTGCTGCGGCTCGCGCGCGCAAACTCCCCATCGTTTCCAGTATGGGTGCAGGGGGGAAACTTGATCCCACCAAACTACTGGTTGCTGATATTTCCAAAACCCACACGTGCCGCTTCGCCCGATACATCCGCAAGCGACTGGCCAAGCTGGGCGTTCGCAAGGGAGTAAAGGCCGTGTTCAGCACTGAGTTGGTTATTCGTGAATCCCTCATGATGACAGACGGTAGCCGTTTTAAGAAATCCGCTTACGGTACCATCTCCTATCTCCCGGCTACTTTCGGCTCCGTGTGCGCCTCGGTAGCCATCCGCGACCTCCTCAAGACCGAACCGACTTCCAAACAATAATCCTAATATTTACCTTTTTTCCATTACGTATAACAGGTAATAATGGATTTTACCCATGCCACCTGATTTA
>JBJOER010000131.1:0-5137 GCA_046049215.1 Bacteroidota bacterium | reverse complement strand
TTTTTTTCGAACTAAGATCTGGGTGTTAGCACCCACCATTTAGGTTGATGGTATTGCTGGGACTAGAGTTCTTGGACTTTGAAGCAATATGCAATTACGGAATATTTTGATACCCGATGCAAGTATTTCGTCAATTATTTCGCGGAATTAGGTGTAAAGACCTATTAATCAGTACTCAAAAAAAATGTGACAAAAACTTGACAATGCCTGTAGGATTTCGTATATACATAATCGATGGATTTAACGGGAATTTTGTTGTGTTTTTAGATATACTTTCATCAATGAGAAAATACTATTTCGGGATTGAAGAATTGTTTTTTAAGATCGTGCCGATCATGCGTTTTTGTGGACCAATGGCCGATTGAAGCATTTGGGTTGAAACGGTCTTAAACCGGTTTGTTCATCGGTCGGAGACCGATTTTCAGGGTTCGAAATGGGGGTGGGAAGCCGGCCGTTGGAACAGGTGCTGTAGCCAAAACCAGCCGGACTTGTCTGTTTCTTTTTCGCGGAATTGGTCATTTGCCTGGGTTCATTTATGAACCCATCAGGGGGTCGGTTTTGGTTTCTGGTTTCTGTCTTTTACATCGTCGAACCACCCGCCTCAGTAAGCCTGATGGCTACCAACAAACCAGGTTTGGTGCGTTTGACCGACCGCTACGGAACGAACCAGATTGGTGAGCCTTTCCTATAACAATCGGACGAACCAGCTTGGTAGTCCCCTCATTCCACCATGATCATCTGCCTGGACTGTCCGCCAGAATGAATCAGAGTGACGGCATAGATACCGGATGAAAGCGAGGAGAAATCCCGGTGCAGGGTATTGGTGCCGGATGGTAGCTCCAATTGCTCGAGGAAAACCAACCGGCCGGCTGCATCGGTGATGCGCAGCGTCAGTTCTCCGGGATGATCCAGCAGAATATCGAATGCCACCAGATCCCTGATGGGATTCGGGCGGATCCCGAATTCGACCCCCTGCCCTGCTGCTCCGGTTCCCAGACGTGATCCACAAAAACTGCTGCTGATAGTGATCCCACTCAGCGTTTTGGCATTGCTCACCCCGCAGTCGTTGGAAGCTCGCACCGCAATGATCTGGTTCGTGGCTTCCGTCAATCCGTAATTCAACAGGATGTTCTTGGTGCCTTGTCCAGTGGCAACCGTACTCCCGCCGGGCGTAGTCCAGGTGTAAGCAGTTGCCCCTGAAACAGTGCTGATCCCATAAGGCACACCGATGGCTCCAGGACAGATCGTCTGGCTTCCACTAATGTTCCCTGCAATGAAAGGTCTTCCCTGGATGGTGAGGCTTCGGGCAGTTCCGGGACCGCATTCGTTTACCCCCTGAACGGTAATGGAACCTGTTCCAAAGGCATTGCTGATGTCCACATGAATGGTGGTGCTGCCCTGCCCGCTGATCAGGGTAACACCCGGAGGAACGGTCCATAAGTAATTGGTTGAATTCATCGAACCCACCGTACTGTACACCACTCCGGCGGCACCGCAAACTCCACTTGCGGGACCACTGATGGGATCGGGGGTCATCGCAAGATTCAATCCGATGCTCTTCATCCGTACCGGACCTGAGCCACAGGAATTGCGGGCCTCCACCATGAGGTCGCCGCCGGCGAAGGTGTTCCCCACCGTAACCTGAATGATGTTGGTACCCTGCCCGGAAGTGATGACCATGCCGGGAGGAGTTGTCCAGAAATAAGAGCGGGTGCGCTGAACGGGGGAAATTGAATAGGTGGCCGTTGCGCCCGGGCATAGCCGTGAGGGACCCGAGGGAGAAGGAGGCCTTACCGGAACGGTGAAGTTGAGATCGAGCTGGATGCTGCTGGACTCGCCGGTTCCACACAGGTTGACTCCGGCAACCGACAAGGTTCCGATGATGCCGATGTTGTGCATGGTAGAGGTTGACCAACCGATGGTGATCGTGTTCGTATTCTGACCCGAGACGACTGTCGCACCCGGAGGTAACGTCCATAAGTATCCGCTGAATTTTTCATCGAGAGGTACGCTGAACATGGCTGTTCCACCCGACAGGGGAACACAGGCCACACCCGTACCGGAAATCGGACCCAATGCCCCTACAGTCCCTTCATCGGTCTGCGCGTCGCAGTCGTCATCCACCCCATTGCACACTTCTGTCGCCGCAGGATTGATATCCGCATTACCGTCATCGCAATCACCGGCAGTGATGGAATAGCCTGAACCGGGGTTGCTGCAAAACGGTACGGCGCTGCCTGTTCCGTAACCGTCACCATCGAAGTCAAGATAATAATCGAGATACGCCAAACCGTCATCCACCAGGCCGTTGCAATCGTCGTCCACTCCATTGCAGGTTTCGGGACTGCTGTTCGTGATTGTGACTTCCACCGTTTGCGTACTGTCGCATCCATTAACAGTAGGAATGGTGTTGCTATAGATACCACTTGCATTCACCACCGTTCCCCAGGGAAGGGTGTACGAACCACAAGCACTTACCGGTGGCAGAATAACGGTTTGTGGAGCGGACACCAGAAGGGAGACCCGGGATGTGTCATTCGAAGGATTGTTGTCGCCGGGGTATTTGTCGACGAGCGCGGTATTAACGAACAGCCCGCTGTCGTTGGCGGTGACTTGCAGGACAAGGGTATCGCTTGCACCGGGAAGCATGGTGCCCACGTTCCAGATTCCGGTAGCCATGGTGTAGGATCCTGCAGTGGCGGTTGCTGAGTTTACACTCAATCCGGGCGCGTTGAATTCATGTCGGACCGAAACCGCGTTGGGTACTGCAGCCGTATTTCCATTGTTCACCACCACGATGCGGAATGAAGTGGTATCACCCAGGCAAATACTGCCGTCGTTGACCGACGCTTGCACCGCTATATCGGTAACGAGGCCGGGAAAATCGCACTGGGTGAGTCCGCTGGGAGTGAGGAAAGCATTGAAGAACGCCCTCATACCGTTCACCTGATCGATGCTGTTATTCTTGGCGTAATCGTGTCCACCGGTGTAGAAAACCAAATGCCCGCGACCGGAGGAAAGCTTGGCAACCGCTTGCCCGATCAACGTAGTGTCGGAGGGTAAGGCATACGTTTGATGTTTGTGGTGATCGTTTATGAAAACGGATGAAGGTGACTTTCTCCAATTCTTTACCGCACCTCCCACCGCATTCGGATCAAAGCGACCCTCGTACTGGGAGAAAGAGAGATCGGCATTGGGGTAAGCGAAATGAGGGGAGGACGATTGATTGACCGTGGTTATCCCATTCGTAGTATGGAAACGGCCGCTGCTGAAATTCTCAAACGTGGTGATGGCTTGACACTGGGCCAGAAAGTTTCCTCCACTCATTATATATGCACGGATGGAGTCGATGGTGGGTCCAGTCACATTCGAATGGGGCTCGGAGGCGAAAGTGTAGCATTGGTTCACCAGGTTCGAGGCTGTGGTCACGTGCCAGTTCATGGGCGAATCGATGGCCGCCTTTATATAATAAGAGGCGTGGATCTTTGCATTGTTGCCGTCGTTCAAAACAGCTCCCCGTGGTTTCTGGTTCAATGTGTACCGAACATCCACCTGTACCGGGGCAGTAAGCCGATACACATTCACCCGGTGATTGACAGACTGAGCCGAATTGAAGGATTGAACCAATGCGGCGAGTCCGGTGGTATCCTGCGGAAAAACCAGGAATGGTCCCGATTTGAAATCTCGCATGGCTGCAGCAGCAGTTGTCGGGAACACACGGCTGGCCATAGCCGAAAAATCGACACCATCCTTTGCCTTACCGCTTTGGATCACCCAACGCACTGGATGTTCCGCGTTCAGGATCTTCACGATTAGTCCATAGGCCTTCACGTTGAAGTAACCCGGATTCGCCTGCAGGGTATTGTCCATGGCGATCACCAGGGTGCCGGCCGGAGCGGTTTGGATATTCGGTGTAGGACTGGGCAGATCGGTGTTTTGTGAAAGAACAGGCGCTACACTGCCAATAAATAACACCAGAAGGGCTGAGACAATCCGGCGCGAGTATGAGTAAGAAGTGGGGTTCATGGGGTGATTGGTTTAAAAAGTGATGTTCAGAATCAGGGGTTCATTTCCAGATGCAGACGGGTATAAACAGCCTCGGGATCCACCGGTGAGGTTGAACCGCTGCCCGCAACCGCATTCGATTCAGCGGCATGGTCGAGGGCATTCATTTGCCGGATGTCCATGAGATATAAATCGGCTTGTCGGACTACGTACAGATCAACGAGGTCGATAAACCCCAAATCGGCCGCCTTCATCAGCGGAGTAGATAAAGTGGAATCGGCAAGGTTCACATCGGCTCCGTTATCCAGGAGCAGGGTTGCCATTTGCAAATCACCATTTAGCGTAGCGATGAACAGTGGCGTCTTTCCTGTGGTATCTGTTTGGTTGGGATTCGCCCCTGCATTCAATAAAGAGATGGCGAGCGTCGTATCACTGATGCTTACCGCCTGGCAAAGCGTTTGCGCCTGCACTGTAGCGGTGAACAGCAGGCCGAGCGTTAGGGAGTAAATGATCTTGTACAGCATGATTTGGTCAGTTAAGTGTTGGGAAGAAATCCTGACCAAATGTAGATTGGGTGTTATCCCTTAAAAATGACCTTTAGGACTATGGTCAACTGCTTTTTGTCATGTTTTCAGCTTTTGAGATCATTCACCAGTCCAACCAAAACGTCTGAACAATACCGCCCCGTAAGCGCGTCTCAATAGCATAGCTCCGCAGGAGCTTTTCGATAATATGGGCGGTGGAAACGACAATAAGTGTTTATTATACGGATATCATTGAAGTGACTATTTAAAATTGCGGCCGATTTCATTTGACATGTCAAAAACCTATTCACAGGTCATCCTTCAAATCGTTTTTACGGTGAAATACAGACACCGTAGAATACATCCTGAATGGAAAGATCGGCTTCATTCCTTCATAGCGGGTATTATCAACAAGAATCGTCATCGATGTCTTATTGTGAATTCCGTACCGGATCACATTCATATTCTTGTTTCGATGAGCCCACACTGTAACCCTCCCTGAAATCGGACTGCAATCAAAGTTACAATTTCAATTTGATGATGTTGTGCTGTTGATATGTTGGAAACCTATTTCAGGTTTTCAATATATCAATAGCCTTTAAGCTGAG
>JBJOER010000130.1:0-8599 GCA_046049215.1 Bacteroidota bacterium | reverse complement strand
TGCCGGTACGGGAGAGGAAAAAGTGCTGTCCCTGGAGAATAAGGACGTTAAGGTGTATTTAAGCAGCCTTGGAGGAAGAGTCAAAGCTGTCGAGCTGAAAAATTATAAGACTGCGGAAGGTCGCCCGGTTCGTCTTTTCGATGGGGATTCAACCCGGTTCGGCCTCACCTTCTTTGCGCGTAACCGCATCATTTCTACCGAAAATCTCTATTTCACTCCCGTAGGTGAATCATCGATTGTGAAAGAGGGTGATAGCACATCCCTCATCATGCGGCTCAATGCCGGTGATCCCGGTAAATACATCGATTGCATCTATACGCTGGGTAGTGACGGATATACCTTACGCTACGACCTGCGATTCGTCGGCGTGCAGGATGTCATGGCCACGAATACCTCCTATGTGGAATTGGGCTGGAGCCAGGAGTTGGATAAGCAGGAGTCCACCATGGAGGCGGAAAGGACCAATTCTACGATGTATTACATGTTCGCCGATGAAGATGGTGACGTGGAATCGTTGAGCGAGACCTCTGATGACCAGCAGGAAATCAAAACCCGGTTGAAGTGGGTATCCATGAAGCAGCAATTCTTCACCCAGATTTTGGTTGCTGAAAAGTCGTTTGACAAGCCCACACGTATCAGCCAGACGGGAGGCGTGGACGATGAACCTTTTGTCAAACGGATGCAGGCGAATTTCACGATTCCGTATTCGCATACGGCTGACGAGACTTTTGCGATGCGTTTTTACTTCGGGCCTAACCACTACCAATTGCTGAAGAAGGCCGGGGATAAGCTCGAGAAGCAGATCCCCCTCGGCTGGGGCATTTTCGGTTGGGTGAACCGATTCATTGTCATCCCCATTTTCAATTTCCTGAACAGCTTCAACCTGAATTACGGGATCATCATTCTTATCCTGACCATCGTGATCAAGGTAATGCTCCTGCCGTTGACCTTCCGCGCCTATCTGTCGCAGGCGAAGATGAAGGTGCTTCGTCCCGAGGTGGAGGAAATTCAGTCGAAGTTCAAGGAAGAGCCGATGAAGCTCCAGCAGGAAATGCTGGGATTGTACCGCAAGGCAGGTGTAAGTCCACTCGGAGGATGTCTTCCGATGCTGCTTCAGTTGCCGATCCTCATCGCCATGTTCCGTTTCTTCCCGCAGTCCATCGAATTGCGCCAGGAGAGTTTCCTCTGGGCCAAGGACTTGAGTACATATGACTCCATCCTCGACCTGCCCTTCAATATTTGGGGCTACGGTGATCACGTCAGTTTGTTTACCCTTTTGATGACTGTTTCCACACTGCTCATCACCATGGTGAACAGCCAGAGTACGATGACCAATCCGCAGATGAAGTGGATGATGTACCTCATGCCGATTGTTTTCCTGGGCGTGTTCAACAACTACTCGGCCGGCTTGAGTTATTATTACTTCCTGGCCAACATGATTTCCATCGGTCAGCAATACCTGTTCAAGTCGTTTGTGAACGAAGATGAAATTCACCGTAAGATTCAGGAGAACAAGAAACGTCCTGCTTCTCAAACGAAGTCCAAGTTCCAGCAGCGCCTTGAAAAAATGGCAAAAGAAAGAGGTTACAAGCTTCCCAAATAAGTTCAATCACCTGCTTCGCTTTTCCATCGTGCTGATATCCGGATTAGAAAAAGCAATGGTTCAGTGGAGCTTCAAACGTAGTCATCGTTTTTCCACTTCGCCTCTGTTTCTGGTAGTGATGACCCTGGCGTTTATAGCTTGTCAATCGAGCAGGACGGTTACGGATCCGGTTTTTGCCGATCAGGCCTCGGACACGGTGTTGGTGGCAATTTCAAGGGGTCCTTGTTTCGGAAAATGCCCCGAATACAAAGCCGTTGTCACCAAAAAGGGACTCGTCTATTATACCGGTAAACGCAATGTCGCTAAGCCGGGTTTGTGGTTTTCGAATTTGGCTGTTGATCAGCTGTCGGCATTGGTCACCGAAGTGCGTAGAAGCGATTTGGAATCCAAGGATACCGTGTACATCAACCGATACCTGGCCGATTTTCCGGATTGCGACATCTGGGTGTCCGACAAGCTCCCGCTGAAGCATATCCATATCAATCACGAAGCACCCCCGGAGGAATTAACCGCCTTTGCGAAATACCTCGATGCATTACTGAACAGCCTGGCTTGGGAGCCAATGGATCCCCAGCCTGAAAACCTGGACCGATAAGGCTGTGCGAGGCACCGGTTCAGGTGGCATTGCAGCCCTCTAAATTGTAAATTTGTAAGCAGAACCCAATTGGAAATGAGCAACGACTTCCTGCCACTCAACGGCACAGACCACATTGAATTCTATGTTGGCAATGCCAAGCAATCAGCCTACTTCTATCAGCACGCCTTCGGGTTTCAACTGGTGGCTTATGCCGGACCTGAAACAGGTATTCGTGACCGGTCTTCCTATGTCCTTCAGCAGGGCAAAGTGAGGTTTGTCCTCACCACCGCTCTTCATCCCGATCACGAAATCACCCGTCATGTCGCTCAGCACGGTGATGGCGTGAAGGTGCTCGCCCTTTGGGTCGACGATGCCGAAAAGGCCTACTACGAGACCATGTCGCGCGGAGCCCGGTCACACACCCCGCCAACAACCTTGTCCGACGATTTGGGCGAGGTTCGTTTTTCGGCCATTCACACCTATGGTGAGACCATTCATAAGTTCATAGAGCGTAAGAATTACAAAGGGGCGTTCATGCCTGGCTATAAAGCAGCGGCTTCAACTTTCAGCTCCGAGCCGGTCGGACTGGAATACATCGACCATTGCGTGGGGAATGTGGAGTTGGGCCGAATGAACGAATGGGTGAAATTCTATGAAGATGTGATGGGATTCAAAATGATCATCACCTTCGATGACAAGGATATCAGTACAGAGTACAGCGCTTTGATGTCAAAGGTGGTGTCAAATGGAAACGGTTTTGTCAAGTTTCCGATCAACGAACCTGCAGAAGGCAAGAAGAAGTCACAGATCGACGAGTACCTTGAGTTCTACCATGGTGCCGGTGTACAGCACATTGCCATCATCACCACGAATATCATTGAGACGGTTTCAAAGCTGAAGGACAGGGGCGTGGAGTTCCTGGCCGTGCCTAAGACCTATTACGATGACCTGGCTGAGCGCGTAGGAAAGATAGACGAAGACATGGATGAGCTATCACGACTTGGTATTCTGGTTGACCGTGATGAGGAAGGTTATCTTCTCCAACTGTTCACCAAGCCTGTTGAGGATCGCCCAACCGTATTTTTTGAAATCATTCAGCGCAAGGGGGCACGTTCGTTCGGGAAAGGGAACTTCAAGGCACTGTTCGAAGCCATTGAGCGGGAACAGGCTTTGAGAGGAAATCTCTGATTATCAGGTATTTATATGGGCAAGAGCCGGGAGGATCTCCCGGCCCTTGTTGCTTTGTGCAACATACTGCCTGGCTTTGAGGTATAAGGGCTGGATCAATCCACCAATGCTCCATGTCAAGGTATAGACTTCGTTCTGGTCAAAGAACCACACAACGCCTTCGTGTGATCACCATAGCAGTTTCAGCTGTTTCTGCGGTTTTATGCCTGATTCTGGTTGTGTTATTCAACCTTTCGGAAAAGGAGGAAGGTTACGCTGCCGGTATCATGGCGTTCAGGCAGGTTTCGATTTCACAGGATACGACTCCCGTTTTGCGGGGTAGTATTCACCAAAAGGTGTTAGGTGTCACCGTGGAAACGTTTGGTAAAGGAACTCCCATTCAGGTCCAGCGCCTCGTGTTTCGGGTGCTGGGTTCAATGTCACTAAATCAGAAAAACATCGAGAATGCAAGGGTTTGGTTCACCGGAAACGATCCTGAATTCTCCCCTCAGGAGATGATCGGTTCCACTATCATGAGCCTGGGAGATGATCCACTTGTGTTTCAAACTTCACAGGAACTTCTGCAAGGGAGGAACCATTTCTGGTTGACTTTTGATGTGAAGAGCGATGCCCTGGTTCCGAATTCATGGATAGATGCATCCTGTTTGGAGATTGTAGTTGGAGGAATCAAGCAAGTTCCGTCTGTGACTTCACCCGATGGAAGGCGGTGGATTCAAAACAACGTTCCCTATTATTCCATGGGTAACCTTTCCTTGAACAAAGTCGCGTCTTGGAATTCGCGCAGGGATGGCTCCGGGGTGCACCCGCGTCAATTGAACGAAACCCGAAACAGCTTTTTCATTCAGTCAGGTCACCGAATGATAAGCAGTACGGGTGGAAATTTACAGACGTTGGTCGTCGAGCGGGGGGGGGAACTGAAAATTACATCGCCTTTGCGTCTGAACGCGCTGCAAGTTGCCTTTGGAGGCAAAGTATATGTGGATTCTGTGGATAACGGTTATTTCATGTTCAATGACTTCGTCATGGAAAACGGTGCGTCCTATTTTCACAATTGTACGGCCGACATTCCTGCCTACAGATGTGATTTCGTGCCGGGTTCTTACCAGGTGTTTTTCAATTATGGCGAAAAGACGTTCTGCCGTCCGATTGAATTCGGTTCGGTAGTCCTAGATGCACAGGCAGCCGGCGAAACCGCTATTCACCCGGAAAACCTCCGTGTAAAAGGGGATCTTGAATTTCGGAAAACCGGCTCTAAGTGGGTCTCTCTTTCATCGGGGGAGACTTCCGTCGATGGCGACTTGATCATTTCGGGTGGCTCACTCAGAATCGGAACGGAAGGCGGTGTCCATCTGAAGGTCGGAGGAGATTTTAAGGTGTTTTCTGGCCGGATGTCCGATTTTAACGGATCGGCATACTCAAGACTGGATGTTTGCGGCGATATCATGCTATTGGGTGGACAAATCGATCTTTCCCAATCAGATGATTCGGAATTGAATCTCTGCGGTCCAACGCTTAGCAGATGGATTCAAAGGGATTCCTGCCGTTTGATGCTCGGAAATGTAACTGTCCTGCCCGGTCACGTATTGGTTTGGAAAGGCACACGGGTTGGTCCGATGTCGGATAACGCGGAATGGCGAGTTCAACCGGGAGCGGAATTGCATTGTGGTACGGCCGTCTTGGATGGTAAAGGGGATTTCCTTCTGGACGATATGGCCGTTTTGGGTATCGGACATCCGGAGGGTATCTACTCCACCGGCAGAAAAGGCAATATTCAAACTTCCGGTAGACTATACCATTCCGGTGCTATTTACAGTTACGATGGAATAACACACCCACAGGCTACCGGTGAATTCAAGACCAGTCCTCGTCAGCACGCTGTTCGTCGCCTCATTGTCAATAAACCATCCACTGCTTCCGTTCTGCACTTGAGTCAGGATCTCATTGTGGAGGAACAGTGCAGGGTGCAAAGTGGCGACCTTCGGCAAAACGGGTTTTCATTGATGCTCCCTGATGGCCGTTTGGCAGGTTCAAAATAGAAAGAACAAACGGATTCCATAAAATCTCAATTAACACAGCCGGGTTGATAATCGGCCTGAAGTGCGTTTCAGGGTGCACGCCCCTATTTTAACTTTACAGTGTTGCTGTCCGGGTGCTTCATTACCGGTTGTAGCATCACATGTATGGAAACAGATAACCGGGTCAAAACAAAACATGAGCAAATCCTATCCTTGTTGGACGAGGTATCCGTCTCCGGCAAGAAGCTTGGTATCATCCTGCAAACGGTGGAGGATACCGAGCTGGATGGACGGCATGTGATCATCGGTGGGCATCGTCTGAAAAATTTCGGTTCCTGCAGTTACCTGGGGCTGGATCTCGATCACCGATTGATGGCGGGTGCCATCGATGCGATTTCCCGTTTCGGGGTTCAGTTCTCGTCTTCCCGTTCTTACCTGTCCTCGCCGCTCTATGGCGAGCTGGAGGAGAAACTGTCTCGGATTTTCAACATGCCTGCTGCCGTGTTCAATACGACCACGCTTGCCCACCTGAGCAGTCTGCCTATCCTGATCGGAGATGAAGATGCGGTTATCCTCGATGTAAGTGTACACTCCAGTGTCCAGATGGCGGCGGGATTGCTCAAGGAGCGAAATATCCATCTGGAGGTCATACGGCACAACCGACTCGATCTGCTCGAGGACCGGGTGAAGGTGCTTTCAGCGACTCACCGTAAAGTGTGGTATATGTCTGATGGTGTTTATTCCATGTTTGGTGATCTTGCACCGGTTCAGGAGATCGTTCGGCTCCTGGATCAACACGAGCAGATGCACCTCTACATCGATGATGCACATGGCATGAGCTGGGCAGGTGCTAACGGTAGCGGATATGTATTGAGTAAGGTGCCGAGCCATCCCAAAATGGTGCTGAGCACATCATTGGGTAAGGCCTTTGGAGCGAGTGGAGGGGTGATGGTTTTTCCGGATAATGAGGATTTCAGAAGGGTGCACGATTACGGCAAGACATCCATCTTCTCCATTCAACTGCCACCACCGGTCCTTGGCGCCTCTGTCGCATCGGCCAACATCCACCTGTCGTCAGAAATAGGACTCTTGCAGTCTCAACTACAGGACCGGATCAAATACTTCAATCAAACGGCCCGCCTGCTCGATCTGCCGCTTATCTCAGGCGATATTTCCCCGGTGAAGTTCGTTTGTCTGGGAAAGCCTGTAACCGGCTACAACCTTGTTAGACGCTTGATGAATGCAGGCTATTATGTGAATCTTTCGGTGTTCCCGAGCGTCTCCTATAACAATACGGGGATACGTGTTCCGCTAACCCTGCACATGACCAAAGAGGATATCGATGGTCTGCTGAATGAAATCGCCTTGCAGTTGCCGCAGGCGCTGCAGGATGCCGGCAGTTCGATGAAAGAGATTCACCGTTTTTTTAAGCTTCAGGCGAAAAGCGAGTGACTGGCTTGGTATTGAACCCGGTTCAACGGGCTGCGCTTTTCAGTCTATAAACCGGTTCAACTCCCAAAACGATTTAAGGACCTTGAAAGTCTTCTCCTGTTCTGCCATATCCAGGCCTTTCAGGAAATAGCCTGCTACATTCAATTGAAATGCGGCTTTGCGGTCTGCTTCATCGTCCGAGGTGGTCAACACGAATACGGGTAAATGCCTGAATCGCTCGTCACTCCTTACAGCCTGCAGCAATTCAAGGCCATTCATCCGGGGCATGTTGATGTCCAGGAGCAACAGATCGGGTAGAGAGGCACTGGTGTCTGCCAGGTTTCTCAAAAGGTTGAAAGCATCTTCTCCGTTCGATGCCTGAACGACATCCTCCATATTCAGGTTTTTCAAAACCTTTCGGACAATGAGGCTATCAACCTGGTCGTCGTCGACATGCAGGATTTTGATTCCTTTCGAATTCACAGGGTGGGGAGGTTGAAACCGGAGTGCGGATTGTTTCGTAAACAAGGGCATGAATGCGAAACCCTCGGTGAATCAAATATACAGATTCTTCAATTCCATGAGTCGTTGGGCGGCAGGGATGCGATCGTTCGGTTCATTTTTCGTCAATTCGCATTTCGAGTACCTGAAGAGTTTGCCGGAAGACGATCTGATAGCACGTCAGCGATATCGGCTTTTTAGGATCACTACCGTCACAGCAAGTGCAGTAGTGATGTATGCATTCCTGCAGGCACTTTTGGTGATGGAATCGGGGAGTTTTCCGGTTGCAGGTGCTATCGGCGCTTTAGGCAGCATCCTCATTCTGAATTATTTTCTGCTTCCGGTGCACCGTCATCACAAACTGGCATACTATGTCATCACGCTGGGTGCCTTCGCGACGTTGCACCTGATCACTTACTATTCCGGTGGTATTCGTGCTTCTGCCATTATGTACCTGGCCGGAACCATGTTGCTTGGTTACATGCTCTTGGGAAACAAAGCAGGAAGACTGGTTTTTGGACTGATCGGCCTGCATATAGCTTGGTTCTGGTACCTTACCGAGAATACCGATGTGATTTCGTATGTACTGGTCGGTAGCTCCGACGACCTGGTCAACTTCGATTACCTGACCACATGGCTCATGGCCATGGTTATTCTCAGTGCTCAGATGAACTACCTCGAGAGCGGAAAAAACGAAGTCATCAGCAGGATCACGTTACAGAGGGAAGAACTCAAGGAGATGAACCGCGAACTGGCTAAACTGTCTACGGTTGCGAGCAAGGCCGAAAATGCCATCGTCATCACGGATCAGAACGGTAGGGCGGAATGGGTTAACGACGGTTTTGTTCGGCTCACCGGCTATACACTCGATGAAGTGAAAGGCCGCAGGACCATCGACGTGCTTCAAGGGAAAGGAACATCCCCCGATTCTGGTTTGGAGCTTCAACAGGCAATACAATACCACAGGTCGTTTTCGGGCGAATTGTTGAAGTACAGGAAGGATGGAAGTCCGTTCTGGACACAATTGAATATGACCCCCATTTTTTCCGAGGACGGTTCTGAAAGAAAATTCATTTTCATCGAAAGTGACGTGACGAACAGGAAGATTGCCGAGGAGAAGACCAGGCAGTATATGAAGAACCTGGAGCGCACCAACTCAGAACTGGATAAGTTCGCCTACGTGGTTTCTCACGATCTGAAAGCTCCGCTTCGTGCCATCGGCAGCCTCACCGATTGGATTGAAGAGGATGCAGGTCCACAATTGAATGCGGAAAGCCTATCCCA
>JBJOER010000129.1:0-3401 GCA_046049215.1 Bacteroidota bacterium | reverse complement strand
GCAAAAAGCTGGATGATCCAGAACAAGGCGTTCCAGGTGCCCGACTCGGGTGTCGAGCGGAAACTCAGCCAGGTCACAAAGAGGGACGCCAGGGAGTAAGTGAGCAAACCTGCTATCGCCTGCCGGTTTTTATATTCCTGGCGAAACTCGTGAAGAACAAGGTCGAATACCCTGCGTGAAGTGAAAGGCATGAGACAAAATTGCGGTTTTTTCCATTCAGGATTGAAGCTAAAGGCTTCGATTTAGCGGTGAAGACTTCCTGAAGGCGAAAGCTTCCTGGTATTTCATTTCGGCTACTTTTGTCTAATCACCCTTCGCATGAAAATCGATATTCTGGCATTTGGAGCGCACCCCGACGATGTGGAATTGGGTGCCGGCGGAACCATCGCCAAAGAGATCAGCGAGGGTAAGACTGTCGGAATAATTGATTTGACACGCGGGGAGCTTGGTACCAGGGGCTCTGCGGAAGAACGGGATGAAGAAGCGGCTCACAGTGCATCACTGCTTGGTGTCGAGTTCCGTCTGAATCTTGCTTTTCGCGACGGTTTTTTCACGAATGATGCCGCCCATCAGCTTGCATTGATCCCCTACATCAGGCATTTTCAACCCGAACTCGTTTTATGCAATGCAGTCAGCGACCGTCATCCTGACCATGGGAAGGCCGCTCAGCTGGTTTCTACAGCTTGCTTCCTGGCCGGATTACAGCGCATTTCAAGCAGATGGGAGGGGAGCGAGCAGGATGCCTGGCGTCCCAAGGCCGTCTACCATTACATCCAGGATCGCTACCTCAAGCCGGATGTCGTGGTTGACATTTCCGATTTCATGGAAAAAAAGATGAATGCTGTACTTGCATTCAAAACACAGTTCTACGATCCTGAATCCGAGGCTCCGGAAACACCGATTTCCTCAAAAGAGTTCCTTGAATTCCTGTATGCACGGGCCATTGATTTTGGCAGACCGACCGGATCCGAATACGGTGAGGGATTTGTGGTGGAGCGTTATCCCGGGGTGAAGACCCTGTTCGATCTGCATTGATACATCATCGTGTCTCAACCAGGCACTTTCCTCACCGGTGTTAAAGTGTCATCTATGAAAAAGGGGCTGCCTCTTTAGAGACAACCCCTTTTTTCAAATTGTAGATTCGATTACTGAATGACCATCATGCGGGTGAGTTTCTCACCATCAACAGTCACTGCGTAAGTATAGACCCCGGCAGAAAGTCCTGCAGCATCCAGGTTCATCGTGGTGACGCCTGCAGCTACATTCTTCGTACTGGTGGTTGATACCAACTGGCCCATTGGGTTGAATACCTCGACAAGCACATCAGCGTTTTTCTTCAGATTGATCTCGAAGCGGCTGTAAGTGCTGAAAGGGTTCGGGTAGTTTTGAGCAATGCTGAAGTTGGCGCTGGGAGAAGTCACTTCGTTGATGCTCGTGACAAAGTCAGTGACATCGGCACTGGCGTAAACGATATCGTTACGGTTTACGTTGTTGGAAGCCTGGCATTGCAGAGCTGGATCTGTAGATGTGCTCAACAGGGAGTAGCCCGGTGCATCATCACGCTCGTAAAGTACGTGGATCTTGGAATCGACAACTTTGGCGAGTGAGGGGTAAACCGCCTCCTGGAATTCGCCATCGCCGCCCTGAGCCAGCAAGGGAACAAGTGCAAGAGGAGTAGACCAGGTGTTTCCGCCGTCTGATGACTTTACTGCATACACGTGACGACGGGATTGCTGGAAGATGTTGGTGTCAGCAATTTCACAAACAGAAGAGTAGGCCATGTAAACATTGCCGCTTGCGTCGTAACCGATGCTGGGGTGCGCGCTCAAGCCGCTTCCACCGTAGTAACCCAGTGTACGGCAAGTGGTGTTTGAAGCTACGATGCTGATAACAGTATCACCTGTAAGTTCAGGAGCAGTGGCAGCAAGCAAGGGGCTAGTCATTCCTTCGTTCCAGTATACGATGCCGTCAACGGTGGGGAAATAACTCCAACCCGCTCCGGCAGTCGTATCGTCATCCAGGTAAACCATCTGCACCCAGGCCAAGTGAGCTGTACCGGTGGGGTCGACAGTTACCGTCACATCACCTGTGCTTGACTCCACCTGATCGGCTACACCGTCGTTGTCCACGTCAGAGATAGAGCCGCTGGCAGTGGGATCATACATAGAACCCAGGGGACCTGGCTGAACGATGGTCTTGGTCCAGGTTGTTCCATTGTCGGTTGACTTCATCAGGATAACGTCGCCGAAGCTCTCAGCAAGTGCAATGGCAATATTGTCTCCGTTGGCGTCGATGTGGTACACATCCGCTCCCCAACCGAAATACATGCTGGAGTCAAGGCCTGGAAGAACGATGTGCTGGATATCCCAGGTAGCACCGCCATCTTGTGAACGGGAGTAGGTGACAGGACCGTTTTGTCCGAGGATCGGAGCGGTACCGCTTCCTTGGGAGTTGACAACCACGTGAAGCGATTGACCGTTAGCACCACCCACTGCCATACGTGACCAGATGTCGGAACCGCCTGCAGGCATAGGACCACCGGCATTGTTCGAGTTGGTCCATGTTCCGGTACCTTTGGTGCGCTTGGAAAGGATCAGGCCGTTTGCACCACCGCTATGCGCAACGGAGTACTCCATACCGTTGGCAACGCACATGTTCGGCCAGCCGGAGCGGGCACCGTCGACGCGGGTGGTGGGAGGAGTTCCCCAGCTCGATCCGTCGAAATAGTTGTAGAAGGTTCCGCGGTCAGCCCATGTGGACCCCATACCGGCTTGTGACCCCGTATAAACAACTGAAATGGTTCCGTCTCCGTTGTTGGAGATTCGTTTGCCCATGCTCACGTTGCTTTGCAGGTCGTAATCGGAAGTACCGATGATGGCTTCAGATACAGCACTGAAAGTCTTAGGCTGAACTTTCTTCAGTGCAGCTGCTGCTTGAACAGTCGGACCAGCCTGCACACGGAGGAGGCTCTGGTCGTCGATGTTGATTTCACCTTTGTTGATTTTTACCGCTGGGAGTTGGATGTTCGTCGGACGAACCACTACTCCTTTTGCTGGCTTCACGGTGCGCAAAGCCTGGGCATTTGCTCCGAAGGCTGTGCCTAACGCAATGCCGCAGATGAGTAATCTTTTGATCATTTTGCTTTGGGTTTTAGTAAGTGATTATGTGATTGAATCGATTGATCTCTGGTTGATTTCTGAATGATGGGATACATTCAATTGATGTCACTGACAAATCTAAGCGAATTTCTGCAATCGGAACGACGGTTTTACTGGACGTAGTAATCTTGAACCTGGTTTGCAGCCAAAATAATAAAAACACCTTTTTTGGCACAGGGTATAAAAACAAATGGACTCCCGAAGAAGCCCATTTGCTGGAGTTAACTAATTTAATTTCAATTA
>JBJOER010000128.1:0-3347 GCA_046049215.1 Bacteroidota bacterium | reverse complement strand
GTCAACTTCATCAGTTGGACCAGTATGGCCGGTGTCGCAGTCGGCACCTTCGGGTTGATCGTGGTGCTTTCCGTTTTCAATGGATTCGGAAAACTCGTCGTTTCCCTCTATGATGCCTTTGACCCCGACCTTCGCATCGCCCCTGTTTCGGGTAAAAACATCGCGGTTTCGGATAGCCTTTTCCGTGATCTTGCTTCGGATCCTTCGGTAGCCCATGTGACTCCTGTGCTGGAGTCCATGGCATTGATCCGTTACCGTGAGCAGCAAACGGTGGTCACCGTCAAGGGTGTCGGGACCGACTATCTGAAAACCACCGGACTGGCTGAACACATCATCGCCGGCGAAGCGGTTCTTGAAGAGGAGGCCTCCGATTTTCTGATCGCCGGTTCACAGATCGCTTACCGCCTTGCCCTTCGACCCGAGGACCCTTTTCACCGTATCACCCTCTTCATGCCCCGGCCGGGAATCGATGCTTCAGCGATGTCGGTCGATCCCTCCTCTGCCTTTTCCGAACGGACCATAGTCGCTTCCGGAGTGTTCGGTATCCAGCAGGACTTCGACGCCCGTTATGTGATCGTTCCGTTGCGGTTCATGCAAGACCTCAGTGGAATGGAGGGGCAGTTGTCCCATGTGGAAGTCAAGCTCAAGCCGGATACAGATCCACAGGAGGCCCGCACACGCCTTCAATCGGCCATCGGAGACCGCTTCGAGGTGAAGGACCGGTTCATGCAACATGCTTTCCTGTACAAGATCCTTCAAAGCGAGAAGGCCGCTGTCTATCTCATCCTTGCCTTCATCCTGATCATTGCCGCTTTCAATTTGTTTGGAACATTGGCCATGCTGATTCTCGACAAGCGCCGTGACCTGAACACCTTATTCACACTCGGTACCGATTTGAGGACGGCAAAGAAGATCTTTTTACTGGAAGGCTTGATGATCTCGGTAGGAGGTGCCGTAGCGGGCCTCGTCCTCGGCGCTCTAGTCTGCGGAGCGCAACAGGTGTTTGGCTTTATCCGGTTGGGTGAGGGCGAAGGTTTCCTGACCGAAGCCTATCCTGTAGCCATGCAAGTTGGTGATTTCGGAATCGTACTGCTCACCGCACTGGCCATTGGCTATCTGGCCTCCAGTCTGACATCACGCATCATGGTGAACCGTCTGGCTGATCCGCGACTTAACTAACAGAATGGCTATCCGAAAAATAGCCTGCAAGGTATGAACAGGACCGGACCGTTTTGGGCGCTGGTCGCCTTGTGCATCCTTTGGGGGACGACTTATTCGGCTATCCGGACAGGAATGACACAGGGATTTCCTCCTTTCCTTTTCTCGTCGTTCCGTTACCTGGTGTCCGGTGGTATGATCCTGGCCTGGTTTCTGGTACGCGGAACCCTGGTATTTCCGGGACGGGAGCAGTGGAGGCACATGATGATCAGTGCTGTTTTCATGTTCGTGCTGGGGAATGTTTTCCTGGTCATGGGTCAACGTACGGTACACGGTGGAATCGCCTCCCTGGTCAATGCAGGATTCCCCATCTGGGTGGTGCTGGTCACCCGCATCTGGAACCGGTCCGAGAAAACCCCTTTGCTTTCACTTTTTGGGATCACAGTCGGTTTCACCGGGCAATGGCTCATCTTCGACGAACACCTTAGTTCGGGAAGTACACAGGCCACGCTTGCCGGTCTCTTGTTCCTTCTGGCCGGGGTTATCAATGGAGCCCTGGGCAGTGTGTATATGCGAAAGCATCCTGTGGATCTTGATCCGGTTCAGACGGCCGGATGGCAGATGTTCATCTGTGGATTTTTAGTAGGCATACCCGGCCTGTTGTTAGGAGAAACAACTGCACTCCCCACAGCCGCCAAACCATGGATGGCATTGGGGTATCTCATCGTGGTGGGCTCGGTGCTGGGCTACAGCCTTTTCGTGTATGCCTTGAGGCACCTTCCGGCCCAGCAGGTATCGGTGTATGCGTATGTCAATCCGTTGATCGCATTGCTGACGGGCAATGTACTGATGGATGAACCTGTAAGTGGCAAGACCTTGTTGTCGATGAGTGTGGTGCTGGCCGGGGTTTTCCTGGTCAACGAAGGGATGAGGCGGATGCGGAAAAACGCTCAGTCCTGACTGCGCTTGGCCTCCAGGTAATACTTGATGGGAACCAGCAGCATCCCGAAGCATTCGCCCTGTTCTTTCCCGAGGTGCTTGTGATGCACTTTGTGTGCCTTGCGGATGGCGCGCATATAGGTGTTGTCGGTGCGGCGGAACAGTCGGAAACGCTGGTGGATGAAGACATCGTGCACCAGGAAATAAGCCAGTCCGTAAGCAGCAATGCCGATACCGATGAACAGGCGGATGTCGTTCCCGTTCATGATGCCGAGCATCATCAGGATGGCGCTGGGGATGGCGAAAATCAGGAAGAAGGCATCGTTCTTTTCGAAGAATCCGGGCTCTGTCTGGTGGTGGTCCTTGTGGAGGATCCACAGTAAACCGTGCATGACGTACTTGTGGGTGAACCAGGCCACGAATTCCATCGCGAAGAAGGTCACCAGGATGGCGAGGGCGGGGAGGAAGAACTGCATGATCCGATTGGCTTGAAGTGCAAAATTAACAATCGGCTGCCGGGATTGTTCAATCGCCTCAGCTTTTTCCGGATGGGTGAAGCAGGTGTTTAAAACGCTCGGCCAGGACCGGGTCTTTCAATAGACCCAGTTCCATCACCCACTTCACCAGTCCGATGGTGGTTCCTTCGGGACACAATTCCAGCATTTTCTTGCGGTGGCTTTCGACGGTTCTTGGGGAAAGGTTGAGGGCCGCGGCAATGGCATCGTTGCGAACGTTGTGGGCGACCAGGAAGGCGATCTCCCGGTAGCGGGGATGGCTGAGCAGGGCTTGTTCGGCAGACGAGGCTGTACCGCGTTTGCGCGTGGACTGGTCGAGAAGCAGGTGGCTGAGTGAGCCGGCGAGGTAGTATTTGCCCTCCATCACATACCGTAAGGCTGTTTCCAGTTCAGACCGTTCGACCGACTTGGTCAGAAAGCCCAGGGCGCCAGCATCCTTCATCATGGTCAGGTGTTGGGCATCGTCGAACATCGTTAATGCAATAACGTGAGTCTCGGGGAACTGCTCACGAACAAGGCGTGTGGTCTCGATCCCGTCCGGAGGTCCCATGCGGATATCCATGAAAACCACATCGGCCGGATCCTGACGAAGCAACCGGAGCACTTCTGCTCCGTTCGTTGCTTCACGGATATGCATGGCTTGATCGATACTAAGCAAAGCGAACATCATTCCGCTTCGAAAAACGGGATGGTCATCGGCGATGATCAGGCTCAGGGCCCTTCCTGTGTAATGAT
>JBJOER010000127.1:0-4818 GCA_046049215.1 Bacteroidota bacterium | reverse complement strand
CGGTGTATCTGCATCCGCACAGGACATGAATTCCAAAAAAGGAACTGCCATCCTGCCTGAGTCAGGTGATTGGAGCATCGGTATCAGCGCCAACTCGTTCCTGAACTACGCCGGCAACCTGATGAACGGTAGCAACAGCGCTCCTTCTTTCGACTGGGCAAACGGCCAGGTCATCACCGGTAAAATGATGAAGGATGCCAACACGGCTTATCGTGCTCAAATCAGAATTGGTCTCAACTCATCAACTTTGACTAATCCGTTGGCTGATTTTGACGGTGATGGAATTGTCGACGGAATTGACTCCACCGAATACAAGACTTCATCCACCAATATCACCTTGGGTGCTGGCATTCAGAAATACCGTGGCAAGGGTCGCCTCCAGGGCATCTACGGTGCTGAAGCCGCTATCTCCTTGGGCGGATCTAAAATGACTGCAAATGCTACCGATGCATCAGGTATCGAAGAAGAAATGAAAGACGGAAGCACCTTCGGTATTGGTGTTCGCGGTTTCATTGGAGCTGAATACTTCTTTGCTCCCAAAATGTCTTTGAGCGGAGAATTCGGATGGGGCATTTCTTTGAACAGCCAAGGTGAAGGAGAATACACATATTCTGGTGGCGGTCAATCAACTACTACCAAATACGGTAAAGCTTCTGCATTCGGAATTGACACTGACAATGTCGGTGGTAACATCAACCTGAACTTCTATTTCTAATAGAAACCAAAGTATTGAAAAAGGCTCCGGAAACGGGGCCTTTTTCTTTCTTACCCTACCTCAAACAAGCCATTTCGGTAAATCCTATACCTTTACACAAGTACCATCCTGCTGCTTGCCGTGTCTGAAAGTTTCGAAATCAAGCTCCCCCAGTTCGAAGGCCCGTTCGACCTTCTCCTCTTCTTCATTGAACGGGACGAGCTGGACATCCACGATATTCCCATCGCCCGCATCGCGAACGACTTTTTCGAATACATGCACCATGCCCAGCAGATGAACATCGAATTGGCGAGTGAGTTCATCCTCGTGGCCGCCACGCTGATGCGCATCAAGGCCAAGCTGTTGCTGCCGCGCTACGAGAAAGACGCCGACGGCAACGAGGTGGATCCACGCCAGGACCTGGTGCGCCAGCTGCTCGACTACAAGCAGTTCAAGCAGGCCGCTGAAGAACTGCGAGCAATGGAAGACGAGCGCCTGATGCGCTTCCAGCGCGGTAATCTCCAGCAGGAACTCGCCAAGATGGCTACCACCACCGAAACGGGCTATGCCGGGGAACTCAACCAGCTAACGCTATACCGCCTCATCGCCACCTTCGAAAAGGTGATGCAGCGCTTCGATGATGCACAAAACCGTGTGGTGCACACCATCGTGCAGCCCCCCTTCACCATCGAGAACCAGAAGGAGTACATCCGCTCACGACTGGTAAACAAGCCTCAATGCAATTTCATCGACATCTTCGAGGACTGTACAAGCAAGCTCCACGCGGTGTTCACTTTCCTGGCCTTGCTGGAACTTCTGCAGAATAAATCCCTGCTGATCTTCATGGGCGACGGCTACAATAATTTTGTCATCAGCACACCCGAAGCCGCCCCGGAAAGCAGCGAGGAACCCAACGAAGAATCCACAGGGGATGCATCTTGACGGGAAAGAAGTCCTGAAGCACTTTTCACCGAAACGGATCCTCTGGCCGGTCCTGATCGGTTTGCTGGTGACCGCCTGGCTCTTCTTCAAGGATTTCGACCCGGCCGTATTCGAGGGCATCACCTGGACCACCTCCTCCACTTTTTGGATCTTGATGGCCGTTGTATCGGTCGTGATCCGCGACTGGGCCTACATGGTGCGGATACGCATCCTCACCGAAAACCACCTCGACTGGAAACGATCCTTCGTGGTGATCATGCTTTGGGAATTCAGTTCAGCGCTGGCCCCAGGCATGATGGGCGGTGGGTTCATCTTCGCCATCTTCATCCTGAACCGCGAGGGCATCAATATGGGGCGCAGCATCACCGCCATCATGAATTCCTCGTTCCTGGACGGCATTTTCCTGGCCGTGATGGCTCCCTTGGTGTACTTCACCGCCAGCAAATCAGCTCTCTTCTCGGGTATACACCTCGAGGGCAGTCTGGGAAACAGCATCTTCTACACCTTCTGGACGGTGTATTTCCTGATCCTCGCCTACAAGTTGTTTGTGGCCTATGCGCTGTTTGTGAATCCTGAATTCGTCAAACGGCTGCTTCTTGGGCTCTTTTCCGTGCCGCTGCTACGCCGTTGGAAATCCGGTGCAATGGAAACAGGCAATCAACTGGTCGTTGCGTCGAACGGACTTAAAGGAAAAAGCTGGAGGTACTGGGCCTGGTCGATCGGAGCCACCTTCGCGTCCTGGTCGGCGCGGTATTCCATCGTCAACTGCATCCTGCATGCTTTCCCTACCGGCAAAGCGGTAGACGATTATGTGGTTTACGGCAAGCAGGTGATCATGGGCATCATCATCCTGTTGAGTCCCACCCCGGGGGGCAGCGGCCTCGCCGAGTTCATGTTCACGGACTTCCTGGGTGAATTCATTGCGAAGGGACTGGCACCGAGTTTGAGTATTTTGTGGAGGATGTTGAGTTACTATCCATACTTGTTTATCGGAGCGATTTTACTCCCAAGGTGGATACGGAAATACATCAAGATGGAACGGTTGAAGCTTTGATTAAATCCGCAACTTAAACGCAGCGTTCGCCGAGATCAGCAACGGGCGCAGCGGCAACGCGGTTGATTCAACACAACCTAAATACGGGAGGATTCCGTTGAAATCGATTCACTGCGTTCGCCGCAAAACGCCGCGATCTTTGCGTTTAAATTACGGATCCGGAAATGGGAATAGCAGCAATAATAGAGGGTCGTTATTCGACCCTTCGACAAGCTCAGGGACCCGTAATTTGGAACCGACTACCGACAACGGACAACCGACTACGCCGCCGGCTTCGGTGGTTCCATTACCGCACCACACGCCTTGCAGGTACGCAGGTCTTCGGAAGCGTAAAAGCGGTTCATTACGTCGGGCAATTGTCTTTCGATGTCCTTTAGCGCAAAGTATTCTTCATACAGCTTGTGGTTGCACTTTTCACAGAACCACATGCAGGCGTCTTTCTCGTTCTCGTCGCGGTAACGCTCGATCACCAAACCGATGGTATTGGGGCCTCGCCTGGGGGAATGCGGCACACAACGTGGGAGAAGAAACATCTCTCCTTCACGGATGTGGATTTCGCGGGGTTTACCGTCTTCCTGGATAGTGACGGTGATATCGCCTTCCAGCTGATAGAACAACTCTTCGGCTTCCTCCCAATGGAAATCCTTTCGGGAATTGGGGCCACCGACCACCATCACAATGAAGTCATCGTTCAGTTTGTAAACCTGCTGGTTCATCACTGGGGGTTTCAGCAGATGGCGGTTCTCATCGATCCACTTCTTGAGGTTGAACGGGGCGGCGATTGACATGGGATGCTCTGTTAAGGACTACGAATGTACGGAATCAGGGATGGAAGACAAAAGCCTACAGATCGACCTGCAACGTCCTGCAAGCTGACTTCCTGATTATCTTCGCATTACCAATGGATATCAGTCTTCATCACAAACGCGCCCTGGTTTGCGGCAGCACGCAGGGCATCGGACAAGCCACCGCCCTTGAACTCGCATCGTGCGGAGCCTCTGTCGTACTCCTTGCCCGCAAAGAAGAAAAGCTGAAAGCGGTTCTCCAAACGCTGGACACATCGAAGGGACAACAGCATGCCTACATCGTCGCTGACCATAGCCGCCCCGACGAACTCCGCGAACGCGTGGCCCATTTCCTCAGCAGCCACGGAGCCGTTCATATTCTCATCAACAACACGGGCGGCCCTCCCGGGGGACCCATCACCAAGGCTCGTCCCGAAGAATTCACCTCGGCCTTCGCCAACCATCTGCTCAGCAACCATCATCTGGCGCAAGCCGTACTTGAAGGCATGAAAGCCGAAAAATACGGGCGCATCATCAATGTGATCAGTACCTCGGTGAAACAGCCCCTCAAAGGACTGGGGGTATCCAACACCGTTAGAGCCGCGGTAGCCAACTGGGCCAAGACACTGGCCGGCGAAGTAGCGCCTTTCGGCATCACCGTGAACAACGTATTGCCCGGTGCAACAGCTACACAACGACTGCACAGCATCATCCGTAATAAATCGGAGGCTGCAGGACATGCGGAAGAGGCTGTGGCACAGGAAATGCTCGACGAGATCCCCATGGCTCGGTTTGCAGACCCTTCGGAAGTAGCAAATGCAATAGCTTTCCTTGCGAGTCCGGCGGCCGGTTACATCACCGGCATCAACCTGCCTGTAGATGGGGGAAGAACAGGCTGCCTTTGAAAAACCAAGCCTGTCCTATTGACATTCCCTTCTGCTCGCCATCAGGGGACAGTCAAGTCAACGGTCATCGCCGGTGGCTGTAGGTAAACAGGGACCTTGGTCCACGTCTGCAGTATGGCCTGACCCATCACGCAGAGGTAAACGGATTGTCCGGAAAAAGCGGCAGGAAGCTGCACTGATGCCACACCGTTTATTGTAAAAAACAACACGCTTTCGAACAATAGAGGGTGAGGAGAGGCAGCTCCGTACACCTTCAATTCAAGTGAATCGCAGGCGAGTCCGTTCTGCACTTGTCCGGCCTGGGAGAGCCGTGGGGCCATCGATCCCCCACCGTTATAGGACCCCTCGACGAACAACTTCAACTGAAGGTCGATGAATGCACAGGGAGCATAGTCGAATGCAACCGGAGACAGACATCCACCTCTCACCGTATACGAA
>JBJOER010000126.1:0-6869 GCA_046049215.1 Bacteroidota bacterium | reverse complement strand
GAGCAGCCATCGGCGAGTTAGTAGCGGGTCGAAAAGCGGGTTATCGTGGTTGGCTTTGGGGAGGCATTGCCGGTACTATTCCGGACCTGGATGTGGTGCTCAGTCCCTGGTTGACCGATCTTCAAAAGCTATCGGTTCACCGTGGAATCAGCCACAGCCTGGTGTTCCCTGTGGTGGTCGCCCCAATCCTCGCCTGGTTGGTCTGGAGGCTACACCGGTCAAAAAGTCAGGCGAGTTTCAACACCTGGTTCCAGGTCTTTTTCTGGGGCATCTTCACCCATCCCCTGCTCGACTCCCTTACGCTTTACGGCACTCAGCTGTTCCTGCCGTTCAGCGACTACCGGGTCGCCTTGAACACCATTTCCATCGTCGATCCACTATACACCTTACCGCTCATCGTCTGCACCATCCGATCGGCCACACTCAGGAAAAGAGAGCGAATTGAAATGTCAATCATTATGGTCAAACGGGGATTGTATCTCAGTTCGGCCTACCTGCTTCTGACCGTAGCCAACAAGATCCAGGTAGACCACCGTTTTGAGCAAGCCTTCGCCCAGCAGGGCATCCAATCCGAATGCTGGCTGACGAACCCCGTACTGTTCAGCAACCTGCTTTGGTACACCGTCACTGTGGACGATTCCGTATGCAGGATCGGCTACCTGTCCGTCTTACGACCCGATGACCCGATTCGGTTCGAGACCTATCCCCGCCTCACCCAACTCGAAGCGAAGATTGCCGATCAAACCGGACTTGAGCGCTTGAAATGGTTCTCCAAGGGCTTCTATGTGATGGAAGAACAGAAAAACGGACTGGGATTCTACGACATCCGCTTCGGCAAGACCGATCTGGACAACAACAATGGCAACGAACAGACATTCATATTCTATTTCCGTCTACCGGAACCTGAAACCAAACCATTGGTCATCAAGCAGACGATAGCCCGGGCTGAAACCGATTTCGGAGCCTTGTTTGAACAGATACACCAACGCATTTTTTACGGTATACCCGTGAAGCCCTGACAGCAACCATTGAGTTTTCCATGTCGATTTTGAAAACCTTTGTTTTATGCCTGGGGCTACTGATGTTAAGCCCATTCATTTCATCGGGAAAAGAAATCAAATCATGCGTGGCCATCCGTACAGCACAACCGCCCCGCATCAACGGTATTCTTGACGAAGCTGAATGGAAAAATGCCGCTCCTGCGGACGGATTCATTCAATTCCGACCGGACGAAGGCCAGCCCGGCACCCAGCACACCGAAGTCAGATTGATCTACACCGACTTCGCACTGTATATCGGCGCCTGGTGTTATGATCGGGAACCGAATTCCATCCGACGCCAGCTTGGAAAAAGGGATGAAGGCAACCTCAATGCCGATTACTTCCAGATGAAACTCGACCCTTACAACACCCAGCAGGACGCTTACACGTTCGGTGTTTACGCTTCAGGGGTTCAACTCGACTCCCGTATCAGCGACCGCACCTACGATGCCGTCTGGAAGTCGGCCGTAAGCCGCGACGGTAAGGGTTGGTACGCTGAATTCGAGATCCCGTTCTCCGCCTTTCGTTTCCCCAAAACCGAACATCAGACCTGGGTGGTGCAATTCCAGCGCTACATCCGCAGAAACCGTGAATTTCAAACATGGTCGTACGTTCCTTCCGAGGCCTCGAATCCACTGCAACACTGGGGCCTTTTGCTGGGTGTAGAAGCCGTTAAAACGCCCATACGTCTCAACGTGGTACCCTATATCGCCTTCAGCAATGCGAGGGAACCGTTGGTGAACGAAGATGGCGACAGGTCGTATTCAGGAACCAACACTTACACCTACGGCGCCGATGTCAAATACGGGATCGATGACCGCTTCACGCTCGACATGACCTTACTGCCTGACTTCGGACAGGTACAATCCGACCGCCTCGTGAAGAATCTGAGTTATCGAGAAGTTGTGTACGATGAAAACCGACCTTTCTTCCGGGAAGGTGTGGAGCTTTTCGGCAAAGGCGATCTTTTCTACTCCAGACGCATCGGCCGTTTACCCGGTGGATATTTCAGTGTTTTCAACCAGCTCCAGGATGGAGAAGAACTCATCAGCAATCCGGTGCAGGCCAAGTTGTTGAATGCGATGAAAATATCAGGGCGAACCGACAAAGGCCTCGGACTGGGATTCTTCAATGCCGTCACCGATGCCATGAGCGCCGAAGTACGACGTGTCGATGGTTCAAAACGGCTCATTACTACCGAGCCATTGACGGATTACTCCATTTTCGTGGCTGACAAGCAATGGAAAAACAATTCCAGCCTGTACTTCATCAACACCCTGGCCTTGCGAAACGGAGCCGCCACCGATGCCCAGGCGAGCGGTGCAGGACTGACTTTAAGCAACAGAAAAAACACCCTCAGCTTCAAGGGGGAGGGATCGGTCATTCTTCGTCATGGTCCGGGTGCACCAACCAATTCCGGGAATTACCGCTACTCGGTCGGTTTCGAAAAAGCAGGAGGTTGGCTACAGGGAGCACTATTTCGAAATGTAACCGCGCCTGAATACGATGCCACCGACATGGGTTTTTACCGTGTTCCCGGTCAGAACAACACCGAAGCAAGGATCTCCGCTTACCGATTCAGGCCCTGGAAATTCATCCGAGAATCGGAAAATAGCCTGAATCTTTTCGTCGCTGAAGATTTCAACACCGGTAAAGTCGGCTACAACGAACTTTCATTCAACTCCTTCATCAACCTGATGAGCTGGAACGCCATCTTCAGCGGTGCAGGTCTGAACATGGTCAGACCTTACGACTTCTTCGAAGCACGTCAACCCGGAATGGTTTACAGGGGTTTCCGCACCTGGTACGCTTACACCGGCTTCAGTACCGACTACCGCAAACCGCTTGCTGTGGACTACTCCATCAGCTTCAGCGATTACATCGACCGACCATCGGCACCGGGAATCGGACTCGACCTGAGCTTTCGCATCCGACCCAGTGACCGTGTCTTTTTTACCACGGGATGCAAGTACAACCGTGAGAAATTCAACATCGGTTTTGCCACCAACGACTCCTTCGGTATCCCTGTACTCGGGGGCAGACGACTCGATACCTGGGAGGTGGATTTCCGGGGCACCCTTTCATTCAACGAAAACATGAACCTCACCGTCATCGCCCGCCATTATTGGCTAACGGGTCGGTATGCCGAATACTTCAATCTGGATACGGACGGGGAATTGCTACCCGCTGTGAATTATACCGGTAGCAGCGATTTCAACTTCAACATCTTCACGGTCGATTGCATTTATGAGTGGCGATTCTCTCCCGGAAGCGTACTCAACCTCGTGTACAAAAATGCCGTGACGGATGAAACTCCCTTGCCTCGCTACGATTACACCGGGAATTTTGACAGGATCATGCGGATCCCACATGCCTATACGGTGACGGTGAAATTGTTGGTTTTTATAGATTATGTACGGTTGAAACGGTTGTAGCGGTTGTCCGTTGTCGGTTGTCCGTTGTCCGTTGTCCGTTGTGGGTTGTCTAACCCCCTATAAACGTCACAAAATCATCCTGGATGGCTTGTCCTTTGTCTTTGTTGTACCAGGTGTGGAGGTTTTCGGAGATGATCTCCTTGGTGAGTGTAGTGTCTTTCTTCAACTCGGCGAGTCTGGCAGCTATGGATGCAGGCCGAGGTCCCCAGGTTCTTAGGACAGTTCCATCGTTCAGGTCGTACAGGACGGCTTTCGGAATGGAACGCGTACCGTTAGTGAGAAAGTGATCCATCCATTCCAGGTGAGCATCACGCAGCAGGTAAGTCACCTGCAGCCCCTCGCCTGCCGCCTCCTGCATTTTGTTGATCCAGGGCACGATCTGAGCAGCATCGCCACACCATCCCTCGGTGAAAACCAGAAGTCCCCTGGGATTGGTTTTCAAAGCGTGCAAAAGCACGATCAAATCGGGTCTTAATCCTTCCGTCTTTTCAATGCGCCGCATCCTTTGTCGGTTCAACCGGGCGTAACTGACTAAATCGGAATCTTTCTGACCTCCCGTGGTTTTTCCTTCCTCTAACAGACGGTCGATGAGGGTACAATAGGTAGCATAATCCAGTCCGTGAGTGCGCAGATGATCGAGGTCGAGTTTTTCCATGTAAGCTTCAGGCAAAAGTAGCTTGTATTCCATTTGAAGTTAACCCGAACTTATGTTTTCACGTACACGGGTTTCGATATGGCATCAAAAAGTAAACACCGCCCAATAACCGCCCTCCTGTTGACAATTGCTGTTAACGGACTCCTTCAAACTATTCAGGCACAGCCGACGCTTGCACCTGCTCCCGGTTCATCCATCCTTCGCAGCGAAGTGTTCTACACGCAGTACCGCAGTGTTTTCGACATGGATGGCGAACTCCGACCCGTGCAGCAAACCTCTCACTCCGGAATCAATTTACAATCGGAAACCGGACTACACCGCCGGTGGACCTTGCTGATCCAGGCACCCGTGCTTATTGTAAACGGCGTGAAGGGCGAACCCGATTACGTCGGCGGTTGGGTAGAACAACAGATAGGCGTTCGCGATATGATCCGTGTGCGGAAGCCCGGTGATATCGAATGCGGTATACGGTATGGGTTTCTTGAGAGCAAGAACACCTCAGCAGGTTTCAGCCTGATGCAAAGTTTGGGCACAGCCTACAGGGCGCCTTCCCCCTTCCTCAATACCGGATTCGCCGATTTCAATACACGGATCCGTTTCGATGTTCAGCACCACCGGATGCACTGGTTCGGTCGTACCTACATGGCCTTCAACAACCGGAACAATGGGAATGGGGATGAGTTCCATGCCGGACTCAACCTGAACATGGTTTTGGTGCCGTCAATACGTATCGACTGGAACCTCAGGGGGTATTACAACTTCGAGAACGGTAACTCGCCACAAAAACTCTATCAGAGCGGACTTTTCCACCAGGATGCCGCCCTGATATCGACAGGGGCTGAATTGCAATACCAACCCATGCGGGAGATCCAGTTTTTCACCGGAATCGATTTTCCGATCCGCGGACAGTACATCCATGCCGGTACGGTTTGCAAGGCAGGTGTCACTATTCGCCTCGGCAAGGATCGTTTTCCGGTCGCCCCGGACCATTTCAGCTCGAAATCATTTCAGCGGAAGGACAAAGGGAAGGCCCTCGTGAAAGACCAACCCCAAGCCAGCCGAACAGACAAATGAAACGCAAATGAATTCACAGCTGACCGTGTAACGATGGTACCCGATCCTATCGTTCTATTGGGCACAAACGATGCATATTTGTACTGTTAAACGTCCAACCCAGTAACCGGTAACCCCATGAATCTGACGAAAAAATTCCTGACCTTACTTCTGATCCTGACTACCGCCTTTCTGTGCCGAATCGATTCAGCTAAGGCTGCTCCCTCCGGATATGAGATTCGAATCAAAATCGAAGGGCTGCGTGACTCACTGGTGCACCTTGCCAATTACTATGGTGACAAACAATACCTGAAAGATTCAGCGTATTGCGATGCCCAGGGACAGGTCGTCTTCAAAGGCGATACGGCTTTACCGGGTGGGATCTATCTGTTTGTCTTCCCCAACAAGACCTATTTTGAATTACTGATCGACAAGGAACAGCAATTCAGTATGGAATGCCAGCTGGACAATGTGGTGCCTACCATGCGAATCAAAAATTCAGAGGACAATCGTCTCTTCTACGAGTATCTACGCTTCATCCAGGAACAGAGCAAGCAGGTGGAACCGTTGCGTGCACAGCGCAGGTCGCTGGCCGAAAAAAATGAGAAGACCGATGCAGTCGATGCCCAGATCAAAGTCATCGATACCCGCGTGGCCGACTACAAGAAAAAATTCAGTGCCGATCACCCCGGCACGTTGCTGGCTGCCATCTTCATGGCCTCCGACGAGCCACAAGCGCCCGAGCTACCGAAGAAGCCAGACGGATCTCCCGATTCAGCATTCCTCTATTACTACGTCAGAGATCACTTCTTTGACCAGTTCGACCTTGCCGATGAGCGCCTGCTGAGGACTCCGGTTTACCACAGCAAGCTCAATTTCTATGTCAAGAACATGCTCATCCAAATTCCCGATTCACTCTACGGAGCCTGCGACATGCTTGTCAAAAGAGCAGAGGGAAACCAGGAGACATTCAAGTACATGGTGTGGTTCCTCACCAACTACTACGAAACCGCCAACATCATGGGACTCGATGCCGTTTTCGTGCACATGGTGAACAACTATTACACGAAGGAAAAAGCCTATTGGGTCGATGATGCCACGTTATACAAGATCCGTGACCGTGCACGTATCCTCGGCCCCATCCTGATCGGGAAGAAAGCCAAGAACCTGATCCTTCAGGATTCTACCGGTACATTCCAGGCACTCCACAGCATCAATTCCCCCATCACCATCCTTTATTTCTGGGATCCGGATTGCGGACACTGCAAGAAAGCCACTCCCAAGGTTTGGGCCTATTACAACAGGGTAAAAAGCAAAGGCGTGCAGGTCTTTGCAGTTTGTACCGAAGTGGAGATGGACAAATGGAAGAAGTTCATCCAGGACAACACACTCGATTGGATCAACGTGTGCGACCCGAAGTTGCAGAACAATTTCCGGGAGGATTTCGACATCAAGACCACACCGCAGATCTTCATCCTCGATAGGGACAAGAAGATCATTGCGAAAAAGATCGACGAGGACAACATGGAGAAGATCGTGGATCGGGAACTGGAGATGTTGAGCGGGAAAAAGTGATTTGATGATGAGCCGATCTGATGATCAAGTCGATTCTGTTCTTTGATATTAAATCCAACTCTACTATAGCTTTCGTTATTTAACCGCAGAGGTCCGATAGCTATCGGACGC
>JBJOER010000125.1:0-11005 GCA_046049215.1 Bacteroidota bacterium | reverse complement strand
ACTTTGTAGCTATCCAGAAGGATGTAGCGGTCACGAAGTTGCTTTTGGTTGGCATCAAAACGATCTACACGCAGACCGATATTGAAGTTGAGGTTATCGATGGCGAAGTTATCCTGGATATAAGCAGCCATGTATGTAGGACGGAAAGCATCGATTTCACGCGTGTATAATCCGTTCTCTTTTTTGGTGAAGAAATCCTTGAAAGTAGCCTTGTTATTAGAGATCTGACCGGTATAATCGTATCCGTAGTATCCGACCAATCCATTCACGATCAACTCATCCGGAGTGAACATGGAAACATCCAGCTGGCTGGGATCGAGGGCTTCGAAATCGACATATTCATTGAATCCAACTCCGAGGGAGCGACGCAGGTTCTCATAAAACCCGAAAATCTGATTGCCGTCTGCATCGAATGTAGGATTGTAACCTGTTGCATAGTTGAGGTTCACCAAGTTCGTATCGATGTAATCCATGGACAACAAGTTGCTTTCGTCGATGAGCAAAAGCTTGTTGAGGTCGTTGGCGAACAAACGGCCCAGGCCCCAAAGACTGCGGGGAGCCAAGCCGTAGGAACGATCCACACGCTGCTCAAATTCAAAACCGACCTGAATGGCATGCTTCTTAATATCGGCGTTACCGCTCAAGGTAAAGCGGTATTGATCCGCCTGCAGGTTCTGGAATGTATTACGGCCGTTGCCGATTGATTCCCATATCGCCATTACGCTCTGCGTTCCATCACCGTTACGCAAACCTCCCGGACCGCGGATAACGTTGATGTTGTTAAAAGTGCTGAGACCCGTGGCGTTCTGATAGAAGTCGTATGCGGTGATTGTGTATGCCTCACTGAGGGGATTGGCTCCACCCGGCTCGTAGGAGAAATTATCCCGGTAAGTCGGAACTTGATAGATGGTTCCGTTGTCGAGAAACGCCGGAACGAAAACTTTTTGGCGATTATTCGGGAAACGACCCAACCACCCGTAATTCCAGTAATTGTCTTTGTGAATCGGATCCTGGTTGCGCGAAAGCGTACGGTTGAATTCAGCCTGGAAGGTGAAGAACACGTTCCGGAAAGCAGATGATTCTTCTCCCTCACCGGACTTGAAAGTTGAACCGATGCGTTGAGTCACACGACCGAATACCCTGAAATCGGTATCGATGATTTGAGGATTCTCCTCTGAATTGTACATCGTTCGGTTGATAAAGAAGGATGTGCGATCGTTGCGATTGAAAGTACCTCCAAGAGTGAAATTGGTGTTGTCGAGAGGCTGGAAGTCGAGTTTGGCAGTGAAACGAATAGCGCTTTGGTCTACATTGTTCTTGTTCTTCACCTTTTCAAAGTTATCCATTGTATAGCCTGATGCCGTGTTTTCGAAACCGAAACCGTTGGCAGTCTGAAATGGCTGGATTGGATTTACCGATAGCTGATCGTAGTACTGGTCTTTCAATTTGTACATGCCGATGGCCGAAGGATCGGGATCGCGGTCACTCTGGAATTCACCGCTGATGAAGAATCCCAACATGGGGCGGCTTGCTCCGTTTTCCAGTTTCTTTTTAAGGATGGGACCTGAAAGGTTTCCTGAAACCAGGTTGTACCCATACGCATCCAACACTTCAGATGTGACGACCTCAATACCTCCTGCAAATTCCTTGGAGGGACCACGGGTTGTGATGCTGATCACACCACCGGTCACATCACCGTATTGGGCGGGAGTACCACCCACGATAGTCGTTACTTGTTCCACGCCTGCCTGGGGCAGAGTCGAACTTCCACGGATACGGATACCGTCTACATAGAAATCGGTGGCGTTGTCCCTTGAACCGCGAACGTTCAACGCATCGCCATCATCCTTCTGAAACACACCGGCGGCCTGAGAGGCTACTGAACGGACGTCTCGGGTAGGAGCAGCTTGAATTTCTTCCCGGGTCAGGGTGGCACCTACGGTAGTATTACCCTTGTCAATCAGAGGCACCTTGTAGGCGATGACTTCCACTTCCTTGGTTTCGATTGCTTTCTTGCCAAGATTGAGATCGGAGAAAGTAATCTTGTCGTTAGCAACGACGATACCTGTAATTACCAGATCAGTGTATCCCACATAGGACACCTTCAGGGTATAGCTTCCGGGTTGAAGCGGTTTGATGGTGTATTCTCCATCGAAATCCGATTGAGAACCGCCCACCTGGGTTCCGTTCAATTCAGCGACAACAGAGGCGAAAGGAAGTGGTTCCTTCGTCGTCTTGTCCAGAATCTTACCTCGGATAGCACCCGTTTGCGCGAAGACACCGGTTGCCGCCAGTAGTACAATCAACAGTGTTGAGTAGACATGCCTTATCATAGATCTGTATTTGGTCTGGGTTGGGAAAACTGAATGGGTTAATGTTAGGTTAATTCGAGCGGCGATAAAAATAGAAACAAATGATTTCAATTTCAAAAACGACAAAACAGAAGATGCGAGTTATTAACAAAAGTTGGATCAAAATCCACTTTTTCTGTTAATCAACTCACTGATAATCACGGCTCTACTCCAATCGAATTGCCCGTTTCTAATTTCATCTGAAATCCGTTCGGCATCGCTACCGATTACTGCATTCTCACCCGACCCGGATGGTGGGAGCGTGGGCCTTTGAACCAATGGTGAATTGAAATGAACTGCCGGATTTTCCAAACTGATGTCAGCTGGCAAAGACTCACGCCCGGAGGGCGCTTTCTTTTTGTCCGACTGCGAACCGCGTTTCTTAGGCTGCATTGGGGGCATACTGCGTTCGGGCGATACATTGCGCTCTGGTAGCGGCTCGGATTGTCCACTTTCCCGCTCCAGCTTAACCTTTTGAAAAAAACGAGAGAGCAGCCAGAACACCCCAATGATAATGTACACGATAGTTTTAAACTCCATGATTATCCGTTACTTAAAAATCCAATACACCTATGCGGATGCCTCCGCGTTTTTCTACATTTGCCTGTTGATAACCTTGTTTTAGTCCTTTAACAAAAACACGGCTCAACAGCAACTCTGCTCAAAGAAAGTTAAAATCCGTCATCTTCCATCAGGAGCGGGCTCGCAAGCCAACCGTTTGCGGGTTTTGTTTTCTCCGAAAGTCATCTGAAAGTTATGCGTTTAAAATCGCTTGAAATAAAAGGATTCAAAAGTTTTGGCGACAAGGTCACCATCCATTTCGACGAAGGTGTCACCGCCATTGTCGGACCCAACGGTTCCGGAAAATCCAATGTGGTGGATGCCATGCGTTGGGTGTTGGGCGAACAGAAAACCCGTTTGCTTCGAAGTGAAAAGATGGAGAACATCATCTTCAACGGCACGAAACTTCGTAAACCGGCCAATCTTGCCGAAGTCAGTCTTTCTTTTGAAAATAACAAAGGGATCCTCCCCACCGAGTACTCAACCGTCACCATCACGCGCCGTCTCTACCGTTCGGGGGAATCCGAATACCTGTTGAACGGCGTGACCTGCCGTTTAAAAGACATCAACGATCTCTTCCTGGATACCGGTATCGGACCTGACTCGTATGCCATCATCGAGCTCAACATGGTCGATGATATTTTGAAAGACAGGAACAATACGATCAAAGGTCTGCTGGAAGAAGCCGCCGGGATTTCAAAATACAAGATTCGCAAGAGGCAGACCTTTCAAAAGCTGGAAGAAACAGATGCTGACCTGAATCGCGTCAACGATCTGCTTTTTGAAATCGAGAAGAGCCTGAAGCAACTGGAAAGCCAGGCCAAAAAAACCGACCGTTATTATCGTCTTCGGGAAGAATACAAGACTCTGAGCACCCAGCTGGCTTTGTTCAGCATTCGACATCACAGCGAGGCCCTCCAGCTCCTTCAAGCAAGGGAACAGGAGCAGCATTCCTCCAAATCGGGCATGCAGGAGCAACTTGAACAACTGGAGGTGAGACTTTCCATCCTCAAATCGGAAATCCAGGACAAAGAGAAGCACTACCAGGCCGTACAAAAAGCCCTGAACGAAAAGACCCTGGAGATCACTGTTTTTGAGAACGAGGAGAGAAGCCGTAACGAGCGGCTGAATTTTCTGCTCGACAAGCAGAAGCAGCTGCAGCAACAGCAGCAGGCGGATGAAACGACCGGACGTGAAATCGCTACCGGATTGGAACAGCTTTCAGGGGACAAAGAGAAGGAAGAATCAGTTTTACAATCTCTAGAGGAAAATCTGAATACACTCAAGGCGGAAGCTGAAAAAAGTAAATCCGCCTACGAAGCTTCGCAGACAGGCTTGCGTGAACTCAATCAGCAGATCTACCAGTTGCGCAGTATGATCAACGACCTGGAGACCAAACAGGCCGTAAAGGACACTCGCCTGCAATCCATAACGGAGGAACTCAAGCGTTATGAATCCCAGCAGGAGGAACAGACGCAAAGGATTGGTCAACTGGATGCTGAAACTTCTGAGCTTATGCCTCGACAGGAGTCGGCCGACGGCGAACTGAAGCGCCTGAAGCAGCATCGTCTGCATCTCGATGAAGAAGTCAAATTGGCTGAATCACGACTGAAGGAACTGAACCAGGTCCTACAGACGGAATCAAGGAAACTTGACGCACGCCACAACGAATATCAGCTGACGAAGAACCTCCTTGAACAGATGGAGGGATATCCGGAATCGATCCGTTACTTGAAAAAGAACCATGACCGTTTCCGGCAGGCTCCTCTACTCAGCGAAGTCATCGTGTGTGATGATGCCTACAAGGTGGCTGTAGAAAACTTCCTGGAGCCATACCTGAACCACTTCGTAGTAGAGAATTTCGAGGACGCCTGGGCTGCTGTCGGCACGTTGAATGATACTTCGAAAGGCAGGGCCAATTTCTTCGTCCTCGAGGCACTCCAGCCGTTCCAGGCGAACGGATCCAGCGCTATGGAAGGTTGTGTAACCGCGCTTTCCGTAGTTGAAAAAAACAGCAAATACGACAAGCTTTTCCAGTTCCTGCTGGGTCACGTGCAAATCCTAGATAAGGACCGCTCCCTGCAGGACTTCCCCTCCCCTCCCGACCAAACAACGGTGATTATTTCTCAAGGAGGACATTTTCTGAGACAAAAATATTCCCTGAGTGGCGGATCTGTTGGCATGTTCGACGGAAAGCGAACGGGTAAATTCCGGAACCTTGAAAAGATGGCGGATGAAATCAAGGAGCTTGAAACAGGTATTGAGTCTCTTCGCGAACAGGTACGGCTTTCAGAGGCCGAACTGGCTAAATTCAAGCAGGGACAATCTGAAACTCAGAGCGAACTGTCGAAGCAAGAAACTGCATTCATGCAGCTCAATTCACAACTCCATTCACTTCGAAGCAACCGCGATTTCTACCAAAGCAATCTCGACCAGCTGAAAGAACGTGGCGCCAGGCTTCACGAAGAGGCCAAGACGCTTGAGCTTCTGATCGATGAAGAGCGGAAAAACCCGGAACTTTCGCCGGCCATCCTTCGTGAGCGACTCGAAAGCCAGATCCAGCAATTGAACACCGCGCAGGAGGAAAGCACGAAGCTGCAGCAAGAATCATCGGAAAAATCACAGGCCTTCAACCAACAGAACATCGGCCTCCTACAACAACAGAATCGTATCCAGAATATCGTTCGTGAGATCGGTTTCAAGCAGACCCAATCGCAAACCATCGAGCGGAACTTGAAACAATACGCCACTGAGATCGAAACGATCACCGAACAGTCGGCGGCTTTGCTCGGAGGGCATGAAGGCAAAGGAGAGCAATTCAAGCTCATGCTCGAAGAAAAGGCTTCGTTCCAGACAGCCTTCCAGGAGACCGAAGAAGAATACAATTCGGCCAAGCTGGTCATTGAAACCCAAGAGAAAGCACTTTCCGAACTGCGCAAGCAAAAGGAATCTTCAGATACGCAGTTGCAACAGGTTCATGACGAGCTGAACGAGCTGAAATTGCAGATGCACTCACTAAAGGAGCGCCTGAATATCGAGTTCAACATCGACATCCAGGACCTGAGCGGAATGGAACCCGACCCCGATTTCAACGAGGAAGAGTCAAGGCCAAAGGCCGAACAACTTAGGAAACGCCTGGCCGATTTCGGTCCGATCAACCCCATGGCCCTTGAACAATACAAGGAAATCAAGGAACGCTATGATTTCATCATAGCCGAAAAGACAGATCTTCAGAATGCCAAAGAATCGCTTCTGAAGACCATCAGCGAAATCGACGAGACAGCGCGTACAGTTTTCCTGGAAGCCTTCACCCAGGTCAGGGCGAATTTCATCCGTGTATTCCGATCCCTGTTTACCGACGACGACAATTGCGACCTGATCCTGGCCGATCCGAATGATCCGCTGGAATGTGATATCCATATCATCGCACAACCAAAGGGTAAAAAGCCGCTCAGCATCCATCAGCTGTCAGGAGGAGAAAAAACCCTCACAGCTACCGCATTGCTCTTCGGAATCTATCTGCTCAAACCCGCGCCCTTTTGCATATTCGATGAGGTTGATGCACCGCTCGACGACAACAACATCGACAAGTTCAACAACATCATCAAGCACTTCAGCAACGAATCGCAATTCATCATCATCACCCACAACAAGCGCACCATGGCTGCCACCGATATCATGTACGGTATCACCATGGCTGAGCAGGGCGTGACAACCGTTGTTCCGGTCGACATGCGGGCTTTCGCTGAGGGCTGATCAAATCGGCAGAGCCCGGATCAAGTTGTTCAACAACAAACTTCCGGTTGGCAGAATCATTTGTTTTCAGGTCGCTTCCGAGGGAAGATCCTCTGCCATAAATTCGGCCTCCGGTCGTAAGCATCGACGTGCTTGTATCGGCGGTTGTTTTTCTTCCACCGCTTCTGCACATCTTTTGACTGGATTTTAAAATGCCTTTTCCTACCCTTCTTTTCCGCTTTTTCCTGCTTCCTTACCTGCTCCTTTTTGGCTTTGGCCGCTTGTTTTTGTTTCCTGCCGGCACTGCCGTCTGATTGGGCAACTGTATCCAGGCCGACTAAAGCCAGAAGCAAGATAAAAACGAACCGGAATTTCATTGGACAGGTTGATCAGATGGCATTAAAAAAGGCTCCGTGATCGGGAGCCTTATTGATTGAGATTGTTTGAATATCAACGAGGGCGTTCTCCACCAAGGTCAGCGCGGTATTTCACACCAACGGTCTCATCTTTGTACGGGCAGTTGATGGCGTACATGTAAATCTTCATATCGCGTGGAGGGGTCACTGTAAATGAACCTTCTGTCAAGGCAACATTTCGCTGATGATACTGCTCGGCTGTAGCAATGTATACAATAGTGATTTCTGCATGGGTAGGCACGACAGTAAGCATATTACCGTCTTTATCGCATGGATAAAATGAAACCTTTGCTCCATCGTCAACAATCTCGAAGAACAAGTCCTGTTGGCCACCGACAATGACTCCGCCTCTCTTACCCTTTACTTCCTCAGAGGAAGACCAGGCAATGGAAGAAACGGGGATCAGAAATGCAATCAGGCAAATCAAAAAGAAATGGGCAGATTTTCTCATGGTCCTGTTTATTTGAGTCAAATATACAATTTAATGCTTTAAAATTGCAAATAAGATGGCATACAATTCCTTAACCAAGCAACGATTAATGATTTTTTTAGGCCTCCTGGTCGCAACCCTACCGGTACAATCCTGCCGAAAAAACACCAGCGACGTGCCCAATGTGGCGGTAGACGAGTACCTCAACCTCAATCTGCCGGAGTACCTGAACCTGAATGCCGTGAACAATTGGGTATATTACAATTACGCCGGCAACAAAGGAATCATCATCATCCGGTCAGGTCCCAACGAGTTCACGGCGCTTGAAAGGACATGCAGCTATGACCCCAATTCCTCCAATTCAATCGTTGAAGGGATTGAATTCGACATTTTCGGAGTCGATTCCCTTTGTGGCAGTAAGTTCAGTTTGATAGATGGTTCCGTCAGCACCGGACCTGCAAGCCGTCCTCTCCTCCGGTACCGTACCGAGCTGTTATCCAACAACATCCTTCATATTTTCAACTGACTTGAGGCAAAAAAAGGGCTCCTTCCCGGAGCCCTTTTGCATTTCGCCGAAGCGGAAGACGTTGATTATCAGTAACGGTACTGGTCGTTTTTGTAAGGACCATTGACCTGTACACCGATGTATTCGGCCTGACTTGAAGAAAGGGTGTCGATTTCCACTCCAATTTTTGCAAGATGAAGGCGAGCCACCTTCTCGTCCAGGTGCTTGGGTAGTGTATAAACGCGGTTTTCATAAGCACCGGAATTGGTCCAGAGCTCAAGTTGGGCCAAAGTCTGGTTCGTGAAAGAATTGGACATTACGAAACTGGGGTGACCCATCGCACAGCCCAGGTTTACCAGGCGGCCTTCAGCCAGAATGATAACATCTTTTCCGTCAATGGTGTATTTGTCGACTTGTGGCTTGATCGTTTCCTTGGTGTGACCGTAGTGGGTATTCAACCAGGCCATGTCAATTTCGTTATCGAAGTGACCGATGTTGCAGACCACTGCATTGTGCTTCATGGCCCGGAAATGCTCTTCGGTAATGATGTTGTAGTTACCCGTGGCAGTGACAATGATGTCCGCCTCTTTCACGGCATTGGCCATCTTTTTCACTTCATATCCTTCCATGGCAGCCTGCAGTGCACAAATGGGATCGATTTCGGTCACCATTGTACGGACCTTGGCGTCTTTCAGCGATTCGGCAGAGCCTTTGCCTACATCGCCAAAACCGGCTACGACGGCCACCTTTCCGGCCAGCATCAGGTCAGTGGCGCGACGCAAGGCATCGACCAAAGACTCACGGCATCCGTATTTATTGTCGAATTTGGACTTGGTGACCGAGTCATTGATATTGATGGCAGGCATCGGAAGGGTTCCATTTTTAACCCTTTCGTAAAGACGTAGAACACCGGTGGTTGTCTCCTCGGAAATACCCTTGATACCGGAAATCAGCTCGGGATATTTATCCAAAACCATGTTGGTCAGGTCACCACCATCGTCGAGTATCATGTTCAGGGGTTTGCGGTCTTCACCGAAGAAAAGCGTCTGCTCGATGCACCAGTCGAACTCCTCGTTGTTCATCCCTTTCCAGGCATAAACTGAGATTCCCGCGGCCGCAATGGCAGCAGCGGCATGGTCCTGGGTAGAAAAGATATTGCAGGAGGACCAGGTCACCTCAGCACCCAATTCTACAAGGGTTTCGATCAGGACCGCAGTCTGAATGGTCATGTGAAGACAACCTGCGATACGGGCACCCTTCAGGGGCTTCTTTGAACCGTACTCGTCGCGGAGAGCCATCAGACCGGGCATTTCGGCCTCGGCAAGACGTATTTCCTTGCGCCCCCACTCGGCCAGGGACATGTCTTTCACTTTGTACTTCAGATACTGCTCTGTTTGGGTTTTCATTATTTTCTGAATTTTGATGCGAAGTTAAGATTTACGACTTTGCGAAACAACTCAAGAACCGACGCCTGATGCCCCTGATTTCGAAGACGCTAACGGAGGAAGGCGGTACTCTGGTGCTGTGGCGCATGAATGAAACAACCGAGGAATTGAAAGGTTTTCAATTCTCCAAAAATTCATGGCTGGCGAACGACGGGAACAACCACCCGTTGCGACTGCGGCAAAAACTCAGCACCCGGGCTTTACTTCATGAACTTGACCCGGAGGATCCGATAGAAGTTCGCAAAGACCCTGATGGTCGTCCCTGGCCGGTTAATAAACCGGGGTTCATTTCCATCACCCACACCTCCGAATTCGTAGCTGCACTTTACCATCCTACAAGGCCCTGCGGTATCGATATTGAGCAACCATCCGAGCGCATCCTGAAAATCGCCGACCGGTTCGTCCATCCAGTCGAAAACGAACAGATCCGAACCGATGATATCGTACAGGACACTACGCTGATCTGGTGTATCAAAGAATGCATGTTCAAGCAATTGGGAAGAAAAGGCGTGGCATTCCGGGATCATCTGCGTGTAGGGTTAGTCAACAGCCAGGGAGAATACTCAAACCGGGGGATTGCGATGGATTTGCTTCAAGACCCCCCTGTCAGGATCCATTACCGCTGGAGCCGTTTGGACAATCTGATTTTGGTTCATACTATTGCATGAAGGGGTGAACGGATGATTTATCAGCAACTGATCGAAACTTCTGCTTCCGGCAGAAAAATGCTGGCCGTACTTGTCGATCCTGACAAAGTGAGCGAGAGGCATCTGGAAACCCTTTGCAGGAATGCCGAGGCGGCCAAAATTGATTATTTCTTCGTCGGAGGCAGTTTGATCACACGCGGATCCATCAGCCACACTATTCGCGTGCTTAAAAACAGAAGCAAGATCCCTGTTGTCATTTTCCCTGGAAACCACCAGCAAATCGACCCACATGCCGATGCCATCTTATTGTTGTCGCTGATCTCCGGACGCAATCCCGAAATGCTGATTGGGCAGCATGTACAGGCTGCACCCAGGCTCAAGGCCTCTGAATTGGAAATCATTCCAACAGGTTACATATTGGTGGACGGAGGAAAAATGACTACCGTGCAATATGTCAGTGATACGACGCCAATTCCTACCGATAAGCCGGAAATCGCTGCATACACTGCGCTGGCGGGAGAACAACTTGGGCTGAAACTCATATTTGCCGAAGCCGGTTCCGGGGCATTGCATCCCGTACCGACCGACATGATCAAAGCCATTCGCCGGGAGATTCGCATTCCGCTGATCGTAGGTGGAGGAGTTCGCACTGCGGACCAAGCAACGGCTATTTTTCATTCCGGTGCCGATGTCGTGGTGGTAGGCAACCACTTTGAAGTACATCCGGAACTGATCGGCGAATTGGCTGCGGCACGCTGCCAATAGAGCTACCAGATTTTCAATCTAAAACCTGCCTATCTTTAAGGAGACGACTGAATGAGTCGGTGCCATTTGATTTATCGGTGGAACCCGAAAGGTCGATTGCTCGTAAAATGTCATATCGGCTAATTGATCAGACTTGAAACTCCGTTCATA
>JBJOER010000124.1:0-6951 GCA_046049215.1 Bacteroidota bacterium | reverse complement strand
AGGCACCTTCTTTCAGACCTTTCCGGTACATCCCTTCTTCCCGCTTGCTTCCATCGCCGTAAAAAATCCTAACAGGACCATCTTCCACATCGGCCTTGTATTGCATTTCAAAAATCAAATTGCCGTTAAGGTTGAACTGCCGGTAGAGTCCCTCACGCTTACCCTTTACATATGTTTTGATTTCTGCCAGACGACCGTCTTCGTAAAACACGGACCATTCTCCTTCGGCCAACCCTTTCACATACCACTCGATGGCCTTGATGGAATCGTTCTCACCGTAATAAATCCAAACGCTGTCTTTCTTCTGATCGAAATACCTTCCTCGAGCCATGACTTTTCCATTCTCGTAGAAGGATACTCCCGACGCTCTGCGCGGATCCTTCGTTTCAAAAACCACTTCGGCCTTCAGCTTTCCGTTTTCGTTCCAGGTTCTTGAAACGCCGTAGGGCTTATTGTTTTTAAAAAGCGTCTCTGAACACAGTGTATCGGTGCGGTAATACTTACGCCAAAGACCCTGTTTTAAACCACGGGAATCGGTTCGGTTGATCGTATCGCCCTTGAAAACCTGATAAGATCCTCCGGTCTGAGCCAAGGCCGAAAATGATGGTAATAGGGCAAGAAGAATAAGTAAGAATCGCATCACTGTGCAAAATTGCAAAATCGGCCGGGATAAACCTGATCCGGACTTGTGGACAGAAGCCGGACAAAATCAGGCTGAAACAAACAGCATTCGTTATTTTTGAGCAATATGCCGTTTCCGCTGAACACCCTCTTTCGGATTTGCACGTGTTTTTTTCTTTTGACCATTCCAACCACGCTGCTACAAGCACAGACCCTGACCGGTACCGTCGTTGACCAGATCAGCAGAGAGTCGTTGCTCGGTGCCACCGTGTTAATAAAGGGCACGCAGGTCGCCACCACCACCGACCTGGATGGTCGATTCTCTCTGGAGGCGCCTTCATTACCCTGCACTTTGGTGGTGAGCTATATCGGTTTTGAAACAGCGGAAACCACCGTGCGAACATCTTCCGAGCCTGTCCGGGTTCTGTTAAGGAGCGCTCAAAAGAACCTCAAGGAAGTAAGCGTGGTAGAATCAAGACTCACCGAAAAGCAACGCGAGTCACCGCTGACCGTTGAAGCAATGGACATCCTGGCCATACGACAGACTCCTGCCGCGAACTTCTACGAAGGGCTGGGGGCTTTGAAAGGTGTAGACGTCACCTCCGCAAGTCTGGGATTCAAAGTGGTGAACACCCGGGGATTCAACAGCACCTCACCGGTGAGGTCATTGCAGCTGATCGACGGGGTGGACAACCAATCGCCCGGACTGAATTTCTCGCTCGGCAACTTCCTCGGGGCATCGGAGCTTGACGTCCTCAAAGTGGACCTCGTGGCCGGTGCCAGCTCCGCCTATTACGGACCGAACGCCTTCAACGGTGTGATCAGCATGACCACCCGCAGTCCGTTTGTGAAACCCGGACTGGAGATCAGTGTGAAAACAGGTTCGAGAGACCTGATGGAAACGGCATTCCGTTACGCGGTAGCACTAAAAGACAAAGAAAAAAAAGACCGACTTGGATTGAAATTCAACGCGTTTTTCTTCAAAGCGTATGACTGGGAGGCCGACAACAGGACCGCCACTCCCCAGTCGCCCAGCCCGGAAACCAACCCGGGCGGATACGATGCGGTCAACGTCTATGGTGATGAGTATTACACCGGCGGAGATTTCAGCCAGGTTCCGTCACTGCGCCCCGGGATCGGCATCCTGTACAGGACCGGCTATGCCGAAAGGGACCTTGTCGATTACAACACCCGCAACCTGAAATTGAACGCGGCAGCGCATTACATGCTCGACGACAACACTGAACTGATCGCCGGCAGTAACTTCGGCTACGGAACAACAGTATATCAAGGTGACAACCGTTATAGCCTGAAAGACATCCGTTTCTTCCAGCACAAACTCGAAGTCAATAGACCCGGGAAGTTCTTCGTAAGGGGGTACATGACCCAGGAAGATGCGGGGAATTCTTACGATGCCTTTTTCACGGCCTTGCTCCTGCAACGGGCTGTAAAAAGCGATGCCGACTGGGTGGATGATTACATCCGTTATTTCAACCAGAACGGTTACTTCAACAAGATGCGAAATTTTCCCGGCTATCCACAACCGGGTCAATTCAGCGATTACCAGGCCTATCTGGCATCGATCAACCCTTTCCTGCTGAACAATTACTACGATTCCCTTCTGCTTTATCACGGGGGGGCGATAGCCTACGCCAACAGCGAAGGAAACCCCATCAAGGACAACAACGCCTTCCTCGAACCGGGTACCAACGCATTCGACACCGCATTCGCCGGCATCACTTCCCGTGAAACTTTTGCCCAAGGTGGTTCTAAGTTCTACGACCGCTCGGCCTTGTACCATCTTCAAGGCGAACACCAATTCGATGCGGGCGAGTTCCATTTCACGACAGGATGGAGTTATCGTGAATATCGGCCGGATTCAAGAGGTACCATTTTTAGTGACACCAGCAGTCGTCGCATCAAAGTAAGCGAGTTCGGACTCGTAGGTGGTGTGGAAAGAAAACTACTGGACGACCGTCTGAAACTGAACGGTACGCTCAGGATGGATAAGAACATCAACTTCCCTTTCCTCTTCTCTCCTGCCCTTTCCGGTATCTACTCACCCAACGACTTGCACACGGTGAGGCTATCCTTCAGTTCCGCCATCCGCAACCCCACCCTCGCCGACCAGTACCTGTTCTATCAGGTAGGTCGGGCTACGCTCATTGGCAACCTTGATGGATACGATTCGCTGGTGACCATACCCTCTCTGCTGAATGCCCTCAACGAACAGCAGCTCGATCTTCTGGAGTTTTTCAACGTGGATCCGGTGCAACCGGAGAAAGTGAAGACGATCGAAGCAGGATACCGCGGCACCTTGTTCGACAAACTGTTGGTGGATATGAATGCTTACTACAGCAGGTACGTGGACTTCATCGGGTACAAGATCGGTGCACAGGTCGCTTCAACCACTGTGGTCGCGCCTCCCGAGAACATTTACCGTGTCGCCACCAATTCGGAGGACATTGTGACCACACAAGGTGTATCGATCGGACTGAATTACTACTTCCGTCGTTTCTACACCCTCAGCGGCAACTGGTCGTGGAATCAGCTTGACCGCAGGGGTTCTGACGATCCGTTGATCCCCGCCTTCAATACGCCCAGGCACAAATTCAACATCGGCCTTACGGGAACGCAGATGGACAACGCACTGGGAAGCAATTACGGGTTCAGTATCAATTACAAGTGGGTGGAAGGCTTCCTCTTCGAGGGATCACCTCAGTTCACCGGATCGATCGAAAGCTATGGATTACTCGATCTGCAAATCAACAAAGCGTTCCCTGAAGCGAAGAGCACATTCAAGCTGGGGTGTGCCAACGTTCTGAACAACCTGCATTACGAAGTATTCGGAGGACCTTTGATCGGTCGGCTTGCTTACATCCAGGTCCTGGTCGAACTGAATTGAGCCGGTAAAATCACAACGGATCCACATCCACGAGCACGATCAAGGACCTGTTCTCCGGGACTTTACTGTAGTCCTCCAGAGCGCTCATCAATCGCTTCTTGACATCGCCCATCACCAGCGACTTTTCTATTTTGATCATGAGGTGACGCAGATGGTAATTCCGGACACGGCTGACGTAAGGTGATGTGGGCCCCAATACCCTGTTTCCGAATGTTTTTTTCAGAGCGACGATCAGCTGGGACGCCATCCGTTCGATTTGCCGCTCATCCTTGTGCTTCAGCCTGATTTCAATCAACCGGTAATAGGGCGGATAATGAAAACGGTGCCGTTCGTTCAATTCGTGGAAATAAAATCCCTGGAAATCGTGCTTCAACACATAGGAAAGTACGGGGTGATTCACATTGTATGATTGGACAACCACGTGCCCCTGGTCTCTTCGACCAGCCCTACCGCTCACCTGAGCCAGCAGTTGAAATCCGCGCTCATGGGCCCGGAATTCAGGGAAACCCATCAACGCATCCGCATTCAAAATCCCGACGAGGCTGACCTTGTCGAAATCCAGTCCCTTGGTGACCATTTGCGTCCCGATCAATATATCGACAGCGCCATCCTCGAAGGAAGAAATGATATTCTGATAACCGGATTTCGACCGGGTGGTATCGTAATCCAGTCTTGCCACTTTCGCTTCCGGGAAAAGCAGAGTCAGCTCCTCTTCAATCCGCTCGGTTCCGTATCCGCGCATACGCAGGTCCTGGTCACCACAGGCCGCGCACCGTTGAGGCATCGATTGCACATATCCGCAATAGTGACATCGCAATTCGTGGTTCTTCTTGTGATAAGTCAATGACACGTCGCAATTGACACATCGTGGACTCCACGAACACAGATTGCATTCGAGGCTGGGCGCGAACCCCCGGCGGTTCTGAAAAAGGATGGATTGCTTACCTGCTTCGAGGTTCAAGCGCAACTCCTCGAGCAAAGCCTGGGAAAAATGGCCTTGCACCTGCTTTCGTTTACGCGCATCTTTCATATCAACGATGCGAACCAGCGGCATCTCGAGTCCGGCGTGCCTCTTGTCGAGGGTGACCAAGGCATACTTTCCGGACAGCGCGTTGAAATACGACTCCATCGAAGGAGTGGCAGTGCCCAGGAGCACACGGGCATCCTGTTTGGCGGCCAGCACTACAGCCGCATCGCGTGCATGGTATCGCGGACCGGGATCAACCTGCTTGTAACTGGAATCGTGCTCTTCGTCAACGATGATGAGTCCAAGCTTGTCAAAAGGCAGCAGCACCGATGAGCGTGCACCGACCACCAGGCGTCCTCCCTGTATGGTATTCAGGTTGTCGTCCAGGAGCCGATTCCAAACCTCCACCCTCTCCTGCTCATTGAACCGGGAGTGGTATACCAGCATGCGGTCGCCAAAATGCTTCTGCAGCCGACCGATGAGTTGCATGGTCAAAGCGATTTCAGGAAGCAGATACAGCACCTGCTTGCCCTCCCGAAGCGCTTCCGCGATCAGGTGGATATAGACCTCGGTCTTACCGGAAGAGGTCACACCGTGCAACATCACCACCTTACCTTCAGCAAATCCCTGTCGGATTCCGAGCAGCGCCTGATTCTGATATGGATTCAGTTCAACGGGCTGGATAAGGGGACCCTCATAAGGACGCACTCTGTCTACCCGCCGTTTGATGATCTCAAAAACTTCCTGCTTCAACAGGGCCGAAAACACGGTGGAAGAAACACCGGAACGCTTAAGCAACACCCCCTTCTCCACCTCTTTTGCATCCTCCTCCCTACAGATCTGAAGAAATGCAAGCAGGACATCCAGCTGACGGGTGGCACGCTTTTCCAACCGTGACATCCATTCCCCGATCTGCTGTTCGGAGGAACAGGCTTTTCCAAAGACAACGAAATCGACAAACCGTGGCTTCACCCTTTCCTCTACCTCCTCCTGAGCTGCGGCCACTCCCTTGGACAAAAGATTTCGCACAACGGGCATGGGGTTCTTCAAATGCAGGATCGTGCCGATCTCCTTCAAAGTGAGTGATTCCTGTATTTCGAGCGCCTCTGCCACCAGGTACTCCCGGTCGGTCAACACAGAATGATCGCCGTTGTAATCGGGATGGAGGGAGATGCGCGTCTCGCTTTGCAAACGAAGAGCCACGGGAAGTGCTGCCGCCATCACCTCACCGGGTGTGCTCAGGTAATAATCAGAGATCCAGCTCCAGAAATCCAGCTGACGTACGGCCAATACAGGCTGAGGATCCAGTACATCCAGCACGGGCTTGACGGCATAGGTGGAAGGGGCTGTACCGTGAACGGATTTCACCACCGCCGCAAAAACCTTGTGGCTTCCGAACTGCACCACGACACGTACACCCGGAATGACCTGGTCCTCCCACTCTAACGGCAAGGAATAGGTGAAAGTTCCGGGTAATGGCACAGGAAGAATAACATCGACAAAGCGAGGAAAATGTCCGGACATACCCATCAACTTTTATCCAACCACCCTTTACGCCAGAAGATCACCAGCTGGATCACCACAAGAACCAGCATGAACAGCATCACGCCGGCATAGCCGAAAGGAGAATACAATTCGGGCATGTTCCAGGAAAGCACCTCGCCGGAAACGGGATCGGTGTAAGAGAAATTCATTCCATACACGCCGACGATAAAAGTCAACGGAATGAAGATGGTACTGATAATGGCCAACACCTTCATCACCTGATTGAGTCGGAAGCTCACACTGGATAGGTAGATCTCCATCAGCGATGCGACGATCTCCTTGTAGCTCTCTACCAAATCCATCACCTGGATGGTGTGGTCGTAAGTATCCCTGAGATACAGTTTGGTCTGATCACGGATAAGTGGTGATGCGGTGCGCAGCAGATCGTTCACCTTGTCGCGTTCGGCGAAAACCGTTCTTCTCAGAACGATCAATTCACGCTTGATCTGCTGGATCCGGTGCAAGGAGGAACGGGTAGGTTTGGTGAATAGCTGGTCCTCCAATTCATCGAGTTTCTCTCCCAGTTTTTCAAGCAAGGGGAAGTAATGGTCCACTACCGAATCCAACAACGCGTAGGCCATATAATCGCTTGAAGCCGAACGGAGCTGCCCTTTGCCGGTGCGCAACCGGGACCGGATGGGCTCGAAGTGATCCTCGTATCCCTCCTGAAAAGTGATGACTGTGTTTTTGAACAAGAAAAGAGAAAGCTGGTCGTTACGCAACGCCACATCGGAGTTGATGTGCAACAAACGGGTCACGACGAACAGATGGTCGTCGAACTCCTCCAATTTTGGACGCTGGTAGGTGTTGATCACATCCTCCATCTCCAACCGGTGGATTCCGAAGTGCAGACAGAAATCCTCCAACATTTTTCGGTCACCAAACCCTTTCAGTTCGACCCAGTGAATCAGAT
>JBJOER010000123.1:0-4380 GCA_046049215.1 Bacteroidota bacterium | reverse complement strand
AATCAATATTTAGCATGTGTCGTTGTGTTTCTGGTAGCAGGAATTGCAACGTTTCAGGCGGGATGTCAGTATAACGGCCATATCAAACTCTCAGCAAATCAGTAATCGGGAACGAACACATGAAAAACGAAAACCCAACAATTTTGACAAGCCTGCGGTATGTCCTGCCTCTGCTTTCCGTCTTGCTATTCGCGACCCTGCGGCAATCCAATGCGCAGCTGGCCACTTGTAACAACGACACTTCCATCGCCAATTTTGGGGTGAACAGGATGGTGTATTCAAACAACCCTGCCGGGGTAGACGATTGGTTTCATTCGGCATCTTCAACAGGTGTAGGCCAAGGCGTCATCGGTACAACTGCTCAAACAGCAAAGCCGCCTTTGCAAATCAGCGGATCCGCCTTTGCGAACCTGCTCAATAGTGCTACAACCGTTTCGGGTCGAAACCGCACATACGTACAAGGTATGGCCGTTCCTTCATTGACGGTCTGGAACAACATGTTGCTGGTTGACGCCTTTGCTGCCCGCGACAATATGTCCTCGAGCGGAGCAAATGATTCCACGGTGTTCTCGGGTGGCGGTGATAAGAACGCCGACAATCCCAATACCTGGTCTATCGGCTTCGGGGGTGTTCAACAGAAAAGCGATATCATTGATGTAGCCGGGCACATTCGCCGCGATCTTTCCTCGGGCGATCTGTGGTGTTTTGCCATGGCATCGATTCTTTCACCAGGCGGCGATAACTTCATCGATTTCGAGTACTTCCGTTCCACCCCTGTGATCAGCGGAGGTACCATGACCAACTCGGGTTTGACCTCAGCAGGTAACCATACCCCGTTTCTATTGAATTCAAACGGGGGCATCCAGTCGCCTGGTGATGTGCTTGCCGGTTTGACCTACAGCCTTACCTCTGGATCGGCTACTCTGCGCATCTGGATCGATCCGAATAACGTGGATGGAGCAGGTCACGATACGGTATGGTTTAATCAATTGCCAAACCGAATCTTCACCTTTACCGGAAATTGTATTTATGGTTTGAATTCCGGAACCCACGGTTATGCCGAGATCAAAGCGAAAACATCAACATCCTGTCTGGTCTATTCGGTCGTGAATAACAATACGACGCCTTCCGGTTCCTGGGGTACGCTTTCAGGTTCTGGCGCAGTTTACGCTTCAACTTTTGTCAGCGAACAAATGGTGGAGATCGCCATCAATTTCTCGGATTTTGGTTTGGATTTGAACGCTTTGAGCGGAGCTTGTTTCAATGTATTCGGTTCCTTGCTGGTTAAGACACGCTCCTCATCTTCCGTGACTTCTGAATTGAAGGATTTCGCAGGACCTTTTCAATTCGGTAACTTCACCGAGGTGCAGGCTTCCGCAGGAGGCGACAAGGTGCTCAACTGTGCGAATACCGTTGTGACATTGAGTGGCACTTCGTTGACGCCGGGTGCTATTCCCACCTGGACAACAACCAATGGTCACATTCTTTTAGGTGGAAATACATTCAATCCCACTGTTGACCAACCCGGTACTTATATCCTTACAGTGGCTTCTCCCAGTATCGCCACTTGCGTTACAACCGATACAGTGGTTGTAACTATAGACACTATCCGTCCCCAGTCCAATGCCGGAAGTGATTGGACCTACGATTGTACCACTGCTTCTTCACTGACCTTGAACGGATCATCAAGCTCAGCCGGTGCTGTTCCTTTTTGGCAGGCGATCAATGGTGGAAATATTGTTAGTGACGCAGCGTCTTTTAATCCTGTAGTCACCAGCGCTGGTTGTTATGTCCTAACTGTTACCAATCCTTCTAATTCCTGCACAAGTCAGGACACCGTTTGTGCCATCGCGCAGACTGATGTTCCTGTTATTACTGCATCACAATTGATTCAACCTTCCTGCAACGCTTCCTGCAATGCTTCGGTTTCGTTGAACATTAGCGGAGCCTCGGGTCCGTACACTTTCGTTTGGTCCGACGGTCAATCCGGACAGAGCCGTTCCGGCTTGTGCGCGGGATCTTACCAGGTTACGGTGACCAGCTCCAATGGATGTAGTGCATCTTACACTGCATCCTTCACCGATCCGGATGTACTGCAGACTTCAGCCGGTTCAAGCCTGGTCAACGTTTCATGCTTCGGCGGAAACAGCGGTTCGGTTACGATCTCGGCAACCGGCGGTACTGCTCCCTATACAGGCGCGGGCACCTTCAGTGGTTTGTCGGCCGGCAATTATTCCTATACGGTATCTGATGCCAATGGCTGTAGCAGTTCGGTTTCGGTAAACATCACAGAACCGGCTGCGCTCGCCATCAGCCTTAGCAGCAATACCGATATTTCCTGCACAGGGGATAGCACTGGTGAACTCGTCGTTGCATCCGCAGGCGGAGTTGCCCCCTATACCTACTTGTGGAATACGAATTCGTCAGATTCCGTATTGAACAACATGCCTGCCGGTCTCTACACTGTCACCGTAACCGATGCTAACGGATGCAGCCAATCGGGAAGTTATACTCTGAACGAGCCTGTACTTGCCTTATCGGCAACTTCCAATAACACCATGGTCGGCTGTAACAACGGTTCGACCGGGGCGATCGATCTTACACCTGCCGGTGGTACTGCGCCATATTCCTATACCTGGAGCACGGGTGCAACCACTGAAGACATTTCCAATTTGACCGCCGGCGCTTACATCGTAACTGTAGTCGACGATAACGGATGTCAGTACTCTGCGGTGTTCAATATCGATGAGCCCCTCGCAGGACTCGCAGCCACCAATTCAGTATCTGCGGTCGCTTGCAATGGAAATGCTACCGGACAGATCGATCTTCAGGTGAGTGGTGGTACTCAACCCTATTCGTACCAGTGGAGCAACGGTTCCACACTGGAAGACCTTTCCGGCCTTGCATCCGGTGCGTATACAGTGACCGTCACCGATGCCAACAACTGCCTTTACAATGAAGTGATCAGCGTTTCTGAACCTGTATCTGCGCTGAATGCCAGTGTGAATACTACCGCGGTGGCATGCTTCGGTGGAAACGACGGCCAGATTGACCTGCAGCCTGCAGGCGGAACTGCACCATATACTTTCCTGTGGAGTAATAGTTCAACCGATGAAGACCAGTCCAATCTCACATCTGGATCCTACGATGTATTGATCACTGATGGCAATGGTTGTACTTACAGTCAAACTGTGGTTGTCAACGAGCCGGCTGCTGCTATTTCTGCTGGTGCTGCTTCTACGGTGAACGTAGGATGCAACTCCGGTGCAACAGGTCAGATCGACCTGTCTGTGTCCGGTGGTACTCAGCCCTATTCCTTTGTTTGGAGCAATGGGTCCACGCTTGAGGATCTTTCCGGTTTGACCGCAGGATCCTATACGGTGACTGTAACAGATGCCAACAATTGTACATCCAGCCAGACAATAAGCCTTTCCGAGCCGGTAGCAGCACTATCCGCGACTGCTACCTCATCCGCTCTCTTGTGCTTCGGAGACAACAATGGGCAGATCGACTTGCAAACTGCAGGTGGAACCGCGCCTTATTCCTATCAGTGGAGCAACGGTTCGACCGATGAAGATCAGTCCAATCTCACGGCGGGTTCATACGATGTTCTGATTACCGATAACAACGGTTGTACCTTTAGTGAGACGGTTGTTGTAAATCAGCCCGCTGCCACGATTTCTGCTACTGCCGCTACCGTGAATGTGGGATGTAACGCCGGTGCAACCGGTCAGATCGATCTGACTGTGTCGGGTGGAACCGCTCCCTATACTTTCAGTTGGAGTAACGGTTCGACCGACGAAGATCTCTTGAATATCATCGCCGGCCAGTACACTGTAGTGGTTACTGATGCCAACAACTGTACCTATTCTCAAACCATCGATATCAATCAGCCCGGCGCAGGTGTCTCTGCCTCCTTATCAGTCACCGATGTGGATTGCAACGGATTCTCCAGCGGTCAGATCGATTTGACTACGATCGGTGGAACTGCCCCCTATATTTATCAATGGAACAACGGAGTGATCACAGAGGATCAAAGCGGAATCGTTGCCGGTACGTACACTGTTCAGATCACAGACGCGAACAACTGTGTGTTCACCACTTCCGTGGTGGTTGACGAGCCGGTTGCAGCCCTGTCGGCAACCCCGGCCATCACAGACGTGGCCTGTCAGGGAAATGCAAGCGGAAGCATCGACATCACTACCGCAGGCGGTACGGCTCCTTATGCCTACCAGTGGAACAACGGTTCTTCAAATGAAGACCAGACCGGTCTTACCGCAGGAACTTACGATGTGATTATTACTGACGATAACGGATGTACTTTTGCATCCACCTACACTATCAACGAGCCTTCAGCCCCGTTGGGAAGTTCCAATACGG
>JBJOER010000122.1:0-5364 GCA_046049215.1 Bacteroidota bacterium | reverse complement strand
AACATTTCGGGAAAATCCACCTGTTTCTGGAATATGCCGGTATGGGAAAGAAAGACGTTCCGGACCCCTGGTACGGCAATGCGGGCGACTTTGAATCCGTTTTTCTCCTCCTATCGGAAGCCTGTGAACAGGCTGCAGCTAAGTTGCTGATTGGTAGAAAGTAAGACCCGGCATTTTTTGTATTTTTCCTTTTGACACCCATACTTTTCTGTTATCTTTGCCGCCTCGAAGTCAAATCAACACATCGATGTCAGAAGACAAAAAATCCGGACTTGAAGTAGGCGAATCCATTGACAAAGCCGAACACTATGTCCGTGAAAACAAAAAAAGCCTCAGTATCATCGGGCTTGCGATCCTTGGGGTCGTTGCTGCCTACTTAGGGTACAACCAATTTATCGTAAAGCCCCAGGAAGAGCAGGCGCAGGAAGAAATGTTCATCGCTGAGCAGTATTTCGGCCAGGACAGTATCGCTCTGGCCCTGAATGGCGATGGCTCCTACCCCGGCTTTCAGGAAATCGTTGATAATTATGGTTCTGCGCCCAGCGGCAATCTGGCTCAATACTACCTTGGGATGAGCTTGCTGAAGAAGGGTGATTTCGAAGCCGCAATTGAAGCCCTGAAGAGCTACGATGCAGAAGACGACATCACCGGCGCCTTGGCTCTTGGTGCTATCGCCGGTGCCTACATCGAGCTGGGGAACAACGATGAAGCGCTGAGCTTTTTCGACAAAGCCATTGATTACGACGAGAACAACTTCACCACCCCCCTTTTCATGATGAAAGCGGGTCTTGTTCACGAACTCAAGAATGAGCCGCAGGCCGCTCTTGATCTCTACAACAAGATCAAGAGTGATTACCCTACCAGCACGGAAGCCCGTGACATTGAAAAGTACATTGGCCGGGCTGAGGCGGGACTTGGATCTTCCAAATAAGCATGTCCTCCTCACACCAGTCACTTTCACACCTTCCTGAAAATCTACCCGATGCCGGACCATTCAGGTTCGGCATCGTCGTTGCTGACTGGAACCGTGAAATTACAGGAGCCCTCCTCGAAGGTGCCCTGGAGGCCTTAAACAGCGCCGGTGCCGACGAATCCAAATCTACTGTCATCCGTGTACCCGGCAGCTTTGAATTGACCACAGGAGCGTCTCTTCTAGCCAGACAAAATCAATACGATGCCATCATCTGCCTGGGCTGTGTGATCCAGGGAGAAACGCGTCATTTCGATTTCATCTGCCAGGCCGTTGCCGGCGGATTGACCAGCCTGAGTATCCAAACCGGCATTCCAGTGATTTTCGGCGTATTGACCACCAACGATATGCAGCAAGCGCGTGATCGGGCCGGAGGAAAATTCGGCAACAAGGGATTCGAAGCCGGCATCACTGCGGTGCAGATGGCTTTTCTTTCGAAGTCGATGTCGTAAACGACCGGCACGATGTAGATCGGCCGAGCTGTTCATTTTTCGTGGTTTTTCACCAATGGAAATCGTAACTTTGAAATTCAACCACAACTATGAAATCCATACACACCATTCTTGCTATGATGCTCATCAGCATCTCGCCAATCGCAGTATCTGCTCAAGCACAGAAAGCACAAAAAGCGCCGCAGGGTACACAAGCACCGAAATTCAAATTCTGCACTGTGCCTGCCGATTCGATGTATTCATCCAAGATGGCGCTGACCACCATTCAGGAATGGGCCAACGACCTGCCTTTGAAAATCCTGTGTGATCAGAAAAACAACTTTACCCTGAAACAGTTCCAGATGACCATCATCACCAAGTCGCCCATGCAATCGCGTGACTTCGGCCTGGCCAACAACGGAATCCCCATTCTTGGACGCAAAGCCATTGACCAGATGAAACCCGGTGATACGATTTTTATGAAAGATGTTGTGGGTGCCGACAAAGACGGGAAGGAAATAAAACTCCCCAGCATTGTCATCAGCGTCTCTGAATGAGCGTTTAACGAAATTATTTAGCAGTATTTATTTTAGAATGAAAAAATCTTTCTCTTTAATTCTCGCACTTGCACTGTTCGCACTATCGAACAGCTTTGCCCAGCAAGGACAACGGTTTATGCACCCCAAGTACAAAGCAGGACGAGTTGCTTGGCCGGCGGACGGAAATCAACGAAAAGCCAACTCCGCACCGACGGTCCTGACAACCATATTCCAGGAAGATTTCGCAAATGGCATTGACACCTCTGTCTGGAGCATCATCGACAACATGGGGAATGGCGAGATCTGGACCTATACAACGATAGGACCCAACAGCGGTCCGGGAAGTATACCCATCCCACTCAGTCCCTCGGGTACCACCGCATCAAACGGCTACATGCTGTTCGACAGTGACAACGGCATCAACGCAGCGGCACCTGAGGATTGCGACCTGATCACTCCCGCCATCGATTGCAGCAACAACAGTTCGGTGTTCCTCACATTCAATCATTTCTTTTTGCAGTACCTGACCAGCACCGCAATCGTATCCGTGAGCAATGACGGCATCACCTGGAATGATATTTACACCGTTGACAATGCCTTTGTAGAAGATTCCGCAACAGCAAACCCCGATTTTCAGGTCCACAACATCACTGCCTACGCAGCGAATCAGCCGGCCGTCTACATCCGGTTCCGCTACATCGGCAACTACGATTGGTACTGGGAAGTGGACGATATTCTTGTCTACGAACCTGCCACAAACGACGCCGGTGTGACATCCATCACCGGACTTCAAAGCGGTTGCAATCTTTCCTCAACAACTCCCGTCAGCATCACTGTCAACAACTTCGGCACCGGCAGTGTCAGTAACATACCGGTAGTTGTTACAATCAATGGAACTCCGGTCTTGACCGAAACCATTTCCGGCCCCATCGCTTCCGGATCCACATTGAACTACACCTTCACCGGTACGTTAAACCTGTCAACGGCAGGAAACTACAACATTCAAATTTCCACCGGACTGTCAGGAGACATCAATACCCAGAACGACAGTTCCGGAATCAGCATCACGAATGCTGCTCCGTTCTATGTCACTTCGCCCTATACCATGGGATTTGAAGCGAATGAAGATGTTTCAGGATGGAAATTCACCGACGGCAATGGCGACGGCATCACCTGGTCTGTCGGAAACAGCGGCGGATACAACAGCACGCGCTGCCTTCGCAAACTCGCCACCACCAACTCTGCATTCGACGACGACTGGGCCTGGACAGATTGTCTTTACCTTCAGGCCGGGACAACTTATGCACTTGATTACTGGTACCGCAACCTTCCGTCGGCTTATCCCTGCAGCTTGAAAGTAATGGTATCCACCTCACAGGATATCGCCACCTCTACGCAGTTGATCGTATCTGAGAGTATAGATACACTGTGGCACAGATCCATCAACACCTTTCAGGTTACTAACTCAGGCACATACCACCTCGCCTTCCATGCGTACGTTCCTAATACAAGCCCTTTTCAACCCTCCGGCACGGTCCGTATCGATAACATCAACATTCTGATTGCAACAGCACTCGATGAGCTGCGCCCTTCTGATTTGGCAAGCGTCTATCCCAATCCCTCGACAGGCCAGTTCAACATTCTTACAAAGATCAGCGGCCATACCATATTGCGCATCCTGAACACCCTTGGACAGGAAGTTTACTCACAGCGCTTAACCGATGACCTCACAGAACTCGATTTAAGCAATTATGGAAAGGGCATTTTCCATTTGCAGTTAAGCAATGACGAAGGCGTTTTCTCTGAAAAGGTGATCGTTCAATAAGGAGAACAAATTGATCAGGCCTTTCTCACGAATTCGGATTTAAGTGCCATGGCACCGTAGCCTTCTATGCGGCAGTCGATGTTGTGATCGCCTTCCACCAGCCGTATGCTTTTCACTTTGGTTCCGGACTTGATTGGTTTCGGAGCACCGGCAACGGGCAGATTCTTGATGATGATCACGCTGTCCCCGTTCTGTAAAATTATCCCGTTGGAATCCTTCACGATCAACTGATCCGGGTCTGATTCCACCGCTACCGTTGCCGACTCCGGACTCCACTCGTGGCCGCATTCCGGACACATCAGTAAAGCTCCGGACTCATAAGCATAAACGGATTTACAGTGCGGACAAGGAGGAAGCGACATGGGATTGGTTTTTCCAAAGCTATGCATTTTCAAATCGAAGCGGATGCGGATCAACAGATTCTAACGGGAAAGACGAAACAGCACCAACCCTCACTTGTCGAATAACCACCGCTTCCACAACTATTAGTCAGGAGCAAGCGAGCGTGCTACCGCAATTCGGACAGCGAAAACAGGATTCTATACGAACCGTGTAAAAACCACAATCGGGACACCGCGGTGTTTCGGCGAAAACCCTGACCGACTCCACCTTGCCCTGCAAAGGCTGATCGGATTTACAACCGTCGCGGTAAATGGAAATGGCTTTCAATCCTGATTTCCAAGCCAGCATGTACCCATCTGAAACATCTTTGAGTGTGGCCGAGTTCGGAAGATTCACGGTTTTGGAAATGGAGCCGCTTAGGAAAGGTTGAACGGCAGCCATCATGGCAATGTGACCGGACACCGGAATTCCCAATGGAGTAGACGGATCGCCCGAAGCAGTTGCAAAAACCGACAAATGACCCGGATGCAGGTAAGGGATTTTGTTTTCCAATTGAGCCTCAGGATGTGTTGTTTCTTTTGAAACTGCATCAACACTGATCAAGGCCGTCGAAATAACCGGCACCTGTCCTGATGGATAACCGAGCGAATGCAAAGCCGCTTCCACCGAACGATTCACGATGCGCATTGTGCCACCGCCGCTGAGTTTCTTTACACGTAGCAATGAAAATTCGGGCTCGATGCCCAATGTGTCGGCATCCATCAGCAACCCGATTGTTCCTGTTGGTGCGATCGCGGTAACCTGTGCATTGCGGAATCCCGTTGTTTCGGCGGCATGCAGCAACTGTTGCCAGGTTTCATTGAGCAATTTGATCAGTCGAGGTGGGCAAACTGCATGTCCGGGTATCCCAGAATACTCATCAATTCCCGATTTAAAATGATCGGAGGAATTGACAAACTCCGCATGACGCAGCAGCACCTGCTTCATGGATACCTTGTTTTCGTCATAACGGGAAAAAGCACCAAGCTCCTGAGCCATTTCTGCGGAAGACTGATAAGCCGTCCCGGTCATCAGCGCTGTTAACGATGCAGCCCACGCACGACTTTCAGGATGATCGTAAGGCAGACCCATGCGCATCAGGAGTCCCCCGAGGTTCGTGAATCCCAAACCAAGCGAACGGTATTCAAAGGAGTTGCGCGCCACTTCCGGAGAAGGAAACTGCGCCATGGCCACGGAGATCTCCAGCACGATGGTCCA
>JBJOER010000121.1:0-4493 GCA_046049215.1 Bacteroidota bacterium | reverse complement strand
GCCCCATGACCTTCAACGCCAACATCAAACTCCTCCGCCAGCGCCGCAAGCTCACGCAGGACCATGTCGCCGGCGAGCTCGGCATCAGCCGCTCCACCCTCAACAGCTACGAGAACGGCAGTGTGCAGAACCCCACCCTCGAGATGCTTCTGTCCTTCTCGAAGTATTTCCGTGTGAGCATCGACACGCTGGTGAAGATGGACCTGCAGAAGCTGAGCGAATTCCAACTCTCGGAACTGGAACGCGGCCACGATGTGTTCGTGACGGGCGCCCGCCTGCGCGTGCTGGCCACTACCGTCGATAGCAACAACCGGGAGAACATCGAGGTGGTCCCCATCAAAGCCAAAGCCGGTTACAAGAACGGGTTCGCCGATCCCGAGTTCATCAAGAAGCTGCCCACCTTCCAACTGCCCATCCTCTTCAACGAACGCAAATACCGCATGTTCCAGATCACCGGCGATTCCATGCTGCCCATCCCCGACAAGAGCTGGGTGATCGGTGAGTACGTGGAGAATTTTTACGACATCAAGGATGGAAGTGCGTATGTATTACTCACTCAGGAAGACGGAGTGGTATTCAAGGTGGCCTACAACCAGATCCGCAAGAAGAAGAACCTGCTGCTGAAATCACTCAACCCGGCCTACGAACCCTACGAAGTGCCGGCGACGGATATCCGCGAGGCCTGGAAGTTCTGCAACTACATCAGCGCCGAACTGCCCGAGGAATACTGGGCCAAGGACCGTGTGTTGAAACGCATCGAGAAGATGGAGGCGGAGATGAAAGACCTGAAAGGTTCTTTGTAAGCCTACCCGATGTATCGGATAGGCATGAATATGCCTCGGTAGCGGCTGACATGACCACGAAAAGAATGATCGGTGTGCATGATTCATACACTTTTAATGGCCACTTTCTGAAACCAAAGGAATGAATGTCGGTTGACATTGGATTCCTTTATGGAGAAAAGAAGAGCTTTTATTTGTCCTGTATAAAAAGCCGGAAAAACGGGACTAGCAGAGGTGCTATATCCCTAATAGAGGTCAATTGTTCTGAGCTTCCCGCTCGGCAAGATCCGAATATCACCTTTGTATATGACGATTATCACGTGGTGTTTTTTTACATACTGTTATCATTGGGTTAAATAAAAAGAACCTTCGTATGAAACACTTCGTGAAAACAGATGAAGATGAGTTCGAGGAAAACCGTCTAAAGGCTTTGCGGGAATACCCCGACTTAACGGACGAAGCCTCGGATCCCTATCTGGACAATATTGTGTCGTTCGCGGCCAGGATCTGCGAGGTTCCAATCGCTGCCGTTTCCGTTTTGGATGAACAAAGGCAGTTTTTCAAAGCGATTTACGGGCTTGATGTCCGTGGGACCGAACGCTCTATGGCTTTTTGCAATCACACGATCCTACAAGACAAGATCTTTGAGGTTTATGATGCAAAGTCCGATCGGCGATTCCGAAGAAATCCTTTGGTGGAGCTTGAGCCTCACATCCGTTTTTATGCCGGAGTGCCGTTGGTTGCCAATGGCGGAGATAAATTGGGAGCGCTCTGTGTCATCGACCGGGAACCCAAGGTGCTGACTGAACTTCAGCGTGAATTGCTGATGACACTCTCCAGCAGTGTAATGGAATACATTGGTCATAACAGGGAGCGAAGTCGATTGGAGATGAAAGTGATTGAAATGGACAATTTCTTCTTTCTAAGCCCTGATCTGCTTTGCGAGGCGACCATGGAAGGGTATTTCCGCCGGGTCAGCCGATCATTCACCTCCGAGCTTGGATATACGGAAGAAGAACTGCTTTCTATCCCATTCATGGAATTGGTACATGAAGACGACAAAAATGAAACAGAAAGGGTGATGGAACTTTTAGTGGGAGAAGACAAAAATGTAGCTTTCTTTCACAATAGGTACCGATGCAAAGATGGGCATTACATCATGCTGAGTTGGAATGCGATCCCGCATAAATCAACGAATACGATCTATGCCACTGCCCGGAATATCACTCAGCTTGAACGCCTGAAAGACGAGCTGAGCCAAAACAAACAGAAGGAGATCGCCCAAAGCCGGGAAAAATTCACGGCGCTTTCCCAGATGACTAAAATCGTTTCAAGCGAATTACTGGAGCCTGCAAATTTGATCGTTGGCTTTGCCAGACTTGCAGAAGAACTCCTCAAGGAAATGAACGCGGCCAGGGATAGTGCCGAGAGAAGAGAGTATGAAGAACGTATCATTGAAGACCTGCAAAAAATTCAAAAACACAGTGAATTCATGTCCAAAGTGTTGAATAAAATGAACTCAGAAGCAGAGTGGTATGAGATTCCCTCCGTTATCAAGGGGAATACGGTGTGATGGTCTGCGGAAAAAGGGACGTATATTTGTGAGAATTACATTTAATGCCGGCTTCTCTTTCCGAGGCTGTGATTCAAATTGCATATGACCATCAGAAGGTGTTAATGAGTCCTAAGATCACTTACCGGTTTTCGGCCGTGATCTGGCAACACGCATCGAGCGGAGGATGGTTTTTCGTCTCCATACCGAAAGACCTGTCGGAAGAAATAAGAACCTATTTTCAAAGACAGGAGGAAGGATGGGGCAGAATGAAGGCAAGTGCTCGTATTGGGAACACGGAATGGGCTACCGCTATTTGGTTCGATACCAAACGGATGTCCTACCTGCTGCCGTTGAAAACCGAAGTGCGGAAAAAAGAAGGACTTGAGAACGGAATGAAAATCGAAGTGACTCTGTTTATTTGAGAACAGGATCAACTACCGCGAGTAGTTTGCAGTATGTACCATGACAAAAACAAAAGCCGCATGATACCTATACCATGCGGCTTTTGTTTGATTGAACCTCATAATCAATACATGCTTAAAGGCATGTCTTTGTTGTGGGTCACCTCGTAGGCGAACTTCAACGACTTCGAACCTTGTGAATCAAGCCTGAACTCCCATTTGAGTCCTCCCGTGGACTCGTTATACTCGGATTTTCCGGCATCTTTCAACTCCACCCTGATGTCCTTGTTGCCCGATACCGGTATCTGATCCTCCATCACCAGGTTGATGGATTTGCTCTTGTTACTCTTCACTTTCAGTTCGTAGGCGATGGTACGCACCAGCTCCGGACCGATCAGTTTGTTGTTTTCCTTGTCCTTCATACGGGTACGCTTCACCGTGATGGCGTTGTCACGGCCCATGGCCAGATCAAGTGTGTCGCTGATGATGTTGGGATTGATGACGGTTTGTCCTACATAAGTACCATCGTAAAACAGATTCGCACTTCCGGGCAAAAGATTGAGGTTCTCCCATCCGGTGACACGCGCAAGCAAGAAGGCTTCGCTTTCAATTTTCGGTACCAGGTAATGGATGTAGGTGGCGGGCAAGCTTTCCGACTTGACCGAAACCACATGGCTGTTTCCGCCGGAAGGGATGTCGTAATCGAGCTTGATGTCGAACTCCACATTGGCCATGGTCTCCACCAACTGCGAATAATTCGCTGCCGACTGGGCAGGAGAAAGCTCGTTCAGGCGAATGGACATGTCTTCATCCGCCGCCCGGGAATCCTTCTTTAAAGACTCTGCGCGGGTCGCCCCTGCTACTGTGGCCATGGATTGCCGATGTGCCGTGAAGTAGTTGATGTACCACACCGGTAACTCGGGTTTGATGTGACTCCGGTTGGGATTGGAGGTGCTCAGCTTCATGCGTACGTTGTTCCAATCCTCGCCGGTATTTTGAAAAACATGGGCCTTGTAAATGATCTTCACCGGCTCGTTCGTATTGGATGCACGAAGGTCGTAGGAGGGGGTCCAGCCGGCTTCGTTCACCATGTAGCTCAATTCCACTACTCCTGTTGCCGGGGCATCGGCGCTGACGGTCACCACCACCTGGTTTTCGGGGACATAGGGCTTATCGGGCTCAGTTTCCTGACGGTAGGCCCTCAGTTCGTGAAGCCGGTTGGTGACTGCATCAATCGAAGTTGTATTCCTGAACTGATCGCGTTTGGTTTTCCCCATCAGGGTATTCAGCTCAGCCAGCCGCTGATGGAAAAAATCCATCGCCCCTTTCAAAACCTCCAATGAATCGCTCTTCCCTTCGCCTCTTGCGAGTTTGTTTTTCAGGATCATGTCCTTCTCCAGTTGATAGGCCGACATCCGCTCCTGAAGGTCTTCGCTGCGGAATCCCAATTCCGACAGGGAGTCCTCAAGCGTCTTGATGGTCTGGGTGATTTCCCGGGGGATCGGCTTGGTTTGGGGAGGCTCCGGGTACTTGACACGGTGCTTGACATCGGTCACAATGAAAGCACCTTTGCCACCGGCTTGTATACTCTGCACATGGATTCCCTGCGTGAGCCCGGAAAACACCAGGTGGGTGATTCCTGTGCCGATAGAGACAGTTGAGGAGCGGAATACCTGGGCTCCCTGGGTGAAAATGGTTACACGTTGAACAGTGGATTTAACCGGTTTCTCGTCTGCGAAACCGACGGTGCCTGAT
>JBJOER010000120.1:0-3595 GCA_046049215.1 Bacteroidota bacterium | reverse complement strand
CCCGTACCGCTGACCGATGAATCCCTGAAGATGGATTGCCCGGGGTCGTCATATTGCCCGACAAAGACAAATGGCCCTCCGTTCGTGCTTCGGTACAAGCTGTAGGAGTCGAAGTAGCGCTGTTGAAGAGAGGTGTCCGGATCCTTGTAAAGGGCGATGTAATCGTCCGCGAGCTCCATGCACAGCAGGTTGGGACTGGGCACTTCGGGTACCGGTCGGACACGTACCGTGATGCGGGCGATGGAATACAACGGCAAGGGACATCCGTTGTCACGGATCTCGTATTCGACTACATACACGGAGTCGCGGGACTGTCCGCACTCTGTTATCCACTCAAATGGTACCCGCACGGAGTCGATGCCGGAAGTGTCGCTGCTGGTTGCATAAGGTGGTGGAAGTCCTGCTGCGGGTGATTGAGCGAACACCTCGCCGGTATGCACCAGGTAGATCGAGTCCCCGTCGGGATCCAGAGCAAAGACGTCGATAATCAACGTATCCGTCTCGTAGATGTCGTAACTGGCATTGAGAATGGCCGGTCCCAGATTAGGGGCGGTGTTGTCGTTGCAGGTGATGACAGTGAATTCGATTTCCCTCCGTACCATGCCGATAAGGACACCGTTTCGGTATTCGTAAACATTCACTGCCATGGCGAACAAACCCGGCAAAGCCGGAGTGCCTTCAGCCAAACCGGTGACGGGGTCGAGTGTCATGGCCTGCGGACCGGTACAGATATTGGCCAGACTGAATCCGGATGCCCAGATCGCATCGTTGTAAGGACGGGAAGCAGGCACCTGGTTTTGACCGCCCGACGAATTGGGAGGACTAAAGGGGTTGGGCGTGTTCCTGTCGGTATAACCACCTGCGAGCGGCGTACTCAAGGTGTAAACCAGTGAATCACCGTCGGGATCCGTCGCGGCAAAATTGAACCGGAAGAGTGAATTCAGGCAGGTGAAGGGGAGGGGAGGACTGTTGAAGACCGGACTGTTGTTTTGCAAAGCCGGATTCGCCAGTTCGTGGTAGAATACCATCGGTGTTTGATCGGCCTGGTTCAGGTTGACGACCGCACTGTTCCGGCAACACCGTTCCCATACCAGATAATATCCACCGTTGAAAGGGGGAAGGTCGATGATACGGACATAATCGCCTTGCTCCATGCAAACCGCAGGCGGACTGGCGCAACCGGGTCCTGCAAGCTGCAATGTGCTTACCGAAGTGAGGTCGACATGGAAGGAATCCTGCAACACATCACCGTTCAGTGTGTACGCGCCAATGATGATTGTGGGGTCGAAATAGGCGGCATTGGGGTTGCTGCAATCGCGGTAAACGGTGAGTCGGATCCGAAACGAATTGCCCCCAAGGTATTCGGATGTGAAATCTCCACCAACGATGTGAAATGCCTGAGCCATGGAAGCCCAGAGCAGCAAAAGCAGGCAGATGCGTGTTCTCATGAATGGAAACCTCTCAAAGTTAATACTTTTGACCCTCTGTTCTGGGAGAAATACTCCCTCTGAAAACTACTGAAAACAACAAGCTGGTGAAAGGAAAGTTATTGGAAGCTCTGGAAGTCATTGACATGGCTGATGAAGGCCGGGCTCTGGCCCGTTATGCAGGACTCGTCGTTTTTATCCGCAAGGCGGTTCCCGGCGATGTGGTGGATGTGGTGGTGCGTAAAAAACATTCCTCCTACCTTGAGGCCGACGTGGAAGTGGTCCGCACCCCTTCTCCGCTGAGAACCGACCCTTTTTGCAGGCATTTCGGAACCTGTGGTGGCTGCAAATGGCAGTATATGGGCTACGTAGGTCAGTTGAAGTATAAGCAAAAGCAGGTGGTGGATGCCCTGACCCGTATCGGTCAGATTGAGAATCCTCCCGTTCAATCCATCCTGGGCTCTGCCGATACCCGGTATTACCGTAACAAACTTGATTACACCTTCGCCGACCGGAAATGGCTCACCCGCGTGGAATATGACCGCCGCGAAGAATTGGGCGGTCCTGCCCTGGGCTTCCACATGCCCGGCAGCTTCGACCGCATCCTCGATATTGACGAATGTTTCCTACAGCCCGATCCCTCCAACGCTATCCGGCTGGCTGTACGCGATTATGGTATTCGGAACGGACTCCCGTTCATGAATATCCGCCATAAGAAGGGCATGCTTCGCGGACTCATCATCCGCAATACCCTCGCAGGCGGGCTTATGGTGATCGTGATGGTGTATGAAAACAACCAGGAGGCTTTGGAGGGTTTGCTGAACCACCTGGCGGAGACTTTTCCTCAGATCACCTCGCTCCTTTACATACATAATCCCAAGGCGAACGATACCTTCCACGACCTGGAGGTGAAAACATGGAAAGGTGATCCGTACATCACCGAGGAAATGGAAGGCTTGAAATTCCGCATCGGACCCAAGTCGTTTTTCCAGACCAACAGCGGACAGACGCTCACCCTGTATCGATTGGCCCGTGAGCTAGCGGGATTGAAGGGCACGGAAACCGTTTACGACCTGTACACGGGAACCGGTACGATAGCGCAGTTCGTAGCAAGGCAGGCAGCCAAAGTGGTGGGCATCGAATACGTGAAGGAGGCCATCGACGATGCGCGTATCAATGCCGGCTTGAACGGCATCACAAATACGACATTTTACGCCGGGGATATGAAGGATCTGCTCACCGAAGAGCTGTTCGATCGCGAAGGGCGACCCGATGTGATCATCACCGATCCACCGAGAGCAGGCATGCACCACGACGTGGTGGAGCGACTCCTTCATAGCAATTGTCCAAGAATCGTTTATGTGAGCTGCAACCCCGCCACCCAGGCCCGCGATATCCAGATGCTTTCTGAAAAATATGCCCTGAAGACCGTTGTTCCTGTGGACATGTTCCCGCATACGGCCCATGTGGAGAGCGTGGCCTTGCTGGAATTATTGAGTTGAACTTCCTCGGCCGGTAGTGGTGCCTTTTCAGTCCAGTCGGTCTTTTTTTACATAGACCGAACGTATTGCTTTTGGGATTTTTGTTTCGATTTAGGCTCAATTACCTATTAAATATCCGAATTAATCCGTAAAATAAGTATTGAAATTACGGATATGTTGTATTTTAACATGTAAAACTCCTGGCCATCAAATGCAAATGGGGAAATGCCGGTCGTGGCAAGGTGTCGCATGCCTTTTCAGATCGCTACCCGTATGCGGAATGCCACATCGCAACACCAGATACGGCCGAGCAGTTTCTGTTGGGCTGAACGGATAGAATGGGTTGACGACGATGATTTCAGCTCAAGAATAAGCAGTGATCCGGTTGCAGATAAGCAGGAAGTGGAATCACATGTGTATTACCTCGCCGTAGGCATCCGCTACGGCTTCCATCACGGCTTCGCTCATGGTGGGGTGGGGGTGGATGCTCTTGATGATCTCGTGTCCTGTTGTTTCGAGGTTGCGTGCTACGACCACCTCGGCGATCATTTCGGTGACGTTGGTACCGATGAAGTGCGCCCCCAGCCATTCGCCGTACTTGGCGTCGAAGATCACCTTCACAAAACCTTCGCTTGCACCGCCCGCCTTGGCCTTGCCGCTGGCCGAAAAGGGGAACTTGCCGACCTT
>JBJOER010000119.1:0-17045 GCA_046049215.1 Bacteroidota bacterium | reverse complement strand
GAAAGTTCAAAAGGTTCATTCATATGATTCCTCCTCCATGAACTCCACAATTACGGAATATCACTTGAACCTATCATCCGACGAACAGGAGATTTGCCATTTGCTGTCAGATGCAATAAATCGCGAGTTGGGTGATGCGGAAAGTAAACTATGGCATGCCCACCCTGTCTGGTTCCTGGAGGGGAATCCCATAGTGGGCTATAGCAGGCAGAAAAAAGGCATTCGCCTGATGTTCTGGAGCGGTGCGGACTTTGATGAGCCGCTCCTGGCTGTGCGGGGTGAAAAGTTCAAGGACGCCTCAGTGTTTTTCAATGCAGTAGAGGACATCCCGATGGATGACCTGGTTCGCTGGCTTGGAAAATCGAGGGAGATCCAGTGGGACTACAAGAACCTGGTGAAGCGAAAAGGGCGCCTGGAAAAACTGAAGTAAGATGAAAACCACCCCCGAACACGATGCACGCATGGCGAAGATCATCTTCGCAACTGTCTATCCCTATTATGTGAAGAAAGTGGAAAGTAAAGGCCGGACCATAGCGGAACTCCACCAGGTCATGGAATGGTTGACGGGATTCGATGGTCATACGCTGATGGGATTAATTGAAGAGAAGGTCACCTTCAAGACCTTTTTCGAACGCGCCCGACTCAACCCCAACGCCGATCTGATCACCGGCGTGATCTGCGGTTATCGTGTGGAGGAAATCGACAATCCCCTCACACGCAAGATGCGTTACCTGGACAAGCTTATCGACGAACTGGCGAAAGGAAAAGCGATGGATAAGATCCTCCGTAAAACGGGCCCGAAGCAATGAGTGCGCTTTTCGTATCAACACCAAAGGCAGCATCAATTGGTCATCAGCTATCGAAAGGGCTGAAACAAGTCAACCGATCGAATCCCACTTTTCTTTTGATAATCCCTGTCTCATTGCGTCCTAAATTTTAGTTTTGAGGACACAACGTCAAGCTCGCACTACTCAACTATTACCTGGAAGTTAGAAAATGTCAATCCGTCTCCTCCTTTGTATAAGCCCTCTGGTTTTGGCCTCTTGTAACAATGCAGTTTATAAAAGCCGTACCGCAAAGTCCACTGAAATAAATGGACCCGGGATAATCCAACTTCCGGTTGTAGCAGACTTGAATGTACGACCGGCAAAAGCCAGCTTTACTGTAGACGACAAGCGCAAATCCCTGAACTTGCGCCAACTGAAAGAAGCGGCCATTGCCGGTGCTTTACAGGAGCAGAAGGCCGATGTGTTGGTAGAGCCAACCTTCAGCATCGATAGCAGGCGGGGCATGAACACTGTGACCGTAACCGGATGGCCGGCCGATTATGCCCGGTTCAGGAATATGGACACTACTGACATCCGGCTTGTAGAAGCCGGCTCACTGTACAAGGCACAAACCAACACCACCCTTGCCGACGTAGATAAGCCCCGGAAACGCAAGGGAGGGATGCTGGCAGTCGTTATAACAGGTGTCATTGTCTTATTGACTTTATCACTTAGTGATCTTTAAATCCATGCTGAACTGCAAGCCACTTCTGTCTCTACTCATGAGCGCACTTCTTTTGAATTCCTGTAAGAAAGATGATCCCGCGCCCATAGAACCCATGCTGATTGTCAAAATCACAGTCGACTCCACCCAGGAGCGTCTGGGCAATACAGGGTCGCCTACTCCAATGCCTTCAGGCCACGCCGGGCAGCATCCCTCTTTCAACAAAATCTCTGCACATTATCTGGAGTTGGCTCCTTCGGCGTTGACATTGCTTGGTCAAGGCGCTATCCTTTACCATGCACCTGAAACACAGGCCGGCGGAGATACGGCCATCGATTTCCAGAGGGCTACGGTCGTGAAACCGGGTGAGGTGTTTTTGAAAGTCCCGGTTAAAAATATAACGCCTGGCAGCTACGAATGGGTGCGGCTTTCTGTATCTTACCAGAACTACGATATTCAATTCCGCTATGCCGGAAACGACTATACCAGTACAATAGCCAGCTTCGTTGGCTATAACACTTTTATCACGAACCTGTTGGTAAAAAACCAAAATGTAAGTGTGAATGCCAGCAAGAAGCAAGGATTCTGGGCATTTGAAACTCCTTTCAATGTGGTGACGGGACAAAGTCCTCCGGGAGCTACCACAGTTCCGAACCCGTTGTTCAACACTTCACCCATTCCTCAGGGCTCCTGCGTAGTGACCGGGCGCTTTTCCGAAAATCTGGTCATCACCGGAAACGAAGCGTCCGATGTATCCATCACCCTTTCACTTTCCACGAACAACAGTTTTGAATGGATCGACACGAATGGAAATGGCCTGTGGGATGTTGATACCAGCGGTGTGGAACAAGTGGTGGATATGGGACTGAGGGGATTGGTGCCTAAGAAACAGTGATTTTGCAGATTGGTAGATTGCAGATTGGTAGGTCGGTCCATTGGTAGGTTGCAGATTGGCGGTTTACCAGACTATAGAGGACTGTACTGAAAATTTATTCGTGCGATTTTTACTGCCAATTCCGAATGCGATTCCGGTCGAACAAACCACTTAACAGTCGGTTGTTGAAAGGCGTAAATCGTGGCAGGAAGTTGGAATTGCTAAGTATTTATTTTTAATACTTCTTATGGCCAAGACATCCAAGCCGACTTCGGCTCCTGCAAAGCACAAAACCGAAGTCATACCTTTCTTCCCATTGCTGATCGTACTGCTCTACGCCTTAGTGGAGTGGCTACCGCGTTTCAAGGCGGTGGATGTGATGGGTAGCCAGTGGTTGTTCCTGTCGGTGTTGAATGCGGTAGTAGCAGCTTATCTTTTTCGTCAAAACAGTCAAATTCCATCGGGATTTTTCCGAACCGGACCATTTATCACCGGAGGAGGATTTCTTTTAGTCGCCGCGCTTTCCTTCCTGACAGCCTTCAACCCTGTTGAAAGTCTTGTGACTTATAACCGACTAGTGGTCGCCGGTATCGCTTTCTTCAATATGAGCGTATTGTTATCCGCACATCCCGACATCCTGCGTCCCGCTATCCGGATCATCGCGGTTGTGCTCATTGTCCAATCGGCAGTGGAACTTGTCGAGTTCCTTGATTCCATTAAGAGCAGGAAGCCGCTCGACGAGCTGATCATGAACCTGAAGGGCAATACAGGAAACAAGAACTTTTTAGGAGCAGGGACTTTGCTGCGAATCCCCTTCCTCCTTTTCCTTTTCCACGATAAGCGTTTCGGATGGCAAGCGCTGGCCGTTCCCGGACTCATCATCAGCCTGACCACCCTCTTCGTTCTCAATTCACGATCGACCATCGTGGCCTTGCTCTTTATTTCGGCTCTTTATATCGGCTATATCGTTGTCCGTTCCCTTAAGGATGGTGACCGAAAGATCTTATTGCGTCCGGGACTGTACATAGTCGCATTTGCATTGTCTTTTTTAATCACACAATCGTTATTCGACCGCGTACAACGGCTCACACAAAAGGGACAGTACGGTGCTGTCGCAGAACGGCTTGCTTCCATTTCCTTCACAAACGAAGGGAGTGCAGGTCGCGTGATGCTCTGGCAAAGTGCGTTAGACTTCATCGGTAAGAATCCTTTGCTGGGCGGAGGAATCGGCAACTGGAAAATCCACAGCATCCCCTACGAAGCGACGACCATCCGGGGTTTCGGGTTGAAAAAGCATATCCACAACGATTACCTTGAAGTGACAGCAGATACGGGTATCGGGGGCGGATTATTATTCACCGCATTCCTTGGATTGATATTTCTGCTGGGCGCGCGTTTACTGCTTGGCAGGAACCTGCCGGAGGAATGGCAGGCCGTCGTGATGGTATTGCTGCTTTCGCACACGGCTTACATGTCGGATTCCCTATTCAATTTTCCGCTGGAGCGTCCCAACATGGTCCTCCACATGTTGTTTTCGGGCGCAGCACTTACCGGATTGTACGCCCGCTACGGTAAGAAAGAAAAGCCGGAAAATTCAACCCTCAATCGTACTATTCCCTTCGTGATGTTGATTCCGGCTTTGGGTACCGTGTGGGTGAACTGGCAGTGCTACAGAAGCATGGTGGCTCAGGATAAAATAGCTATTGAATGGTTCGGTAAACCCCAGCCGGCCAATCCGCCCTTCAAGTCCGAAGAGGTGAACCCGATGTTTCCTTCAATCCCCAACCTGAACGAACTGGGGATGCCGATCGCCTGTATGAAGGCAAAATACCTGGCCCAGGAAGGAAAGCATGCCGAAGCACGGGCCATACTCGATGCCGGAAACAATGCAAATCCATACCTGTACTTTGCCGAGTTCCTCCGTGCCAACATGGCGTTGACCGATCAGCAAACCGATTCGGCCATTCATTATGGCAAAGTGTTGTATTACAACCGGCCGGCCAATCAGCAGGCTTTCGATATGTTGTACGGCATGTTGCGCGATATGCGAGACACTGTAGAGATGATGAAAGCCTTCGGAATCAAAACCAATACAAGGCCGGAACCGACCGATTACCTATTGCACTCCGAGTCGATGTATGTTTTAAAAAAAGACATGGAAGCGCGTAAATCCATATTGAAAGACGGCATCAAGCGCTTCCCGGAAAGCGAACGACTGCATTTCCAGCTCCTGTTCACCCAGGGTTTTGAATTGACGGAAAAGGGCGACAACAAGTCCGCGGCGGAAATGTACATCAAATCCCTCGCCTATGTTAAAGACCCCCAGGCCTTGCTCAACGCGGGAATCGAGTTGTTGAAGTCGGCGCAATACGAAAGGGCAATCCCTTATTTCACAGACGCCATAGCCACCGGGAAATTCAACAACGGTATTCCGGAATACGGTCGCGGACTTTGTTACTTCAACAGGAACCTGCTGGATCAGGCTTGCCCGGACATTCGTACAGCGGCGACGAAAGGCTACGCAGTAGAAGCCAAGGTAGCGGTGCGGTGTGGAGGGCAGTAGGCGTACAGCTCAACCCCATGCATCGGGGCAATCTTAAAATCAGACTTTGAGTTCACTCACAGCAAACGTACCAGCTGGCGCTGAAGGCTCACCTTGTCGCCCACACGCTGTGGCAGTTCGTCAATGTGGATGCGCTCCTGCTGCATGCTATCGCGATCCCTTAAGGTGACCATGTTGTCTTCCAATGTCTGGTGATCCACGGTCACGCAGTACGGCGTACCGATGGCATCCATACGCCGGTAACGCTTACCGATAGAATCCTTCTCCTCGTAAATGCACTGATGGTCCAGCTTCAACCTGTCCATGATCTGACGGGCTTTCTCGGGTAACCCGTCTTTCTTCACCAGGGGCAAGACGGCGACTTTACAAGGGGCGAGGAAGGCGGGGAGCCGCAGCACGACACGTGTTGTGCCGTCTTCCAGTATTTCCTCGGCATAGGCTTGTGAAAGTGTCGCCAGGAAAAGACGGTCGAGACCGATGGAAGTTTCAACTACATAGGGAATGTAATTCTCATTATCCTCCGGATCGAAGTACTGCTGCTTACGACCGCTGTATTCCTCGTGGCTGCGGAGATCGAAATCGGTGCGGCTGTGGATGCCTTCCAGTTCCTTGAATCCGAAGGGGAATTCAAACTCAATATCGCAGGCGGCGTTCGCATAGTGCGCCAGCTTCACGTGGTCGTGGAAACGGTATTTGCCTTCGGGGAAGCCCAGGCTGCGGTGCCAGGCCATGCGGGTCGACTTCCACTTCTCGTACCATTCCAGCTCGGTTCCCGGCTTGACAAAGTACTGCATCTCCATCTGTTCGAACTCGCGCATACGGAAGATGAACTGACGGGCGACGATCTCGTTCCGGAAAGCCTTACCTGTTTGAGCGATGCCGAATGGGATCTTCATTCTGCCGGTCTTCTGCACATTCAGAAAATTGACAAAGATGCCCTGTGCGGTTTCCGGACGCAGGTAGATGGTGCTTGAGTCTTCACTTACGGAGCCCAACTGCGTGCTGAACATCAGGTTGAACTGACGCACATCGGTCCAGTTGCGGGTTCCGCTCACGGGACAGGTGATCTCCAGGTCGATGATCAGCTGGCGTACGCCCTCAAGGTCGTTCGCCTCCATGCACTCCTTGAAACGGGTATTGATCTCGTCGATCTTTTTGGTGTTCTCCAATACACGAGGGTTGGTGGAGCGGAACATCGCCTCGTCGAAATTCTCGAACCGGTTGCGTGCTTTCTCCACCTCCTTTTCGATCTTGGCCTCAATCTTGGCGATGTGGTCTTCGATAAGCACATCGGCGCGGTACCGCTTTTTTGAATCCTTGTTGTCGATCAACGGATCATTGAAGGCATCCACGTGACCCGATGCTTTCCACGTGGTGGGATGCATGAAAATGGCGGCATCGATTCCTACGATGTTCTCGTGCAGCTGTACCATGGATTTCCACCAGTAGTCACGCAGGTTCTTCTTGAGTTCGGCCCCCATCTGCCCGTAATCGTACACGGCGCTGAGTCCGTCGTAGATTTCGCTCGATTGGAAAATGAATCCGTATTCCTTGGAGTGGCTGATGATGTTCTTGAAAAGATCTTCGCCGGAGAGTTTCTTATCGCTTGCAGATGACATGGCGGCAAAGATAGGCCTTGGCGTAAAAACAACCGGCCCTTTCCCATGCAGGATGGTGCTTCCTAAGGCCTGTTTTGCTCACCTTTGTTCCATGCAGCCGATGTATTTCGACAACAACAGCACCACGCCCGTGGATACACAGGTGCTGGAAGCCATGCTTCCCTACTATAGCCTGAAATTCGGCAATGCGGCGAGCAGCACTCATGCTTATGGCTGGACTGCCTCGGCAGCGGTCGAAAAAGCGCGGGAGCAGGTCGCTACTTTGATCGGAGCAGAACCGGGTGAGATCATCTTCACCTCGGGTGCCACTGAATCACTCAATCTGGCCATTCGTGGTGCCATGGCTGCCTACTCCGAGAAAGGACGTCACCTGGTGGTATGTGCCACTGAACACAAGGCAGTGCTGGACACGGCCCTCGATCTGGAAAAACAGGGTGCAGAGGTCAGCGTGTTGGGCGTTGACCGAGAAGGAAGGATTGATTTACAAGAACTGGAATCGCTTTTGAGAACGGATACGGTGCTGGTGGCCGTGATGATGGCCAACAATGAAACGGGCGTCATTCAGGATACCCATACCATCGGTGACCTCGCCCGCTCAAAACACGTGCTTCATCTGTGCGACACTACCCAGGCTGCAGGAAAAATGCGTATCGATGTCAATGATCAACGCATCGACCTGTGTACGTTATCCGCGCACAAGATTTACGGCCCAAAAGGATGCGGAGCACTGTATATACGGCGAAAGAATCCGCGAGTGACCTTGCTGCCGGAATGCACTGGCGGAGGCCACGAGAGGGGACTGCGTGCAGGAACCCTGAACGTACCCGGGATTGTCGGTCTGGGTGCAGCCTGCCGGCTGGCCGGTGAAAGGCTTTGGGACTACGCTCTACACACCTCGAGGTGGCGTACTTTTTTCGAACAGATGATCTGTGTCGAACACAAGCTGGGACGCATCAACGGCAGTACGAGGTACCGCCTGCCCAATACCACCAACATCACCTTTCACCATACCCTGGCTTCGAAACTGATGACAGCCCTTCCCGACATGGCTTTCAGTGCGGGTTCAGCTTGTTCCTCCGCCATCGACCTTCCAAGTCATGTACTCGAAGCCATGGGTCTTACGGATGACGAAATCCGCTCAAGTGCCCGATTCAGTTTTGGGATGCATACCACGGAAACAGAGATAAACAACGCCATCATTCGAATAGGCGAAGTATTGGCTCGTGAAGCGTAATTATTTGTTTATTAACCGAAGCGATCACGGATTCGAACATGGCTATGGGGGTATGCACTCGTCCGTGTTTATAAAATGTCTGCATCGTTGATAACTAGAACTAGCTATGGCGATTACGCATGTGTACATTTGCCGTTCACACTTTCCGGACATGTTTTCCAATCTCTTCACCGGCCAGGTTCTTCAGCGGTATCCATCCACCTGGATAGCGGATGCTCCTGAAAACCGCGAGATACTCGATGAGTTCATCCATGCGCTTTCGGTCGCTTTTGAAATGCCTTCCGAATTCGACGAGGCCCAGTTCAAAAAGTTCCCTGTCGTACTGATCACCGATTATATCCGAAAGACACACCGTCATTATCTGTTCCGGAAGTTGCCGGAGATGGAACAAAGCATCCAATTGTTGCTGCAGGACTATTCTGACGACCATCCTTTGTTGCATATCCTACAAGCCTTTTATTCGGATTACAAGACCGAATTGAGCCTGCACATCTGCGAAGAGGAGAACCACCTCCTGCCCTACGTGGATTACCTGCTGCATGCTGAAAACGAGGGTTGCGACCTGCGCGAGTTCTTCCGTCAGACCAAGAGGTACTGTATGAACGACTTTGAGCAAGACCATCACGACGACCATGAGAAGGAGCTTTTGGAAATCAAACGCACGATCCAATTGCACCGCCCCCCACCCACTAACGGTACGCCGTACCGTATTTTAGTGCAACAGCTGGACAACTTCCATCGCGACCTGGTCGTACACGGTCTCATTGAAGACCGCGTACTCCTGCCGAAAATGAAAGAGATGGAGCGTCGCCTATCGGCTGCTTTCAATACGGTTGCCCGTTTGAATTGACCTCTTCCCTGTTTGTGCAGGTCTAAAAACCGGAAGCACTATCGGTATTTTGGTTTAACCGCAAAGGGCGCTATTCGCCTTCAGCGAACGAACGTAGCGCGCAATTACAGGAGAGAGAAAGTGCGGCCTTTGCTCTTCTTAGTGCCCATTGCGGTTAAAAGTTCTTTTAATCCCAGGCACTGAAATTCCGACTATCTCAAATCAAAAAACAACCAATAATAAAGCGCTGAGGGACTACTCCATCAGCGCTTCATATTTTGGATTTGATTTTCCGGATCAGAAGTCCTCGTCGAACTTCACCTCCTGGTCGGCACGCTCAACTCCCACACCGGCTTTCTTGTATTCGGAAACACGCTTCTCAAAGAAGTTCGTCTTTCCTTCGAGCGAAATAGTCTCCATGAAGTCGAATGGGTTTTCGCTGTTGTACACTTTCGGATAGCCGAGTGAGTTCAACAGGCGGTCGGCCACGAACTCGATGTACTGACACATCAGTTTCGCATTCATCCCGATGAGATTCACGGGAAGTGCATCCGTCACGAACTCCTGCTCGATGCGCACGGCGTCCGTGATGATGTCATAGACTTCTTCCTGCGTGAGTTTGTGCTTCAGCATACCGTATAGCAGGCAGGCGAAGTCGCAGTGCAGACCCTCGTCGCGGGAGATGAATTCATTGGAGGTGGCAAGACCGGGCATCAGACCGCGCTTCTTGAGCCAGAAGATGGAGCAGAATGAACCGCTGAAGAATATACCCTCCACAGCAGCGAAGGCCACAAGGCGATGAACAAAAGAGCCGTTATCGATATAACGTAGTGCCCATTCCGCTTTCTTTTTCACACAAGGCACTGTTTCCATCGCGTTGAAAAGGCGGTGCTTCTCTGCCGGATCCTTTACATACGTATCGATCAACAGCGAGTACATCTCCGAATGGATGTTCTCGATCATGATCTGGAAACCGTAGAAACAACGTGCTTCGGGCAACTGAACGGCATTCATCATGTTCACCGCCAGGTTCTCATTCACGATGCCGTCACTGGCGGCGAAGAAGGCCAGTACGTGGGTGATGAAATGACGTTCCCCCTCGTTCAGTCGCTCCCAATCCTTTAGATCAGCAGAGAGGTCAACTTCCTCGGCGGTCCAGAAGCTGTTTTCAGCCTTCTTGTACATCTCCCAGATCTTATCGTACTTGATCGGGAAGAGTACAAAGCGATCCTGGTTCTCCTGAAGAAGGATTTCATCTTCAATGATTGTAGTTGTCATGTTGGTTATTGAATTTACGGGTAACGGTCTAAAAGAAAAACAGCCCATCCGGACCATGTTACAAAAGAACGGAGAACAGATTGCCCGACCAAGGTGGTGTAGTCGTTGTTTTGAACAAAGCCGTGCATCTTTTGAACAAGGGCAGGCCACTCACTAAAAAGAAACGACCCGGATGATCAAATCCGGGTCGTTCGGTATTGTTGATTGACGGGGGCCCGCTCAGCCCAAATAGGCTTTGAGCAGCTTGTTGCGCGAGTTTTGGCGCAAGGTCTTGATGGCTTTTTCCTTGATCTGGCGGACACGCTCGCTGGTTAAATCGAACTTCTCGCCGATCTCTTCGAGGGACAAACCGTGCTGGATACCAATGCCATAGAACATCTTGATCACATCTTGTTCGCGCTCACTCAGTGTAGCAAGTGAACGGTTGATCTCTTTCTGAAGAGATTCATTGATGAGCGCGGAATCTGCACCAGGGCTGTCGCCGTTTTCCAACACATCCAACAATGTGGAATCTTCACCCTGGATGAGCGGTGCGTCCATAGACACGTGCTTGCCGGGCATCTTCATGGTATTGGCCACCTTGTCCATGGGTAGGTCGAGCACTGCGCTCAACTCTTCCGGACTGGGTTCGCGCTCGTATTTCTGCTCGAGTTCGGAAAACGCCTTCTTTACCTTGTTGGCCGCTCCAAGCTGGTTCAGCGGAAGGCGGACGATACGAGCCTGCTCGGCCAAGGCCTGCATGATACTCTGACGGATCCACCATACCGCGTAGGAAATGAACTTAAATCCACGGGTTTCGTCGAATTTCTTGGCTGCTTTGATCAGGCCGAGGTTACCTTCATTGATCAAATCGGGAAGACTAAGCCCCTGAGTCTGATACTGTTTGGCTACGGAAACGACAAAACGAAGGTTGGCTCGAACGAGCTTTTCCAAGGCTTTCTGGTCGCCCTGACGTATACGGCGGGCAAGCTCTACTTCCTCTTGGGCCGTGATGAGTTCTTCTTTACCGATTTCCTGCAAGTACTTTTCAAAAGAAGCACTTTCGCGGTTGGTGATTGATTTGGTGATTTTTAGCTGACGCATTCTGTCTTTGATTTTTATCTTAAAAGGATCGAAAGGACACTTTCAGGCCCGCAAGATACATCGTGCGGCAGGATTACGCAACACTTAACAGTGGGGCAAACCTGAATTAACACACGGGCACTTGTTGATTTCCTGTTCCTAACCGAATGAAAGAACGATGTTTAACCACTCTTATTGCATAGCGGATAGTTAGTAAAAAATAGGGGAAAACACTTGTCCGGTTTTTCCAAGAGTGGTGTTGAAAACCCGCTACCACCACCAGGGCAGTTTGGTCAAGTTGGACTCTATCTTGGTCAACATCAAACACGATTCAAGATGGCTTTCAGCAAATCACAACAAGAGGCACTCAAGTCGATTGAAAACCGGCTTAAGAAACTGGAAGTCCTGACGCAGCAATCCGGGCTTGAACTTGACTCCTGGTTGCCGGAGGTTCAATTCCCCGACTTATCGGCAATGGAAAAAGACCAGGTGGTTCGACAGGGAATCGAACGCAGCGATGTATACAAACGCTCGCTTGTAAAAAAGAAAGTTCGGGTTTAAAGACTTGCAGGACGCTTTTAGGGGCTGATTTTCGTTATTTTCAGCGTTTCGAACCCAGACCTTCATGATTCCCCCCATCGGGAAGATCCGATCTTCGTCCATAACCAGGCTTATCATCGCCCTGCTTTTGCTGTTCTCGGCGATCGCACACACCGGGGCGCAGGATATTGATTTTTTACGCTACCTGGACAAACCCGGAAAGAACAGTGAATTCCTGAAAATTCAAATACCGGACCACTTATTAAAAGGCGTACTTGCCGGAGAGCAGGCTCAAAAAGAAAAGCTTGCCAATGCGATCCGAAACAAACAGGACAATGAAATCATCCGTTCAGCGGAGATACTTGGCATTATCGCTCTACGTGGTAACGATGCCCAAAAAGCGCTGTCCTATTTCAACCAGGCACTGGAAGCGGCGGTACGTTCCGACAACGAGGAATTGATCGGGGAGTCACTTTTGGAATGTGGCATCGCTTACCAACTCGACGGTAAGCCTGAAAATGCGCTTGAACAATTCGAACGTGCTGCGGTCTTCATCGAAGCTCTGGAATTGCCACGCATCAACGCATACCTGTTGGCACAAACCGCACAATGCCACCTTAGCGTTTCAAACTTTGAAAAAGCGGGCGAAACCTTCCGTCGAGCAGCAAAGGCCTACAATACACTGCGCCTTCCCATCCAGAGTGCTGCGTGCCTGAATCTTGCCGGAGAAGTGGACTTACGTCGGAACGAAACCCAATCAGCAGAAGCGAGTTTCCGGGAAGGAATTCGCACGATGAAAGGACAAAACGAAGGCGCACTGCTTGCCACACTTCATCGTAACCTTGGACTGGTGGATTACAAAAAGGGCAAATTCGAAGACGCCCTTCTCGATTTCAACCAAAGCATCTCTACCCGAAACGACTTGCTGGTGCACAAGCTCCGCAAGGATACCTACATGCAGTTGTTTACCTTGTATAGCTTCAGGGAAGAACATGACAAAGCGGATGAATACCATGACAAATACCGTCGGTTGAAGGATTCCCTTTCGACTGTTGAATTAAATGCTAAATCCGAAATTGATTCAAGGCAGGAAACCAAGGATGTGATTGCTATGCTCATGCGCCAAACCGGCGAAAGCGTTGGAGAACAGGGTCAGTTGGAGCTGAGCCGGATGATCACCCAGGCCGATGTGGAACTGATCCGCAAAGAACAAGCACTTGAAGAGAAAACCGCTGAGATCGAACAACTCAACCGCGACAAAATGCTGCGTGACCGCGATCTCGCCAGGCAGGATCTTCAAATCCACAGGCAACGCACCTTTCGCAACCTATTGCTTTTGGCTTTGGTCGCAGGTGGAATCCTGTCAATCCTTATCTATAACCGCTATAAATTCGGCAGGAGGTCGAACCGGGAACTGGGCAAGGTCAATTCCGAGCTTCAACAAACGGTGCAGAACCTGCAAACAACCCGCTCGCAACTGGTTCAGAGCGAAAAGATGGCTGCGTTGGGACAACTCACCGCCGGTATCGCCCACGAGATCCAGAATCCGCTCAACTTCGTCAATAACTTCGCTGAAGGAGCGAAGGAACTCCTGAAGGAACTCGAAGAAGCCGGCTCGGAGGAGGAACGTAAGGAGCTGACTGCAGAGTTAGAGCAAAGCCTTCAAAAAATTCACGAGCACGGCAAACGGGCGGAACGCATCGTGAAAAGCATGCTTCAGCACAGCCGCCAGGGCAACGGGGAAATGAGTCCTGTCGACCTGAACCTGTTGCTGCGCGAGGCGGTGAACCTGGCCTACCACGGCCTGCGTGCCACCCACAAGGATTTCCAGTGCAAGTTGAATGAATCGCTTCACCCCGACCTTCCTCAGGTGCTCGTGGTGCCGGAGGAGATCAACCGCGTTTTCCTCAACATCTCGAACAACGCCTTTTACGCCATGCGGCAGAAAGCGTTGCGTGAACCGGGATACCATGCAAGCCTGGACTTCACGACCTCCGTTTACGGCGACAACGCCATCATCAGCATACGAGATAACGGCGATGGAATACCGAAAGAAGTGTCGGATAAGATCTTCCAACCTTTCTTCACCACCAAACCCAGCGGGCAAGGTACAGGTCTGGGGCTCAGCATGAGTTACGACATCATCACCCGGCATGGCGGCAGGCTCACGCTCGACAGTGCTCCGGGTGAATTCACCGAGTTCACCATCGCGCTTCCGCTGAAAAAAACAGAATCCGTATGAGCCTCAAGATCCTCGTCGTCGACGACGAAAAAGACATCGAGTTGTTGTTCCGACAGCGGTTCCGTAAGGCACTGAAAGAAGGTCGTCTGGAACTCTCGTTCGCCTTTTCGGGCGAGTCGGCTCTGGATTTCCTGGAAGGGAGCGGATCACCCGATGTGGCGTTGATCCTGTCCGACATCAATATGCCCGGCATGTCGGGTTTCACCTTACTGACCAAAGTGAAAGAGCGCTTCCCCCGGCTCAAGGTCATGATGATCACCGCTTACGGAGACGACGAACATGCCGGACGGGCACGTGAGCTCGGCGCAGATGCGTTCCTGACCAAACCCGTCGATTTCAACGCGCTTGAAGCCATCCTCGCCAAACTGCAGCCTCCACCCGAATCATGAAGCGATCGAAACCGGTTTCGATTTTCCTTTCGCTGGTCCTTTTCAGCAGCGCTTGGGCCCAGGTGAAGCCTGAACTGCTCAACGCCTCACTTACTGAGCCTGGACGAAAAGTCGCCTATGCAGGTGTGAAAAACATCTTTACGCTTAAAGGGGATCTCCCCGGCAAGCAGATCCGCATCGAACGATGCGGCGGACCCCTGGAAATCAAAGCAGGGACATCGGTAAGGGCGATCGCCCGATTCGAAAAACCGGGTAAGGACACCCTACGGCTTTTTGTCGACGAAAAACTGATCCTCGAAAAACCGATCGAAGTCCTTGAACTTCGGAACTATAAAGCCGTTATACGCGGATCGGAAGGAACCTCCATCGCGTCCGAAAAACTACTGGCCGGCGGAAGGCTTATTCCTGTGATGCCCGGCACCTGGTACAAGCCCTCCGGGCGCATCGAAAGCTACCGGGTCGCCCTGTTCGCCGCAGGGAAAAATGTAAAGAGTTTTCGGGTAGAAGGCGCAGCCCTACCGCCCGAACTTGACGCCCAAGCTCTGAAAGGGGTCACCCGTATCCGATTCGACCAGATACGAATGCGAAAGGAGGACGGATCCACTGCCGACCTGGATGCCCTTGAATACAGTATCGATGGAGAAGCATCCACCTCCCCACCAGTCAAAAGCAACTGATTCAAAATCATGTCTATCACCCAGCCTATTCATATCCTGTTTGTTGACGATGAACCCGATTTGGAGATCCTGGTTCGCCAACGTTTCCGAAAGGTTGTCAAAGAAGGCATCTGGTCCCTTCACTTCGCCAACAACGGTGCGAAGGCGTTGGAGGAACTGGCCATGGAACCGCTTATCGGTATCGTAGTGACGGACATCAACATGCCGGTGATGGACGGTCTCACCTTCCTGAATGAACTGAAGAAACTCGACCGACCGGTGCGGTCCATCGTTGCATCGGCTTATGGTGACATGGAGAACATCCGCACGGCCATGAACCGGGGAGCTTACGATTTTGTAACCAAGCCCGTTGACTTCAACGATCTGGAGACAACCTTGCAGAAAACCATCGCCGACCAGCAGAGATTACGAGAAGGTGAAGAAGCCAAAGAAAGCCTGAGCCAGGCCATGAGGGAAAAAGAAGCTGCAGAAGAGAGTGCCCGTTTCAAGCAACAGTTTCTGGCCAACATGAGCCATGAGATCAGGACTCCCCTCAATGCCATTCTGGGCATGACCCATCTTTTGTTGGACAAAGAGCCAAGGGAGGATCAGCTGCGATACCTGCGTGCGATGCGCCAAGCCAGCGGCAATCTGCTCGGCATCATCAACGACATCCTCGACGTGTCGAAAATCGAAGCGGGCAAAATCGTTCTGGAACACATCGACTACGATTTGCGTGAAACCGTCGATGGCGTCTACCAAACCCTTCATCTGAAAGCAGAGGAAAACCAGATCCGGTTCATACAGACCATTGCCGATGATGTTCCCGCCTGGATCAAAGGCGACCCGACACGTGTCACTCAGGTGTTGACAAACCTGGCAGGCAATGCCATCAAGTTCACTCCCCAGGGTGGACAGATCAATGTCAAGGTCACTCTGGAAAAAGGTGCAGGACAGGATTGGTTGCGCTTCGACGTGCAGGACACCGGTATCGGCATCGCACCGGAACAACTCGGCAAGATCTTCGAAAGCTTTTCACAGGAAAGCAGCGACACCACCCGCAAGTTCGGAGGGACCGGACTGGGATTGACCATCAGCAGGGAACTTGTGGAGTTGATGGGCGGCACGCTGCAGGTGAGCAGTACCAAGGGAGTGGGTACAACATTCTGGTTTCTCTTACCCTGTTCTCCGGGTGAGGCCCGTCAACGAGAGCAACGTATACCGGAATTCACCAACCAATCGCGTGACTTACTGGTACTTCTCGCCGAGGATCAGCCCATGAACCAGATGGTGGCCTGTGACACCCTTGAAGGGCTTTTCCCGGGTATTCGCGTGGATGTGGCCAACAACGGACAGGAAGCGGTGGATCAGGCACGAACCCAACGCTATGATTTGATTTTCATGGATGTGCACATGCCGGTGAAAGACGGATACACGGCCACTCGTGAAATCAGGGAATCGGAAGGACCCAATGCCCGCACACCGATCCTTGCACTCACGGCGAACGCCGTAAAAGAAGAGATCGACAAATGCCTTGCGGCAGGAATGGACCGACACCTGGCCAAACCCTTCGATCCCGAAAAATTGAAAAGTACCGTAATCGAGATGACCTCGCATTGAAGCGAAATGAAACCGAATTCCATTGCGCATGGAATTGATTGAATTGAATTACTTTTAGCGCATGGAATCGAACGGCCCGTTGACCGACCTGAGTTACCTGAAAAGCCTTACAGGCGGTGCCAACGACAAGATCGCCAAATACATCCGCATGTTCCTGACGGGCACGCCCATCAGCATACAGCAGATGGAACTGCATGCCCTGAGTAAGGACTGGAACGGATTGCGACAAACCGCTCACGCCCTAAAACCTCAGCTTGGTTTTTTTGGCGCCAAAGGATCCGAGGAGCTCTTGCGCGAAATCGAACGTAATGCAGACGAACAGAGTGAACTGGAACTGATTCCGGCCAAGATTGAGAATTTCAGAAAACAATATGATATCATCAGCGTAGAGCTTGAAACAGCTCTGCGTGAAACCGGTGTCTGAACCATGGCAGATAAAACGCTTGTTTACGTCGTCGACGACGAACCGCTTCAACTGGAACTGCTGAAGGATCATCTTCAGAAAGCTTCAACGTATGAAATCCACGCATTCGGAACAGGAGAGGAATGCCTTTCAGCAGCGAAGGTGAGGAAGCCTTCCATTGTTTTTCTGGACTACAACCTCGATTCCAAAGTCCGTCAGGCCATGGACGGCATCGACGTGCTCAA
>JBJOER010000118.1:0-4074 GCA_046049215.1 Bacteroidota bacterium | reverse complement strand
TGTAAGCAAATTCATGGGATTGATTTGAAGTCCCGATATGCTCTTTTGGGTGAGTCGAAGTATTTTGTCGTAATAGAGTACAACGACCGGGGATTTTGACATGACGATGGAGTCCATTTTTGCGTAAAGGCCAACTCGCTCCGCCAAGTGAGGTTGTTTCATGGATTCGTCGTATAGCCGGTCGAATTCGGAGTCGCTGAAATGGGTGTAATTGGGTCCTGCAGGAGCCTTGTTCCCGGACTTGAAAAGCACCAGATAGTTTTCACCATCGGCATAATCGGCAATCCAGGAGCCACGGAAGAACTGCAATTGCTGTTTTGCCACCATTTGCCGGTGCTGACCGGCTTGGTTAACCTCCAGTCGGATTCGAATTCCCAAACGTGCCAATTGGCCTTGGATGTATTCACACAAGTCCTGGTAGCTGTTTGTGGTGCTCATGGTGATTTCAGGCAATCCCCTGCCTCCCGGATATCCGGCTTCTGTCAAAAGTTTTGATGCCAGCTCAGGGTCGTATCCATAGCCCTTCACTTTATTGCAATCGTATCCGGGTAATCCCGGAGGAAGCATGCCGTGAACACCCGGTGTCGCCATGCCATTCCTGAGGTAGCGTATCATTTCGTCCCGGTCGAATCCATAATTGATCGCCTGGCGGATCCTCAGGTCGTTCAAGGGGGAGCCTTTCATCGACTCGATCGAGCTGTCGGCCAGAAAACCCAGGTATTCCGTGTTGAGGTATGGTGCTGTTTCCATTTTAAACCTGCCTCGGTATTTGGGCCTGAGTGTACCGTTGGTAGTCAACAGGTCGTCCTTGTACCCGGCATCCAATCCGGAGATGAAGTCGATTTTACCTTGAAGGAATGCCAGGAAGGCGCTTTGTTTGTCGCTGATGAAAGATATCATCACGGCATCGAGGTAGGGCAGGCGTAGACCCTGGCTATCGCTTTCGAAATAGTTGGGGTTCCGGTGAAAAACCAATGCCGTGCGTTCCTCCCATGCGTGGAAAACAAACGGTCCGGTACCAATAGGTTGTTTTCGGAAGTCCTTACCCGTTGTACGGATCACTTCTTCAGGAACCACCGAACAGTAAGTTGAGGCAAGTAGGCCGAGTAGAGGAGGGAAGGCATGCTTGAGACTGATGACCAGCGTACTATCATCCGGTGCAGACAATCCGGTGATCTTGCCGTTTTCGGAGGTTTGAAGGGATTGAAAGATCCATGACCCGGGCGATGCGGTTTTTTCATCGCAGATGCGCATGAAGCTGTAGACGAAATCCGTTGCACGCACCATTCTGCCCTTTGCAATTGCAGGATGGGGATGGAAACGGATATCGGATCGAAGATGAAAGACATACTGCAGCCCGTCGTCGCTGATTTCCCAGGACTTGGCAATGCAGGGCATCGGAACCAGGAGACTGTCCAACTGGACCAAGCCGTTGAACAGTTGGTTGCAGGCCCAAATGTTGGCTTGGTTGCTGGCATATGCAGGGTCCAGAGAAGTGATGCCCGATGCTTCATTGTATCTGAAGACGCTGCGGTCGTCCTTTTCTTTTGGTTCCGTATTGCAGGAGAAAAGAAACCCTGTCAGGAGAACAACGGTCAGGCGGTAAAATCGCATGTACAAATGTAGCGGTTAAGGTGTGAGGCACAGTGCATTGAAGTCATTCCTTCCTTCCGAATCCCTACCTTTGCGGGGCATGCAGAAAGTTGCCTTCCATACGCTCGGTTGCAAGCTCAATTTCTCCGAAACTTCAACGATTGCTCGTCAGTTCAAAACTGCCGGTTGGGTCAAGGTGGAATTCGATCAGCCTGCCGATGTGTATGTGATCAATACCTGCTCGGTGACTGAAAATGCCGACCGGGAATGCCGCAGTTACGTCAATAAGGCAATGGTTCTGAATCCTTCCGCTCATGTGGTGGTGGTCGGTTGTTATGCGCAATTGAAGCCTTCCGAGATCGCCTCCATTCCCGGAGTAAGCCTGGTACTTGGAGCTACCGAGAAGTTCAATATCCTCAATTTTCTTGCTGAACTCGAATCCGGGGACAAGGCCAAGGTCATGTCTTGCGAAATTGAAGAGGCGACTTCGTTCACCGGAGCATGGTCATCCGATGACCGTACACGTTCATTCCTCAAAGTACAGGACGGCTGCGATTACAATTGTAGTTTCTGTACCATCCCATTGGCACGTGGCCACTCGCGCAGTAACACTATCAAGGGAGTGCTTCATGATGTGGAGCGATTGGTTTCCTCAGGAGTCCGGGAAATCGTACTCACCGGAGTGAATTTGGGCGACTTCGGCATTTCCGACTCGTCGGGTAAACACGTCGAACGGTTCTCCGATCTGGTGCATGCTCTCGATCAATCCGATCATCATGTCCGTTTTCGCATTTCCTCGATCGAGCCGAACCTGTTGACGAACGAGGTGATTCGAGTGGTCGCTGACTCCGGTAAATTCATGCCTCACTTTCACATGCCTTTGCAAAGTGGATCCGATGAAATTCTCGCGAAGATGCGTAGGCGGTACATGACGGACTTGTACGCCGAAAAGGTTAGCCGGATCAGGGAGCTCATCCCACATGCTTCTATCGGTGTGGATGTGATAGTTGGATTTCCCGGTGAGTCCGAGGCTCATTTTGCCGAAACGTTTGAATTTCTCCATGCCCTGCCAGTGAGTTACTTTCACGTGTTCACTTACTCGGAACGGCTGGATACGCTGGCTGTGACGATGTCGGGTGTTGTCCCGTATCATGTTCGGAAGGAAAGGAATCGTCGACTCCGAAATCTCTCCGCCAAGAAGATGCACGACTTCACATCCGGTCATATCGGATTGGTCATGCCTGTGCTTTTCGAAGCTGCAGAAAGTGGTGGAAAGATGTTGGGATATACCCCCAATTATATTCGTGTTGAACATCCTTATGACCCGACTCTTGTGAACACGGTAGTCGACTGCCATCTCTCTGAAATCGGATCCAAAGGCGCCGTTCAAGGCGAAGTCGTTACCAGGTCTGAGCCTGTTCTATTGTAAACAGATTATGTATCCAACACTATCCGACCTCATTCGCGACCTATTTGGAGTCAATATCCCGTTGCCCATCCAGAGTTTCGGATTCATGCTGGCGATCTCATTTCTTGCCGCAGCGTGGACGTTGCAACAGGAGCTTCGTCGAAAAGAGAGGGGTGGACTTCTGCATACGATACGAACCGAAAAGATCATCGGCATGCCGGCCTCGTTCACCGACCTTGCTGTTTCTTTCCTGACGGGGTTTATAATCGGATACAAATTATTTTATGCCGCCTTCAATTACAGCGCTTTCGTGGAGGATACACAGGGATTCCTTCTTTCGATGGAAGGCCACCTTATCGGAGGACTGCTCGTTGGCTCAGCGATGGCGTTTTTGCACTACCGTGAAAAGGAAAAAGAGCGCCTGCCTCATCCCAAAACAGTTGTCGAGCAAATTCATCCTCATCAGTTGGTGTCGAACCTCACCATGGTGGCGGCTATAAGCGGAATCATCGGCGCCAAGTTGTTCCACAATCTTGAGAACCTCCATGAATTTTCCGACGATCCGCTGGATGCTTTACTATCCTTCAGTGGACTGACGATGTACGGAGGGTTGATTGTCGGAGCTGCTGCGGTAATGCGTTACGGTTACAAACGCGGCATACATCCAATGATCCTGGCCGATGCCACTGCCCCCGGTCTGATGTTGGCCTATGGTACCGGTCGTCTGGGGTGTCAGATATCCGGTGATGGGGACTGGGGTATAGTCAATGAAGCACCGGCGCCATCCTGGCTCCCTGATTGGGCCTGGGCCTACAATTACCCCCACAATGTCATCAACGAAGGTGTTCCGATCCCGGGTTGTGAAGGCCGTCATTGCATGGTTCTTCCTGACGCTGTTTTCCCCACTCCGTTGTATGAAGCCGTCGCATGTATTCTGCTTTTTTTACTCCTGTGGGGCATCCGTAGGCGTTTCAGCGCAACAGGAATGGTCTTTTCACTCTACCTGGCATTGAATGGTATTGAACGGTTGCTCATCGAACAGATCCGTGTGAACAATAAATTCGATTTGCTCG
>JBJOER010000117.1:0-4825 GCA_046049215.1 Bacteroidota bacterium | reverse complement strand
CCACCTTCACGCCATCGCTTTTGAAGATGGTCTGCTCGAGGTATCCTGCTTCCAGTCGACCGATTTTGTGGAACTTGTATCCAAGCGCGAAATAGGCTCTGTTCTGATCCAGGAAATTCGCGGCGATGGAGTGGCCGGAATTGATCATGATCTCGTCGTAAACGGTCAGGTAAAAGGAGTGATCGGCGATATCGCGTCCTTTCAACGGAATACTCAACCGGTTCAATAGGCGATAGCGGTTGGTATAAACCGCATCTCCCGGTTCGAAAGTGTTCGATTCCGTATCCATTACCGGCAACTTTGAGAAGCGCTGTTCTGTACGCAGTCGTCCTGTCCATTCCACCTTTCCGAACCTGGATTTAACCTGGACTTGCTGCCAGATCCGATGCTCGGGGAAAGCCGCGGCAACCGGAAAAACCCCATATCGGGATGTATATACGTAACAATAACCGGCGGTGAAAAACACATCGGGATTGAGGTGATAATTCAAACCGGTCCGCAACAACAACTGCTGTGGATGTTGCACCAGATCCCACCTGCGGAGCTGTGCCTCGATGTGTACGCCGAACCTATCACTGAACTTGTGGTCGCCGAAATACATGAACCAGGCGTTCCGGTTATCGCCATACTTATGCAGAGTCGTATCGCTTCCGCTGTGTGCATCAACGATGAATGGCAGGTGAAGGCAAAAGAGGATGAGCAGGCGTTTCATGAGTGAACAAGGCTTCTTTTACGCGCAGCGCGTTGGTGGTTTGAAAATGCGGTATGGTTTTCCAATCCCGTGATACGGAATGTACCACCGCTCGAAGTGAATGCGTGTTCGAACTGATGCAGGTTCTCCAGAACAGTGTGATCGACAAGTTTCACATCACTGAAGTCCACCTCGAGTTCCATTTCCCGAGGTATCGCCTCAAGAATGGATTTCAAACCGATGTAGTTGGAGAAAAGTGCTGCCCGGGACACCTTCACAAGATACTTTTTTTCATTGAACGACACCTCCGCAGGCACGCGGAATAAAGCGGATACGGGTGCGCCGTTGACGACATGGATAAGCAGTTTCAGAAGCATACCGGCGGCGATTCCCACGAGCAGATCCTCGAACAAAGTAAAGAAGATGGTCACCAGGAAGATAGCGAGTTGCTCCTTTCCGATTTCAAACACATGAATGAACTCGCGTGGATGCGCCAGTCGGATTCCGACCGTAATAAGCATAGCGGCAAGTGCGGTGTTCGGGGTCAGCTCGATGAACTGCACAGCTGTCAACAGAAAGAACAACAGAAAGAAGCCGTGGAAAAAATTCGCCCAACGCGTGCGGGCGCCATTGGCTACGTTGGCTGAGCTCCGGGCTACTTCAGAAATCATCGGAAGGCCTCCGAGCAAGGCTGCGCAGGCATTTCCGATTCCCACGGCAATCAGGTCACGGTTTGCATCGGAGCGACGTTTCCAGGGATCCAACATGTCGATGGCCTTCACCGTGAGCAATGATTCGAGCGAACCCACCAAAGCGAACATAATCACATACCGGATGAATGTTCCCATCATGGCCAATCCTCCGAAAGAAAGATTGAGTCTGATGTTCTCCGCCAGATTACCGATGTGCACCAATGCGTATGCAGGTCCGGTATGCTGGAAGTCCATGAGCAGCTCAGCCGGAACAGAAACCAACAAGACCAGCAGTGCGGCAGGCATCTTGCTCAGAAGGGGATGTTTCGCCTTTCCCCAGAAAAGCATGATCAAGAGGCTGACGACCCCGATGCTTGTCGCCCGCCAGTCGATGTGTTGAAAGAACATCGGGATGGAAGCGATGAGTTCGAACGGCGATTTCCCCTTGGCCAAAGCGGGATCCACATCCAGTAGTACAGGAAACTGCTTCAGGATGATGATCATGCCGATGGCTGCAAGCATACCGTGAACGGCAGATAAGGGAAAAAGGTCGACAAAGCGACCGAATCTCAATAACCCGAACAGGAGTTGAACGATGGCTGCAACGAAAATGGCTCCCAGGGCGAAGTGCCACCCTTGCTCACCTCCACCGAAATCCGTCACGGCTCCGGCGATGATCACAATGAGTCCTGCGGCGGGACCTTTAATAGTAAGTCGTGATCCGGCGAAAAAACTGACCAGCATTCCACCGATGATGGCCGTGATCAGACCCATCAAAGGAGGAAAATCGCTCGCCTTGGCAATACCCAATGAGAGCGGCATGGCCAATAGGAAAACGATGAAACCCGATACGGCATCGGTACGGAAATGTGCCCGAAGACCTTGCAGCCCGTCGGTAGCCATCGGACCGGAGTCCGGTGATTGAGGCTTTTGCATAAGTTGAAGAATGAATAAATGAACCAACATGAAATGACGATCACGACATTCGTCGCAATCTGACCTGTGCTATGACAGGACATTGTATTGAGCACCCGGAATCAGGCTACTCAACCGTTTTCGTTCTTCAACAATGGAATTTAAAGCTGCAGAAAAGCACATACCTGCCTATATCAGAAAAAAGGAGGTGAATGGAAAAATCGGACAATATCGCCATGCAATATGTGTCCATTGAGACGGAATCATGTGAAACAACTGTGGAGTGAAACGACTCGTCCTCCAGATCCACCGACTCCTCCGCCCACCAGTTGTAAGGAAAGCTGCTCTGCTGTTCGATTGAAAACAAAAGGGTTTCAGAAGCAGATGCCGATGCTTTGTAAACAGAATGATCGGAGTCATACTTGCTCGTACAGATACCTCCAGACACTGAATCAGTGTTCAGCAGAGTAACCGCACCAAACAGGAAGAAAACAGCGGAGAGTACCTTTCGGTAGACGAACTTGTGGAGATGCACGAGACAAATGTATGCTGACAGTCACGCCGAGTCAAGTTTTTCGAGCGTGCCTCATGTAATATTCACCCATAGGCCGGAATCTTCCAGCCTATCAGTGCTGAAACAGCACCTCTTCCATTGGTACGCGAACGCGGGGTCCCCATATGCCGGCTTCCGTGCCCTTGCCTACCGCGATGATCATGTTGATCTCTGCGCCGCAGGGAAGTCCAAGGGCTTTCTTCACGCGCACCTCGTCGAACCCTTCCATGGGACACGTGTGAAATCCTTCGGCTGCGATGGAAAGCATGAAGGTCTGGGCCGCAAGCGCGCAGGACTTGTGCACAGTAATGCGCTGCATTGCCGATCCACCGGCACGATAGAAAGGACGAAAAAGTCCCGCGAAGAAACTGATCGTCCTTCGGACGAAAGTCATCACTCCCAGCGGATCTTGTCCGTACACCAACGGCATCACCTTACCGTAATAGTCCAAGGCTTTTTTCTGCAGGTCCGGTGATTGCCCCTCGGTCGCTTTTCGGATCTGTTCGGTGTTCCAGCGGGCCCGATCTTTCCATTTGTCCTTGCGGGTCACAAAAACCACCATGTGCTTGGCGGTCCGAGCAGCATTCTGATTGAGGCATAATGGCACGAAACGATCGCGCCACACCTTCGACTTCAACCAATGAAATTCCCACAACTGCATGTTGCTGCTGTTGGGAGAAAGTACTGCGCGCGCGATGCTGCGACGAATCACTTCATCGGAAACCTCACTATCGGGATCGAATTTTCGATTGGAACGGCGGAAATCGACGACTTGCTGGAATTCGTTTGAAAACATACTTGCAAAATTAGGCGTATTGACTACGGTAGAGTCACTGATCGAGGTCATATCGACTAGAGCGATGAGGGAAAAGGGCCACCAAATACCCTATATTTGTGTACACCAACATTTCCCCACTTGCTTTTTCAAGAATTCAATTTCAGTTCCGCCCTTCAGGAGGGCCTCGACGCCATGGGCTTTCAAAAGCCCACTCCCGTCCAGGAACAAGCCATTCCCATCATTCAACAGGGCCACGACCTGATCGCCTGCGCCCAAACCGGAACCGGAAAAACCGCAGCGTATGTTCTGCCTATCCTTGATCACATCTCCCGATCGGATCAGAAGAAGCTGAACACGCTTATCATCGCCCCTACTCGCGAGCTGGCACAACAGATCGACCAGCAAATCGAAGGATTCAGTTATTTCCTCGGCATTTCGTCGATTCCCATTTATGGAGGTGGCGACGGCATTGTCTGGGAACAACAGAAGCGGGCGCTTCGGGAAGGTGCAGAAGTGGTCATCGCGACCCCGGGCCGACTCATCTCCCTGATCTCCGGAGGAGATATCGATTTGAGTCATTTGAAGCATCTTGTTCTTGACGAAGCCGACCGCATGCTCGACATGGGGTTCTTCGAAGACATCATGCGCATCATCGCCGCACTTCCGAAAAACAGGCAAACGCTCCTGTTCTCGGCCACGATGCCGCCGCGTATCCGCAGTATGGCCAAGGAAATTTTGCGCGAACCCAAAGAAGTCAGCATCGCCATCTCCCGTCCGGCCGACAAGATCCAGCAGGTGATCTACTTTGTCGAGGATGCACAGAAGATACCGATGACGGTCGAGTTGTTAAAGGACTCCACCCACCAGTCAGTGATTGTTTTCTGTTCGACAAAGGAGAGTGTCAAGCAACTGAACAACAGCCTTCGCAAAGCGGGTTTGCGCACATCGGCCTTTCACTCCGACCTCGAACAACCTGAACGCGAAGAACTGATGCGAAAGTTTAAAGCGAGGCAGGTACAGGTCCTTGTCGGAACGGATGTGTTATCACGCGGGATCGATGTAGAAGGCATCAGTTTGGTCCTCAACTTCGATGTGCCTCCCGACCCGGAAGATTATATCCATCGCATCGGTCGTACAGCGCGGGCGGAAGAATCAGGACTCGCAGTGACATTCGTGAACCGCAAAGACCTTTCGCG
>JBJOER010000116.1:0-4554 GCA_046049215.1 Bacteroidota bacterium | reverse complement strand
AGGCCAGGTTAGAGAAGGTGGGCGAAGAGTTGGTTGGTGCTACGACGCTGTTCAGGTTAGCCGCAACATAGATACCGTTGGGCTGAAGCGTGGTGATGGCACCGTTCCGGCAGCAGTCTGCCCACGAGAAAACCCAATCAGTAGCTGGAGCTGGAAGGTTTACAATCGCTTCATAAATGTATTCTTCGATGTCACCCACTCCACCCGGACAAGATGGGGTCGCCGTAACGCATGGCGTATTGGGTACCGGAGTCATGGAAAGCTGCGGAGCTGTAACTGTGCCGCTGAGTCCGGTGCTGGCGGATGAATAGCAGATGTTGACCGTGGTGGGAGCACTAATACCTGCACAGTCACGGTACAATTTCATGCGAACAAGCCATTGACCGGGCGATTGATAAGTGTAGGTGATGTCCACCCCGGCAAAGTGAGAGGCTTTGCCCATTTCTGGAAGCAGGAGGAATCCAATCAGGGTGATTGCAAATAGGGTAAAGAGTTTTTTCATAACCGTTCGGTTTTGTTCGGGGTGATGGGTTTTCATCGGAAGAGTTGTATGGTTCCTTTTTGTTGGTTTTGGGACCCTTCAAATGAAGGGGCTAAGATAGAATATAAATAGGTTCCCGGAGCGGCGGGATCACCAGCCGGTGTTCGGCCGTCCCACGAAATGTCGGTACCGCGGGCGCTGAAGAGCAGTTGGCCGGAACGGCTGAAAATCCGAAGCTCGATGGGCAGGTTTTCAGGGTTGTCGATCCGGAACCGGTCATTGACGCCGTCCCCATTCGGACTGAAAGCGCTGGGAATCCGTCCGGTGACCGTTATGGTCGATTTGAGTACCTGTTGGTTGACAGTGCAGGTGATCTCAAAGGTTCCGCTTTCATCGTACCGGTGGGTGGCTGAGGTTTTACCGTATGTGGTGTTGCCATCTCCAAAGTCAAAGTCAGCGGTCTGATCCTGCATGTTGGTCATGCACGTGACTGTGAAAGGGGCGAATCCGTGTCTGGAGGACAAAATAAGCACAGGCTTTTCCGTTGCGCTTTGGATGGAACCGGTTGGCCCGGATGGATTGGTTTCCGACGTATTGACTGCCGAATTGGGTTCTGCTTTCGAAGGAGTAGCCGGTGTTGGGGGAACTGTAGCAGTTCCCCCATTTTCCGGTCCCGTTTGCCCGGTCAACGCGGTTTGTCCGGCGGGTTGGTGGTTCAACGGGCCTTGCCCATCCAATGGTGACTTTTGATCGGTTGAGGACGAAAGCTCTGAAGAGGTTTCATTCGGTCCAGGAGAGCCGGCGGTTTGTTTTTGCAACTGTACCGGTGCGGAGATGTTTTCTTGAACCGGATCAGCCACTTCAATGTCGATTTGTTCAGAAGTGGAGGGAGTTGCGGCCGGTAGGGATTCGTCGCCCGTTACGAGCGTACGGTAGATAAGCACCCCCGCAGTCACGACAGCTGCCAATCCGCCGGCAATCAGCAAGACCTTACTGCCGGCAAATGAAGAAACGCCCTTGACCGTCGGGGCAGGGCCAGGACCTTTCGGAAGCTGCTGGCTGATCTGTTGCCAGACAGCCGGATCCACCTCCGGTTGGAAGTGGTCGAAGTGGTCTTTCAGTCGGTCTTCGAGGCGTTTCACGGTTTGTTTTTCTCTTTTTTACCGGATTGCTCCAGGTAGCTTGAGCACAGTTTGGCGCGTGCCCTGGCGTATTGTGATTTACTTGTTCCTTCGGTTATTCCCAGCAGCTCAGCGATCTCCCGGTGGTTGTACCCCTCCACCGCATGCAGGTTGAATACGACCCGGAATCCGGTCGGCAAGTCCTGGATCAATCCAAGGATGGCTTTGAAGTCCAGCTCGCCTTCGATCTCCGGTTGTCCGGCCGGTTCGTCTATCCCTTCTAATCCGGTGATCCATTGTGTTGACTGCCTGCGCAGATGTTCGAGCGCCGTGTTGACCATCACCTTTCTCACCCAGCCCTCCAGGGAGCCCTCTGCCTTATAAGAACTGATTCGTTCAAAGACCCGGATGAATCCATCCTGCAACAGGTCTTCGGCCTCCTCCCGGCTTCCGGCGTATCGAAGGCAGATGCCGAACATCTTCCTGGCGAACCGCTCGTAGAGCGCGCGCTGGGCGGGGCCTTCTTTCCGGAGAACTGCCTCCACCAGTTGCACGTCACTCATTCTGTCTGGACTTGACATAGATAGAGATGGGGAATCGGGCGGCAAGGGTTGCACGCCTGGCTCGAAAAATACACATTATGCTGATTATCAATGTTAAAAATCGACAAGTAAATGTGCGACATCCTCTACATCGTATTCAGTTGTAGCCTGAAGAGTGCTTGGTGCAGCGGGCGCTGACCGTCAGCTGGTCCAATGCGATATTTACCCTTTTAGGCACATCCACGTTTCGTACCTTTGCAGCCCCTTATGCAGCACATCCGGAACTTTTGCATCATTGCCCACATCGACCACGGTAAATCAACCTTGGCCGATCGCCTGTTGGAATATACAAATACAGTTTCGAAGAAGGATCTGCAGGCCCAGGTGCTGGACGATATGGATCTGGAGAGGGAAAGGGGGATCACGATCAAGAGTCATGCGATCCAGATGGATTATAGTCTGGATGGCAAAGCCTACACCCTGAATCTCATCGATACCCCCGGTCACGTGGATTTCAGTTACGAAGTGTCGCGTTCGATCGCTGCCTGTGAGGGTGCACTTCTGATCGTGGATGCGGCGCAGGGAATCCAGGCCCAGACAATTTCCAATTTATACCTGGCACTGGAGAACGATCTGACCATCATTCCCATACTGAACAAGATCGATCTTCCCAGTGCCGAACCGGAACTGGTCAAGGATCAGATCGTGGATCTTCTGGGCTGCAAACGCGAGGAGATCATCCCCGCTTCCGGAAAAACCGGTATCGGTGTTTACGATATCCTCCGTGCCATCGTAGAACGGGTACCTCACCCTGCAGGCGACCCCCAGGCTCCTTTCAAAGCACTGATCTTCGACTCTGTCTTCAATTCCTTCCGTGGGATCATCGCCTATTTCAAAGTCATTGAAGGCGAGATCCAAAGGAATGACCACGTGAAATTCGTGGCCACCGGCGCCGATTACCATGCCGATGAAATCGGAATTCTGCGTCTCGACAAATCCCCGCGCGAGGTGGTCAAGACCGGCGACGTGGGCTATATCATTTCCGGAATCAAGAATGCGAAGGAGGTGAAGGTGGGTGATACCATCACGAAAGTGGAGCGTCCCTGCGTCGAAGCTGTCGCCGGATTTGAAGATGTGAAGCCCATGGTCTTCGCCGGGATCTATCCTGTCGATACCGACGAGTACGAAGAGCTTCGCACCTCCATTGAAAAACTCCAGCTGAACGATGCGTCCCTGGTGTTCGAACCGGAATCTTCCGCTGCCCTCGGCTTTGGTTTTCGCTGCGGTTTCCTCGGGATGCTTCACATGGAGATCATCCAGGAACGCCTCGAACGGGAGTTCAACATGACGGTGATTACCACCGTACCGAACGTTTCCTATTTCGCCTACCTCACTAACGGGGATAGCTACCAGGTCAATAACCCCAGCGATTTCCCCGATCCAAGCAAACTGGACCGGATCGAGGAGCCCTACATAAAGGCGACCATCATCACCAAGTCGGAGTTTATCGGTTCGGTAATGGGTCTGTGTATCGGCAAGCGGGGTGAAATGGTCAATCAAAGTTATCTGACAACCGATCGTGTCGAGTTGATCTTCAACATGCCGCTTGCCGAGATCGTATTCGATTTCTACGATAAACTCAAGTCGATCTCCAAAGGCTATGCTTCGTTCGATTACCATCAGATCGGTTACCGTACTTCCGACCTGGTCCGTTTGGATATCCGACTAAACGGCGAGCCGGTTGATGCACTTTCTGCCCTGATCCACCGTGACCATGCCTATACCTTTGGGAGAAAGATCTGCGAGAAACTGAAAGAGTTGATCACACGCCAGCAGTTCGAGATCGTGATCCAGGCGGCCATCGGTGCGAAGATCATCGCCCGTGAAACGGTGAAGGCTCTCCGAAAAGACGTTACCGCCAAATGTTACGGTGGTGACATCTCGCGTAAACGCAAACTGCTCGAGAAGCAGAAGGAAGGGAAGAAACGCATGCGTCAGGTCGGTTCGGTTGAAATCCCACAACAGGCCTTCCTCGCAGTTTTGAAACTGGATTGATCCAACCCGTTGACCTGTCCTATTCTTAATCTTAACCTATGAATTCGAAGCGCTTAAACGATGTAGCCCTGTTTCTACTCCGCACGGTTTTTTCACTCTTTATGATGACCCACGGTTGGGGAAAGCTGCAAAAGCTGATGGCTGGAGGTGAGATCGAATTCTACGACTTCATCGGACTCGGTCCGAAAATCAGCCTGATCCTGACGGTGTTCGGTGAATTCGTTGCTCCCGCTTTTGTCATACTCGGTTTATTCACCCGGTGGGCGACAGTGCCGGTCGTGATCACGATGGGTGTGGCCGCTTTCATGGTGCATGCAGGTGATCCGATCGGTGACCGTGAAGGATCGTTGACGTA
>JBJOER010000115.1:0-5211 GCA_046049215.1 Bacteroidota bacterium | reverse complement strand
ACCGCCGTTCCGTCTTTCGAGTTGTCGTCGATGATGAGCAGATCGAAGGCCCGGGGTAATCCCATGACCTTACGGATCATCTTTTCGATGTTCTCCTTTTCGTTGTAGGTGGGTATGATCACCAGGGCGTCAGACATCGCCATGCAGTGCTTGGTGCATTAAAAATACGATTTCCTTAATGAACTGACTATTCAAATCGGCGCAGGCTCAAAAAAGGATGCCCGAACATGGGATAGGATCGTCGGCTCACCATTTCAGGAGCCAGGCGAAAACCAGAGGTGCGACGATGCTGGCATCCGATTCGATGATGAATTTCGGAGTGGTGATGTCGAGTTTTCCCCAAGTGATTTTCTCATTGGGTACGGCTCCCGAATAGGACCCGTAGCTGGTGGTCGAATCGCTGATCTGGCAGAAATAGCTCCAGAAGGGGATGTTCTCCATTTCCATGTCCTGGTAAAGCATCGGTACCACGCAGATGGGGAAATCGCCGGCGATGCCTCCACCGATCTGGAAAAAGCCAAGGCCTTTGCCGCTTGAGTTCTTGATGTAGTAATCGGCCAGCCAGGTCATGTACTCGATGCCGCTTTTCATGGTGGAGGGCTTGAGTTGACCTTTGATGCAATACGAGGCGAAGATGTTGCCCATGGTAGAATCCTCCCAGCCCGGCACGATGATGGGCAGGTTGCGTTCGGCGGCGGCAAGCATCCAGCTGTTCACGGGGTCGATCTCGTAGTACTGTTTCATCTCCCCGCTGAGCAGCATCTTGTACATGTACTCATGGGGGAAATAGCGCTCACCGGCGTCTTCGGCCTGCTTCCATTGCTTGTGGATGTGTTTTTGGATTCTGCGGAAAGCTTCTTCCTCGGGAATGCAGGTGTCGGTGACTCGGTTGAATCCACCTTCCAGCAGCTGCCATTCATCCTGGGGCGACAAATCGCGGTAATTTGGTACGCGCTTATAATGGGAGTGGGCCACAAGGTTCATAATGTCCTCCTCCAGGTTGGCACCGGTGCAGGAAATAATGTCCACCTTGCCCTGACGGATCATTTCGGCCAGGGAGATGCCCAACTCGGCGGTGCTCATGGCACCAGCCAGGGTGATCATCATTTTTCCGCCTTCCAAAAGGTGTTGCTCGTAGCCTTTGGCGGCATCAACAAGCGCAGCAGCATTGAAATGGAGATAGTGCTTTTCTATGAATTGGGAAACGGGACCTCTTTGCATGTGATTTTTCTATGATCGAAGCGCAAAAGTAGGGGAATTCAGCCTTCAGGCGATTCTACCCTCGCCAGTTCATCAGCGTGGAATGAAATTTAATATCAAGATCTTTTCCGTGTTTGGGGTGACCTTGAATCGCTGGTCGATGCGTTCGCCGGCTAGCCAGACGATATGGTCTATGCTGCGAACCACCCGGATGCGGTCCTTTTCCGGAATGGCAATCTTCCTGTCAATGAAGTAGTCGCTTAGTTTCTTGGATTGTTCCATGCCGAGGGGATGGAAGCGGTCTCCGTCGTGCCAATGTCCGATGGTCAGTGGGAAAGCCACTGCCTTGGCATCGAGCCAGGCGACGTTTGGGTCGACCGGGAAAGAAAAATCACCTTCCGGTCGTTCAATGATGGAACATTCTAAAATGAAATCATCGTTCTCAAGGCGGCTGTCGGCATCGTGCAGGGTCCAATCCATTCCGGCCTTGTCTTTTTTCGTCGGCGTAAGATGCAGGCTTCCCCGGTCTACGCTAAGCGAGAATGCGGCTGACTCGAACCGGGCACCGGAGTGGTCAAGAGCCATGAGGATATCGGAGATCTGCGTTCCCGCGAAACCGTAAGGAGAAAGGAGTTTCCAGAGCAGGATGTCCAGGGCGGGATGTTCCTTTATGCTTCCGGTGTGGACGATGAATGTTCCGTTTTTATCTTCGGTAATTCCTGCTGTTAGTCGTTCTGTTTCGTCCTGGGCCAGCCGGTTCCAGCTTTGCATTCGCTGTGCAAATCGCACAAGGGTGTCTTCGATGGATGGGTTCAGGGTTTTCAGCAGGGGAATGACGGTATGGCGGATCTTGTTTCTTCGGTATTCAATACCGGCATTGCTGCTGTCGTCTCTCCAGGATATCTTTTTTTCGACGGCATAGGTGAGCAATTCATCCTTTCCGAATGGGAGTAGAGGGCGGATGATGTGTCCGTTGCGGACGGGAATTCCCTGTAAAGCTTCAAATGATTTGCCGTCGGCGAGGTTGAGCAATACTGTTTCGGCCTGGTCGCTCCGGTGATGGGCGGTTGCAATCGAAGTATAGCCGTGGACCGCCATGAGTTCGCGAAACCACGCGTACCGCAGTTCCCTCGCAGCCATTTGAGTGGAGACTTTTTGTGATTGCGCGTAAGAGGCCGTATCGAAACGGCGGGAAGTGAATGGGACTTGAAGTGCCCTGCATTGCTCTTCACAGAAGGATTCATCCAGGTCCGATTCCTCACCGCGCAATCCGAAGTTGCAGTGGGCCACACTAACAGGCACATGTAGCCGAACAAGGAGGTGCAATAGGACCGATGAGTCGAGTCCTCCGCTGAAGGCAAGCAGTACATGGTCGCCGTCTTTGACGAGATGGTGTTTCCGGATGAATTGCAGGAACTTGTTCTCCAGCAAGTGGTAGCCCATGGGTCAAAGGTAGGTTTTCGGATGCCGTTTCAGACGCCCAGCACTTTGCGCATGCCACGCGCCTTGAGCAGGCATTCATCGAACTCCTGACCGGGATCGCTGTAGGCGGTGATGGCGCTTCCGGCAGGGTAGAGGATTGAGCTGGTCGCGTCGTCGTAAATGATGCTGCGGATCACCACGTTGAAATCGAAGTCGCCCTGGGGATCGATGTAGCCGACCGTGCCCGAGAAAATCCCGCGGGGTTGCGATTCGGTTTCCCGTATGATCTCCATCGCGCGGATTTTGGGAGCGCCGGTCATGGAACCCATCGGGAAGAGCGCTTTGAGGATGTCCGTGAACGTGATACCGTCTTTCAGTTCTGCACTGACGGTGGAGATCATCTGATGGACCGAGGCGAAGGAATGGATACCGAAAAGTTCCTGCACCACCACGCTTCCAGTGCGGGCCACCCGCCCCAGGTCGTTGCGTGCCAGGTCTACGATCATCACATTCTCCGCCCTTTCCTTTTCCGATCGGTAAAGTTCATCACGGTTCATCCTGTCCTCCTCTTCGCTTTTCCCTCTTGGACGTGTCCCTTTGATGGGTTGAGTCAAAAGGGTGTTTCCGGTTTTTTTGAGGAAGCGTTCCGGACTGCAGCAGAGTAACCACGCATTTCCTTTGCGGTAAAGCGCGGCCATGGGCGCCTTCTGCAGGCTTTGCATGTGCAGCCAAAGATCGGTGGGGTCGCTGATTTTGCCTCGCAAGCCGAATGGCAGGCAGTAATTCAATTCATAGATATCGCCCCGCAACAGGTGCTGCTTCACCGTGTCGAAGGCGATGTGATATTCTTTCCGCTCCGAATCCTGTTCGGAATCAATCGATTGAATGTTGGGTTCCTCAGCTACTTTGGTGGGACGGCTTTTAAGAACGGCGACGAATTCTTCGATGGTCGTCCGAACACCCGACTCCTGGTCAAGGTGAAAACCGCCGCTCGGGCCAACACCGGTTACGAACCGGGGTACGAAGAGCGAAGCCGGCTCGAACGTTCCTGAATTTTCTGTCTGGCCGCTCAATGAAGTTTCTAATGAATGACCGAATTCATAGGTGAAATGACCCATCACCCAGCGTCCCTTGTACTTATGAAGGAATGCATCTATTTCTTCGGTTGGGGTGCCGGGTTTCAAAATCAATTCATCCATTGCGTCCCAGCCGACGAGTATATTCCATTTACTATTGCAAGTACCTGAATAACAGCCTGATGAGAAAAGTGAGGCGTGGTAATGCCTGGCGCACTCATGCGCCAAAAGCGTCTCCATCTCGTGCAGATCCGTGGTCATTTTCTGTACAACTGTTCTTGAATTCGTGGTCAAAATTAGCAATCGTTCGGTCTATGGGAACCGGCATTAAAAACGGTAAGTTCGCCACATCATTAAGTGATTTCACCTCGAAAAAACTGCTATTGGCTAATTGATGGGGAAACTAACCATACCGTCGGATTGCGGATTTTTTTACAAAGCGCTATATTTACATGAAATTAACAAAGGAGTCCTGAAAAGTTAACGGGAAAACCTTGGATTATTTATATTTGAAAAACCGAAATTGTCCGTGCTCTAACTTCCACGCCTTGCCGAAATTTGTCAGGACATGAAAGCAACAAGTACGGAATGAATACACGAAACCGAACACACCTCCATTTACATCAGAAACCGTGGAACGCATGAACAACCACTACCTCTCATCCCCCGGAAGCAAGTCAGCCATCCGATCACTCGCGCTGGCTCTGTTGCTTTTCATCCCGTCCTTGCTGTCAGCCCAGGCTGTTCTGCAAAGGGAATCATTCGAGAGCACCATCTTTCCGGCTCCGGGTTGGCGTCAGATCAAGCTCTCGAGCAACCTGGTAGCTGCATTCTCCCGACAGTCGGTAGCGGGTTCAACCAACCCAACGCTTGCGGCCACGCCTGCGGGTGGTGGTTCGAACGTGATGATGCTGAATTCATTCTCGGCCGGCTCGGCAGCCTTCCCCGATACGGCGGTTATGGTGACCAAGCCTTTCGATTTCAGCAACAATGGCGGTGTCAATCCCGATTTCAAACTCAGCGTGTACCGTGAAAACGGGTATTCCACGACGGACGATCACATTGCGGTTTATATCAATACCTCTCCCTCGTTGAGCGGTGCCACTTTGCTTACTCACAATGCCGGTGCCAACAAGATTCCGCGCTCGAGCACGGCGTTTCCTGCAGTCACCTCCGGTACTTGGAACCAGTACACTTACTCGCTTCCTGCAGCGACGTACAACCAAAAGCGTTATTATTTCATCATTGCTGGTGTTGCCAAATTAGGCAACAATATGTACGTTGATCTTGCCGATGTGAACACATACCCTACGGCTACCAACATCGCCGATGTCAGTTTCAATTTCTTCCTGCAGAACGGTGCTTCCGGTAGTCTGGGTGCCACCAACCACATGATCGTGGGTGTGCAGTGTATCGTAGGCGGCACTTCCGGTTGTGGAGTGGCAGGTGTGAACGCTGTCAAACTCGACTCGCTGTTGTTCAATACAAACGGAACTACAAACATCAACGATAT
>JBJOER010000114.1:0-13590 GCA_046049215.1 Bacteroidota bacterium | reverse complement strand
GGCCGAGGGAGGTGCTATTGCACTCAACATGCCTGCTCCTTTCGACAACCAGGAGATCTACAAGTTCCTCTGTATTTTCTCCCTGCATGGCCAAAACAAAGATGCCTTGGCCAAGATGCAGAAAGGCAACTGGCGATACGACATCATTCTGCCGGGATATAAATGCAACATGACCGACATCACGGCGGCTATCGGTCTTGTGGAATTGCGACGATACGACGACGACACCCTTACCAGGCGGAGAAGGATCTGTGAAAGCTATCAGAGAGCTCTTGCCCCTTTTCCATGGGCCGAGTTGCCCTTACTGAGTGATGAACATCGAACCGGCTCTTATCACCTCTACCCCTTGCGAATTCGGGGCATTGACGAAGGCGCACGCGACCGCATCATGCAGCGAATTTTTGATGCCGATGTCACGGTAAACGTGCATTTCATCCCACTGCCGATGCTTTCTTACTACAAGCATTGCGGATACCGCATCGAAGACTATCCGGTGACATCCGACAATTATTCCCGCGAGATCTCCCTGCCTGTCTTTTACGATCTTAGTGAAGAAGACACCCAGCGGGTTGTCAGGGCTGTTGTCGATGCCGTGCAAGCCGAAACAGGGAGCTGATTCCAAACAATGAAGCGTATTTTCGACCTGCTTGTCAGTTTGAGTCTTCTGATCATACTGCTGCCGATATTCATTTTCATTTCTTTTTGGATCCTACTGGATGATCCGGGGTCCGTCTTTTACCTACAAGAGCGAATCGGCTATCGGCAAATTCCTTTCCGTATCCTCAAGTTCAGGACCATGTACCGGAATGCGGACCGCGAGGGCCTTTTGACCGTAGGCGGCAGGGATCCAAGAGTAACGCGAAGTGGATATTACTTGCGTAAATACAAATTGGATGAATTGCCTCAGTTGATCAATGTGATCAAAGGAGAAATGAGTCTGGTAGGTCCGCGCCCGGAGGTGAAAAAATTCGTTGATCTGTACAACGTAGAACAGCTTCAGGTTTTCCAGGTAAAACCCGGTATCACCGACTTCGCCTCCATTGAATATGCGAATGAAAACGAATTGTTGTCGAAATCACCCGATGCCGAAAAGACCTACATTCAGGAAATAATGCCGGCGAAACTCGAGCTCAACTTGAAGTATGTTGCCGAACAGGGATTTGGCACAGACCTGAAAATCCTATTCAAAACTTTCAGCAGGGTTTTTTTGAAAAACAGTTGATCAATCCTTCTCACCACCGGTGAACAGAGCGATCATTCGACCAATTTCATCGACCTTTTCTGTATCGCCCAGCTTATTGTATGAAAATGAAAGGTTCCTCAGCATGCGCAAAACCATGTCGCGGTGAGAACAGGGGTAATAATGACTTCTTTGAGGTTCTATATCCAGTTTTTTCACAAACTGGTCGATATCTTCCTTCCCGAACACCGCTCCCTTACTGAAGGGATTGATGTAAAAGAGCGGGCGACCGGTATTGCCCTCCTCCTCCTCTTTTACTTCCAGGTAGGTCAACACGAAATGCTCGGGTAAGTTTACACCATAAACAGGGATGCCCAAGGAACGGCACACCAGCATATAAATGGTAGAAAGTGCCAAAGGGTTCCCCTTTTTGGTCTCAATGACACAATTGATATAAGAGTTTTGAGGAGCGTGATAATTCGATGTGTTTCCTGTAAAACCATGCTGAGTGAAGAAAAAATGGTTGAGCACGTGCACTTGCTCAAGCGCCGTCATGCTATCATTCAATTCCAACCAAATGTCTTTCTTCAGTTGAGCTATGAATTGCCGGATCTTGTCCTGATCCATTTCCGGGTACTGGTATCGTGCCACCAGCATGGCTCCCTGCAAGAGGTCATCCTCGGCCGTATGGATCCACAATTTGAAATCCTCCAACAGCCCATCGAATTGGATCTTGTGCACGATGGTGGCGATACGCTGCTGCAAAACGGGATCGAACGCGTTTGACCAGGCATCTTCAAGCATTGGTATTACCGGTTTACCCAAGCCGACAAGCTTTTCCTCGATATGAGAGTAGATTCCACTGTCTGAGTCATCCAGCAAGCTGATCATCGCCTTCAATTCCTGATTTTCCATAATGTGTCGATTGCCTTACAAACTTACGGGCGGGCAGAGCTGAAGCGCATACTAAAACATCAGGTTTTTTCACCCCGTATTGTTACTAGTTATATCTACTTATCTTATTGATTTATAATAATATAAATACAAAAACAACCTTTCAAAATAAGCCATCACCCAATCCCCACCATTTCCCGTAACCCAAAAAACATAACGAATACTTCCGGATTGGATTGTAAGTTTTCCCCAAAAAAAATGGAACCTGTACGGAATTTCCAAGTTTAAGGCCTCAGTTAATTGATTAAAATCCATTATGTCACAATCCGTACAGAACAAATTCAACGAAGAAATTCAGGCTGAGCTCATCCGCCACCAAACGGAAGAGAACCTTAAAAGCAATCCTGTTTTCCGGGAATTCTTCAACCAGTTCAATCCTTCCTCTGTTGAAGGTTTCATCCGTCATTACTCCAAACGCAAGGCCTTGTATATGGTTCGTGGAGAAGAATTCCTCCGCGTTGAAGACTCTCAATCGTTCCGCTACAAACTCATTGCCGAACAAGGACTTTGGTCGATCCAGCAGAAGAAGCTTTTCAATCTGCAGTGCCAATGGCGCGCCGAACAGATACAACTAAAAGGAATTGAACACAGTACGCAATTCATGCTGCTGAGCACGCATATCCAGCACTGCACATTGATTTCACCTGTGACCAAGGACGAGGTGGAGATGTATCGCAATTACCTGTGTTCGGAACAGGCCGAACTGGTCGTTCATTACGACAATTGGCAAGATTACGAAGGGTTTAAAGCTGAATACCAAAGTGATCGCATTCCCGGTGTTGATGCCGAGGTAGAAGAGCAGGTTCCTGCCTGGTATCGCTATTACGATGAGAAAGCCGGATCGGCCCATTTCATGGATCTTCCCGATATCCGTGGAGAAAAAGAGAATCGATACCGATCCATCCACAGGCAGCGCCAGCTGGAAAAACTCAAGGAAGACAATCCTTCAAAGAAACTCGATGATCGTCCTTACCTTTCAATTTATGATACGGAATTGCTTGAGTCATTTGTAAAACGTTTTGAAGACCGACAAACCCTTCGTTATTGCAAAGCAGTAGAGCGTTTCCAGAAAAAAATGGATGCCAATCTGGAGGTCGACGCAGCGATAGAAATACTAAAAACAGCAGCCAAAGCCATCCCCGTCAGCGCGCACTCCGATTGGAGGCAGGCATTGGTTCAATCTGCTCAACGATTTGAGCTGGAGCAAGTGTCGGACTTGATGCCGTTGGTGTTTGAAGAATACCAGTTCCATCTTGACAATGGCATCAATTTCACCCAACGGTATCTGGACCGAAAACGCGAAGAGTACGTCAGCCAGTTATGTGAAAAAGCGCGTCAGCAGATTCTGGAGGGACGAAGGATATTGAACGAGCCGGAGAATTTCCGCTTTTAGGATACGGTCTTATAAGGCTATATTCGGCTGAATGCGTTTAAGATTGTTTCTGTGAAGTGAACTGATCGGAGATAAGAACCACTCCAGGCGTCTCAAACGCTGTGCAGCCGTATGCCGTTAATTATCGGTGGTCTTTAATCTACGGAAAAAGACACGCCTTCAATGGCCAGTTCGGTTTTCGGAAACAGTTCCCTGGCTTCATCCAGCAACTCATCCAATTGCCTGTAACGTGCGGAAAAGTGTCCAATGAGCAATTGGTCGACCTCAGCCATTTTAGCGATTTCAGCAGCCTCCCTTGCGGTGGAATGGTAGGTGGCAGTCGCCCTCACCTTCAACTCGTGTAAAAAAGTGGCTTCGTGGTAAAGGATGTTCGCTTTTTTGAATTGATTCGCCAATTCGGGCTGAAATGCAGTATCCGAACAATAGGCGTAGGTTCGTGGGGGAACCGGGGCTTCTGTCAGTTCTTCGTTAGGAATCAATCGTCCTTCTGCGTCGGTAAAAGAATCACCCTGTTTAATCCGTGGGTAAGCTGAAAACGGTATTTGGAATTCGGTCAGCTTCTCGGTTTTCAATTTCCTTGGACGAGGCTTTTCGGTGAATACAAATCCGGTACAGGGAATACGGTGATTCAATACAACGGTCCTGACAAATAAATCCTCCTCGTCCAGGATGACTTCCGGCGTGAAATGACGGATGGGATGAAAAATCAAGTTGTATCTCAACACCGTCTGGGAAAGCCTGAGGTGCATCTCAATGATGTCCATCAATTCCGGTTGGGCATAAAGGTGCAGGTCGGCTGAACGGCCCTGAAGGTGATAGGTGGATAACAAACCGATCAAACCCAGATAATGATCGCCGTGCAGGTGGCTGATGAAAATATGGGTGATCCGATGATAGCGGATCTTGTACTTCAAAAGCTGCATTTGAGTGCCTTCCCCGCAATCGATCAAAAAATGCCGGTCGCGGAAGACCAGGTACTGTGCCGTAGGATGTCGGTCGTAAACAGGGGTTGCGGAACTGCTTCCGAGAATGGTCAGCTCAAAACCCATGGACTACTTGCGGGAGATCACCATCCTGCGCGAAAGCGTCACCTGGTCGTAGGTCATTGAATACATGTAAACGCCCTCGGAAAACAACCGGCTGTCGATTCGGAAACTGTTTTCTCCCTGCTCACCGTTCAATAGATTGCGATATACCTCCTTGCCGATCATGTTGAACATGCGGAAGTCCACCTCACCGGGATGAGGCAGGAAAAATCGAATGGCCGTCACTTCTTCAGTTGGATTCGGCATATTCTGATCCATCTGGAATGCACTGGATGTGCTTTCGTAAAGTCCTGTGGAAGAATTGCTGACAGTGATGACATAGTAATCAACGGTGTCTACCTGCGTTACAGGGAAACCAAAAACTGTTCCTGCCGTTGTGATGACCGCGAGGGGTACGAACGTACCAGCGACCAAAGGGGTTCCGCTGATCAGCACACAACCATTGCTGCCTCCCGGAAAGACACAAGTGGGTGGATTGCAGGCGTAGGTCAAACCCGCAGGCAGGTTGTTGAAGGCGGTGAGTGTGATGGAAGTGATGGGAACCAAACTTGGCGTTCCTGTTCCCAGCAAATCGACGAGTGTGTCAAGGGGAACCCGCAACTGCATCTCCTGGTTATAGGCTTGTCCGACCACGCCCGGAGCCAATCCGGTGGCACTGTCGGGATAGATACCGGCCTGGGTGATGGATGGATTGGGGGTACACTGTGAGTAGCCGTTGAGAGCGGTCAAGGCAACCACGAACATGGACAGTAAGAAGTGACGCATAATCAGTATCGATTGGATGCGCTAATATACTCAATCGTTCTTGAGATGCTGCTCCATCTCGTTCTTAAGGACAAAATCCACCGATTCGCTTACGTTGGGAAGGATATTGAGCACCTGGTCGAGCTGCGAAATCTGGATGAGCTTTAACACCATTTCGTTCAATCCGGTGACAATGAAAGCACCGTTGGAATTCCTGCAAAGTCTGTTACCGACCAGGATCGCACTCAGTCCGGATGAATCGCAATAAAGGGATTCAGAAAGGTCAAGGATGATGTTGCTATAGCCCTGGGTGTTCAATAGCAACAACTCCGATTTCAGTTCTGCCGCAATCAGGGTATTCAGCTTCTCTTCGTGAAGCTTGATAACGACGTGCCTGTCGTTCTTGTCGATTGTAAAATGCATGGGCAGGTTTTGAATGGTTGCGAACAAATGTAGCCCCCTGCGCAAAGATTGTCAAGTAGGTGTACAACCGGGTTGTCAACCGGCTATTGTTCAAATCCTCCGGTCTGAGCCAACAGAAAAAGTATCGCCATTCTGACCGCTACTCCATTCTCCACCTGATCGAGAATGATACTCGACTCGCTGTCCGCTACATCACTGGTAATTTCCACACCGCGGTTAATGGGACCGGGATGCATCACCAGCAGTTGCTTGCCGATGCCGTCAAGTATGGCTTTATTCAATCCATACATCATGCTGTATTCGCGGATCGAGGGAAAATAGCGGATATCCTGACGCTCGAGTTGGATACGGAGCATGTTGGCTACGTCGCACCAGGCCAGGGCCTTCTTCAGATCGTATTCCACCTTCACTCCAAGTGAGGCGATGTGCCTGGGAATAAGCGTGGGTGGTCCGCAAACCATTACCTCCGCTCCCAGTTTTTGTAGGCAGAAGATATTGGATAAGGCAACACGAGAATGAAGGATATCCCCAACGATCACCACCTTGACTCCCTCCACCCTGCCCAACTTCTCGCGAATGGAAAATGCATCCAACAAGGCCTGGGTGGGATGTTCGTGAGTACCATCTCCCGCATTGATCACGCTGGCTTCGATGTGTTTGGCGAGAAACATCGCGGCACCCGGCTGTGGGTGTCGCATTACAACCATGTCCACCTTCATCGCGAGGATGTTATTGACGGTATCCACCAGCGACTCCCCTTTGCTTACAGAGGAAGAAGATGCGGCGAAATTCACCACATCGGCCGAAAGTCGGCGTTCAGCCAATTCGAATGAAAGTCGCGTACGCGTGGAATTCTCGAAGAAGATGTTGGCCACGGTCACATCACGCAGGGAAGGGACTTTCTTGATGGGACGGTTAATGACGTCTTTGAATGTATCGGCAGTTCGGAAAATAAGATCGATGTCCTCCTTCAAGAGGTCCTTGATTCCCAGCAGGTGCCTGACGCTCAAGTGCTCGTTCATAGGGTCTTCTCTTCTGAAATCAGCCATACGCCTTCTTCCCCGTCGGTGTCATCGAGGCGGACAATCACTTTTTCTGATGCAATCGTATCAATGGATTTGCCAATGTAATTGGGCTCAATGGGGAACTGCCGGCTGAATTTGCGATCGATCAGAACCAGAAGCTCCACCTTGGCGGGTCGGCCGAATGCCAGCAGGGCATCAAACCCCGCCCGGATGGTGCGGCCAGTGTAAAGCACATCGTCGATCATGACCACATTCTTCCCTTCTACAATGAAATCCATACGCGTAGAACTGGGCACGATGAGCTCCCTGCGACGAAAATCGTCGCGAAAAAAACTGACATCAAGTTCACCGAAACCGATCTCACCTAAAGGTTGCAATTGCTTAAGACGGTCAACAACTTTTCGGGCAAGGAATGTTCCCCGCGGTTGCAATCCTACCAAGACGGTTTCGGAGAATTCGTTGTGGGTTTCGATCAGCTGGAAGCACAACCGATCAATGCTAATGGCCAGCAACTCTTTGTTAAAAATGAGCTTTCTGGAACTGGCCATGGTGCAAAAATAGCATTTTCAGACGGCTTGCCCCGTATTAAAAAAGCCGCTCCCCGGGGAGCGGCTTGGGAATGAATTTAGGAAATCGCTTATTCGCCGTCCTTCTTGGAATTTTCCTCCATTGAACTCTTCAAAGCTGCGAGAGCCGAGATGTCGCCGAGAGTGGATTTCTCCTGGTTCTCTTTGATCTTCTTCACTGCCTTGGCCGTAGTGTTGGCCTCAACTTCACGCTCTACAGACTCTGCTTTCTTTCCTTCCTGCACCTTATCGTTGAAGAGGCGGGTATGGGAAACGACAATACGACGGTTTTCCTTGCTGAATTCAATGACTTTGAAGTCGAGGGAATCGTGCTCCTTGGCTACGCTTCCGTCCTCCTTTTGCAGCTGACGGTAGGGTGCGAAAGCTTCCACACCGTAGGTGGTAAAGGTGATGTTCGCGCCTTTGTCCGTCACCTTTCCAACCACTCCGGGATGGATGGAATTGATGGAGAAAATGGATTCGTAGGTCTCCCAGGGATTGTCTTCGAGCTGCTTGTGTCCGAGGCTCAAGCGGCGGTTTTCAACATCCACCTCAAGTACCACCACTTCCAGCTCTTCGCCGATCTTGGTGAACTCGGCAGGATGCTTCACTTTCTTGTTCCAGCTCAAGTCGCTGATGTGAATCAGTCCATCGACACCTTCTTCGAGCTCTACAAATACACCGAAATTGGTAAAGTTGCGGACCTTGGCTTTGTGCTTGCTGCCGACCGGATATTTGGTAAGGATAGCTCCCCAGGGATCAGGAGTAAGCTGCTTGAGGCCGAGCGACATTTTATGCTCGTTGCGATCGATGCTCAGGATTACGGTTTCCACCTCGTCGCCGACCTTCAGGAAATCCTGAGGACTGCGCAAATGCTGTGACCAGCTCATTTCGGAGACGTGAATCAGACCTTCCACTCCGGGGATGATCTCTACGAAAGCACCATAATCGGTCAATACGACCACCTTTCCTTTGATCTTGTCGCCGGCATTCAGGTTCTGGTCGAGCGACTCCCAAGGCTGAGGCGTAAGCTGCTTCAGACCCAGGGCGATACGCTTCTTCTCTTCGTCGAAATCGAGGATAACCACATTGACCTGCTGATCGAGCTTAAGCACCTCTTCGGGGTGACTGATACGTCCCCAGCTGATATCGGTGATATGGAGAAGACCATCGACACCACCGAGATCCATGAAGACCCCGTAGGAAGTGATGTTCTTGACTGTACCTTGCAGTACCTGTCCCTTTTCGAGCTTGGACATGATCTCGAGCTTCTGCTTCTCGAGCTCGTTCTCGATGAGGATCTTGTGGGATACCACCACGTTTTTGAATTCCTGGTTGATCTTGACCACCTTGAATTCCATGGTTTTTCCGACATAGATGTCGTAATCGCGAATCGGCTTCACATCGATCTGTGAACCGGGCAGGAAGGCCTCGATGCCGAACACGTCAACGATGAGTCCGCCTTTGGTACGGCACTTCACGAATCCGGTCACCACCTCGTCTTTTTCGAGGGCGGCATTCACGCGGTCCCAAGACTTCATGGCACGCGCTTTCTTGTGGGAAAGCAACAACTGGCCGTTCTTGTCCTCAGCGGTTTCCACGTAGACTTCCACCTCGTCACCGACTTTCAGGTCGGGCATGTGGCGGAATTCTGCAAGCGGAACCAGACCATCGCTTTTGTAGCCGATGTTGATCACGGCTTCCTTGCTGGTCAGGCTGATGACAGTGCCCATCACGATCTCGCGTTCGAGTACCTGGTTCAGCTTCTGATCGTACAACGCCTCGAGGCGGGCACGGTCTTCACTTTTGTAATTGTCCATCGCCTTACCTGCGGTGTCCCAATCGAAATCGTTGGGATCGGGGGTGGCGAATTTCACGGTGGAGAGTTTCTCCTTGGTATGGGTAGTTGATTCCATCTAATCAATAGCCAATCGGCAGGAATGGCCTGCGAAAGGGAGTGCAAAGATATACAATTGATTGGAAATGCAACAAATCGCCCGAAAAAGCTGATAAAAGTGAAAAAAACGGCTCAGACCGGGGTTTGCGGGACGAGATCCCGGATGGAGTCTGATACCTTCTCCATCAGCCACATCGGGGTGGATGTTGCTCCTGCTATCCCGACCGAGTTGACACCATCAAACCAGGAAGGGTCGAGTTCGGCAGGATGGGACACGAAATGAGACGAGGGGTTAACCGATTTGCATACGGAGTATAATGCTTTCCCGTTCGAGCTTTTCTTTCCGCTCACAAAAACAATGACGTCGTGCTGGGTGGCAAATCTCTTCAGCTGTGGCTCGCGGTTGGATACCTGGCGGCACAACGTATCATTCGTAACAAAATCACCTTCCTCAAGTGTGCCCTTGTGTTTCAATATTCGCTCCTGGATGGCCTGAATCATGTGCTCAAAGCCGGCGGTGCTTTTGGTGGTTTGGGTGAAGAAATGTACTGGACGGTCGTAATCGATAGCATCCAGGTCAGCTTCATCGAAAACCACGATGGCTTTTCCGGCGGTTTGACCCACCAGCCCGTTCACTTCAGCATGGCCTTTCTGTCCGTAAATGACGATCTGCTTCTCCCCTTCCCCGTCGTCCCCGAAACTGGTCTTGACCCTTTGCTGAAGTTTCAAAACCACAGGGCAAGAGGCGTCAATCAGTTTGATGTTGTTTCGGATGGCCAGTTCGTAGGTGGAAGGCGGTTCTCCATGAGCGCGAATAAGAACGGTGCAATCATGCAGTGATTTCAGGCGCTCGTGATCGATGATCTCAAGTCCTTTGGCCCGCAAACGATCGACCTCCTCGCCGTTGTGAACAATGTCGCCGAGGCAGTAAAGATGCCCGGTTTGATCGAGCTCATCTTCGGCCATCTGGATGGCATATACCACACCGAAGCAAAAGCCGGACTGGGAATCGATGGTGATATTCATGTTCGGTTTTCAGTCAAAGTTCAGTAGTTGAACAAATCCGGGTCGGTAATGTTAGCGTCAGGAGTTGTGAAGGACCAACTCACGCACTTTATCCATGACGAAATCCACCTGCTCTTCTCTGCTGAGGTAGGTATTGTCAAGCACAATTGCATCGTTCGCCTTCCGTAGTGGACTGATTTCACGGTGGCTGTCGATGTGATCACGATCAACTACGTTTTTAAGAATGGAATCCAAATCCACTTGAACGCCTTTGGCCTTCAGCTCGATGAACCTCCTTTCAGCACGGACACCGGCGTCGGCGGTCATGAATATCTTGAGGTCAGCTCCGGGAAACACTGTTGTTCCAATGTCTCTACCGTCCATGACTATACCATGGTGTTCGGCTGCCTGTTGCTGAAGTTGCACAAGCCGGGTCCGGACTTCCGGAATAGTACTGACCTGGCTCACCGAATCGTTGACCTCCATGGAACGGATGTAGTGCTCAACATTTTCACTGTTCAGGTAAACCTCACTCGCACCGGATACGGGATTGATGCGAAAGTTGATATGCATCCGATCCAGATGGTCGATCAATTCCGGTGAGGAATACAAGGCTTGATCCGCGGAAGGAACCGGGATGTGGTTGCGAAGGAAATAAAGAGTGACTGCACGGTACATGGCTCCGGAATCAATGTACTGTAGACCGAGTCGTTTGGCTACCTCACGAGCCACTGTACTTTTCCCACAAGACGAGTAACCGTCAATCGCTATGATCAGGTGGGCATTCATTTCACTTGCAAAGATACGGCAATCTCACACCCCATCACAGGAAAATCCGTTCAGAAAACAGATCGTCAAATTTCGATCGATAAACCGTCGTACGCGATTCGAATGTTTCCGGGCAATTCCTGCTCCACTTCCGCATGCAACCCCATCTGATGGCTCAGGTGCGTCAAGAAGCCCAACCGCGGTTTCAGTTGATTCATTAGTCCGACCGCCTCATCGAGCGTAAAATGACTGACATGGGGTTCCCTCCGCAGCGCATTCAAAACCAGCACTTCAGAACCTTCCACTTTACGCAGTTCATCCGAAGGGATGGTTTTCGCATCGGTAATGTAAGTGAAGGCTCCGATCCTGAACCCAAGAACGTCCATCATGTAGTGTTTCACCCTTATCGGCAAAAGCTCGAAGGTGCCAATTCTAAAAGGATCATTGCCGATGGTGACCAGTTCCAACTCTGGAACCCCGGGATACTTCACCGATTCAAAGGCATAGTAGAACTCCCTTCGAATGGCCTCCTGTACCGCGTCGGATGCATACACTTTGACGGCCTTGCCGGCAGTGTAATTGAATGCCCGGATGTCATCCAAACCGGCCAGGTGGTCCTTGTGCTCGTGGGTGAACACCAATCCATCAAGTTTCTCCACACGGGCTTTCAGCATCTGTTGCCGAAAATCCGGTCCCGAATCGATCACGATCCGGGTGTCCTTATCCTCCACAATGATGGATGCACGCAGCCGCTGATCACGGGAATCGGAACTTTCGCAAACCCTGCAACGGCAAGAAATCACGGGAACTCCTTGTGAAGTACCAGTTCCGGTAAAAGTTACTTTTAACACAGAATCAAGCTGTTGGCAAAATAGGCTCGCCCACCTGGTCGCTAACCTCAGGCGTTTCATCCTGCCCGGGTCCATCTGCCCGGGTATCCACCGGCTCGTCAGGAAATGCCAGCGAATCGGCCATTTGAATAGCATTCTTCAGTCCGATGGAGCGCAAATCGGCATGGATGGCACCGGATAAAGACAAGCCCTGGATAATCTCCAAAAGGGCCTGCATGCGGCTCTCCGGTGCGGAAAATTTGTTGATAACTACCACCTTTTTGGCCTCCAGGACGCAATAGTTCGACCTGAAGTTCCCTTTTTCATAACGCAACTCATAGCCGCAAGACTTGAGCAACTCTTCGAGTTTTTTGAGGTATGCAGGTGAAAACTTAGCCATAACGTTGAATCCCAAAAGTCGGGATTTCTTGCTCCTTCACCAAATGGCCTGGTTTCTTCTTTTGAACAAGTTTTGGTTTGGGACACCAGCCGCGAAAGGGGGCTTGTTTTGTCTTACTTTTGCGCCTCCGAATCTCGGAGAAACTCACACTAAATACATTCACAGATGCTGTTGGGCATACCCACCGAAACCAAAGAGAAAGAATGCAGGGTCGCTTTGACCCCAGATGTCTGTGCGCAGCTTATTTCGGCCGGTTTCCAGGTCCGTTTGCAATCAGGCGCAGGTCTGAATTCCTATTATTCCGACGAACACTACACCAAAGCCGGGGTCAGCCTCGTTGTCGACGCCGCTTCGATTTACCGCGATTCGGATGTGGTATTGAAAGTGAATGCCCCCTCCTCAACCGAAATAGCTCAAATGAAGAAAGGCGCAGCGCTGATCAGCTTCATGTGGGCCGGTACCAGCCCGGAGTTGGTCGATGCTTGCGTAAAACAAGGAATCAGTGCATTTTCAGTTGACGCCATCCCCCGTATTTCAAGGGCTCAAAAGATGGATGCCCTCAGTTCACAGGCCAACCTCGCCGGTTACAAGAGTGTCATCATGGGCGCCGATTCGCTCGGCAAGATCTTTCCCCTGCTGATGACCGCTGCAGGCACCATCAAGCCTGCCAAGGTGGTCATCTTCGGAGCCGGTGTAGCGGGATTACAGGCCATTGCAACCGCCAAGCGCCTGGGGGCGATCGTGGAAGTGACCGACATCCGTCCGGAAACAAAAGAGCAAGTGGAGTCACTGGGAGGAAAATTCATCCAGGTGAAAGGCGATGCCTCCATCAAAATTGAAGGCGGCTATGTGAAAGGTGTTTCTGAGGATTTCCTCAAATTGCAGCAGGAACTCGTGAGCAAGCATGTGGCAGAGGCCGATCTGGTCATCACCACGGCGCTGATCCCGGGTAAAAAAGCACCGCTGCTGGTGACCGAAGACATGGTGAAAAGCATGCGTCTGGGATCGGTCATAGTGGACATGGCAGTGGAACAAGGCGGAAACTGTGCTCTCAGCGAGCTGAACAAGACCGTTGTGAAGCACGGTGTAACCATCATTGGTGAAAGCAACATCCCTTCCCTCCTGCCCCTGAACGCATCCGACCTCTATGCGAAGAACATTCAGACCTTCCTCTTGCACCTCGCCACCAAGGACGGTTTCAAATGGGAGATGGAGGAAGAGATCACCAAAGGGGCCTTGATTGTGCATGATGGTGTGAAAAAATGAATTTGATGATGTGGTGACTTGATGATTTGACAATTTGAAAATCAGATAATTTGAAAATTAGAGAATGCGAGAATGACCGAGGCAGTGAATTAC
>JBJOER010000113.1:0-3190 GCA_046049215.1 Bacteroidota bacterium | reverse complement strand
GCAATCACCGTCTTCAGCTGGTCACCGACATTCGATCAGCTCGGTCTTTACAACGTTAGCTTCACGGCCAATGACGACTACTGCTACGAAGACCGATGCGACAAGGTGATCGAGGTGGTTCCTTGCCCTTCCATCAGTTGCGATGGTGCCGGTATCAGTTGTGTGGGATTGTGTAACGGCCAGGCGCATGTGTCCTTGTCGGGCGATCCGGAAGGATTCACCTTCACCTGGAACACCACTCCGCCACGCACCACTGCCGATATCTACAATTTATGTCCGGGTATCTACAAGGTTTACTCTGACGACGGGGCGGCCTGTCAGGACAGTTGTGAAATCATCATTCCGAACACCCCCTGCGACGGTTATGTCACCTACACCCAGGGCGGATACGGATACAAGCCATCCGGGAATAATCCTGCGATGTACGTGAAACGGAATTTCAACACCGTATTCCCGAACGGCATTACGATCGGATGCAACAACACCATCACCTTGACGAATTACCAGGCAATCCTGAAATTCCTGCCCTGCTCAGGTACGCCAACGGCTTTGCCTGCAGGTAGCCTTGTCAATCCCATCGGTTACAAGAACACCCTCGCCGGACAGCTGGTCACGGCGATATTGAACGTTGGATTCGATTCAGCAGCAGCCAACTTCGCACCTGCTTCCGGCCGACTCGGACATTTGGTATTGGTCAGCGGTCCATTGCGCGGTTACAACGTAAACGAAGTGATCGAGGTAGTTAACCGCCATATCGGAGGATGCGACAGCACCTATACCTTCTCGCAGTTGAACTACATCCTCACGAAAATCAACGAGAACTACAACGGAAACAACACAGGCTCCACCAACAATTGCTACCTGGCCTGTCCGATAGTGGGTGTTGGAAGCCTCAGGATGGTTGATCTGCCCGCTGACCCGGCCATGGATATGGATTGGTCCATCGCACCCAATCCCGCGAAGGAACTGGTTCGGATCAACATGGTGTCCTCTTCTGACAACCTCATCACGATCGAGTTGTTCGATGTGAACGGTAAAAGAGTTGAAACGCTCTACAGGAACCAGGTCTTTGCAGGTCAACCTGTCAACATCGATTACGATGTAACCGGACTGATGCAGGGCACCTACATGATCCGCCTGACCGGAGAGCAATACAATGACATCCGACGTCTTGTGATCACCAAGTAAAGCAATGTGCAACTATAACACGGGGCCGGTTCAATCCGGCCCTGTTGGTATCCAGTAAAAAAAGTAAACAGACAGAAATCACAAATCCAATGAGACACGTATTGATCCTCTCGATCGCGGGCCTTATTCTGCTAAATACTGCAAGCGCCCAATACGCTCCCAGTGCCATCAAACAGGGAGCAGAGGCCAACCGGAATCAGAATCCTGACACCACACACCTGAACGAGGTACAGGTCAGCGCGGAAGCCTATCCGCAAACCCAGCTCGTCGGACCTTACAAGCAACCGGCATGGACACTTGTGCGGAAATTCCCTGCCACCCGGGTGTACCTGATGACGCCTCCGGGTACGAACATGTATGAAAAGTGGGTGGACATGCGCGTACCGAAAAAAGGTCCGTCCCAGGTGCGCTTCAGGGATGAGTTCGCATTCGGTTTGGGCAAGCGCCTTGAACTTGATCTTTACCTACACACCGTGCTGGAGGGAAGACAAGGTGAATATGCATTCGGATGGAGAGGTTTCAGCTGGGAGGTGCGCTACGCACTAGCCGACTGGGGCAAGATCTGGGGAAATCCCACGCTCTATTTCGAGCACAAGATCCTCAACGGCTACATGGGCATTGAACCGAAGATCCTGCTTGGTGACCAAATTGGGAAAAGGAGCATCTGGGGCCTCAACCTGATCTACGAAGCAAACCTGGCCGAACGCCGCGCCGACCAGGAAAGGGAATGGGCATCCACCGCCTCCTACGGCTACCTGGTGAATGACGACTTAACTGTGGGCCTAAGCACCATGTACCGATACAACGACGTGGACTTCAGCGATGAATTCTACACCGGACCATTGATCCAATACCGATTCAGTGGAAAGGCATACATCAGTCTTGAGACCATTTTCGGCACGACGGAAGATTCGAAGAGCTCGCGGAATACACTCATCTTCGGATGGCGATTCTAAATCGAACAATTGATTGAAACTCCTTCTTCGGAATTTATAATTCGAAAAAATTGAAACTCATCACAAAGGTCACGGGTGTCCGTGACCTTTGTCTTTTTAAGACAACTATATAATAAAGTACCCCCTAAAGAAATCAGATTACACCTACGACTTCATCCGCAAGCATATCCCCACCACCTCCTCTGCAGCCAAAACAGGATTCATAGCCGTATCGGAAATGCCTGATACCACGCGGGTGATGTCGTGATCGATCGTGCCGGTTTTCGCCCATTGGGAGGCGGTGGCACAGGTGATATAGGCCGAGAAGTTGCGGTGCTCGGAACCGGGGCGTTCGCCGATGATGTGGATGAGGATGTGTTTGGATGAGCCGCTGTTGGAATTGCCAAACAAAAGCTCGCCGGTGCGGTAACCGGCTCTGACACGTCCGTGCCTGAATACGATATTGGTCTCGCTTGAACGGAAACCTCCCTGGTCCAGGCGCGCGCGTAAGGCCTGCAGGAAGGGCAGCAAATGGCCCTGATCGAAGAGTGACCGTACATTGAGTCCGTCTGAAATTACCAGCTGTACCTCGGGGATCGAATCGCCCCAGGAGTTCCTTAGTTTTCGTAAACCCTCTACTGCTTCGGCACTCAACCGTTCGCCACTGTTGGGGTGATAGACATAGTCGATGCGGTCATCTGACTCGGTTTTGAAAAGGACGTGATTGGGAATGGTCAACACCGATGCATCGTCGAGTTCCTGCCACAGGCAATACTTGGCGTCGGCATACAGTCGCCTGATCTCCTGGTCGAGTTCCACCGGCGGCATCCAGTACTCTGCACCTGTTCCAACGGCGATGGGTACGCCCCGTTTCCGTACACGCGCTATGGCTTCACTCCCCTCCTCGCGAATTTGTTCCTCGGTACGCTCATCGCCCTTGGCGCGCTTGTACTGCACATATACCCCTACCGGATCACCAAAATGCCGAGCGGGCTTACCGTCTTCCAAAACCACGCCCAAACGGTTGAAGAACGCCCACATGCGGTCGTCGACCTTGTAACCGAATT
>JBJOER010000112.1:0-5777 GCA_046049215.1 Bacteroidota bacterium | reverse complement strand
CCAAAATACGCCAAACCACAACCACACTAGATAAAGAAATTAACAATATAGAAATTGCCATATCCGATCACCGCATTGCAGTTGCTGATATTCTCTCCGAGCATCGTAGATCCGTTGTTGTTGGTATAGGGATCCGTTGAACCGTTGGTATAGATCAGCAAGGTATCGTTGGGAATGAGCACCATGCGAACCGCCACCTCGGTTTCATATATCCCGTTCACGCGGTTCATGGAAACCACCATGGCAGAGAGTGCAGAGGCCCTGGTGCCACCGTGAAAGGTGGTGTACTCACCCGTGGCCGCTAGAGCCAGCCTGTAAGTTCGTAGCTGGGTGCCGTGAGAACGCAATGCCGATGGTTGTGATCCGACCTTGGAATCACGAAGGTTCTTGTATAGTTCTTCGTCCGTATCGCAATGAAAGGTCCTGCCCGGACTGAAATCACGCTTGTCGTAAACGATATAATCCTGCGTATTGAATTGCTCCCAGGGGTCGATAAATACCGAACCATTGGGTGACAATACCATCGCATGAAATCCTTTCAGGGTGATGCTGAAGCGGGCAACCGCGTGCGGGTCATCTATACCCTGAGCGGAATAGGTCCGGATTCCGGGATAAGCTACAGCCAGATCGGGATGCATCACATCGGTTTGAACCACTGCAAAACGGGCGAATCCTCCACCGGGCATGGGGATGGCGATCCTTACCGGACTTTGGGATACCGGTTGCTGCTTCGACTCATGCGGTGCACGTGCCAGTGCCGTTTCTATGGCAGGTAAATCGAGCCGGAAAGACCGAAAGGATGACGGCAACTGGTAACGGGGAGCCGTAACAGTGGTCTCCTGCCAGTAGGAATAGACGGTGTCATCCTGTGCCTGAGCGAAAATCGAGGTCAAAAAAAACACCACCACAACGAACAACCGGTGATAAGTCACTGTAAAACCAGTAAAACTACAAACGCAGAAAAAGTCGATTCCACCATTAAAGGAACGAACCCTGGCGTCATCCTTTCGTACAAAAGGAGCATTGGATACCATGAGTGCAATTTCGTAAAAACGAGTGGATATACCTATAAACTGACAGGAATCATATCGTACCTCCGAACAAAAATCATCCGAAAAACAACCCCAATTCCTGATTTCCATTAGTTTTATGCAAGTGAAGGCACACATCCTAATCCCGGTTTACAACGATTGGAAATCCTGCCGGGCTGTCCTCGAACGGCTGGACGGGATTGAAAAAGGTCAGGAAGGCATCAACTGGGACTATACGATTGTAGATGACGGTTCAACCGACGAGTACCCTGCCTCGCTATGTGAAGAATTCCCCGGGCTTCGAATCATCCGACTGAACCGCAACGTCGGACACCAGCGTGCCATCGCTTTGGGCCTATGCTACCTGAACGAGCATTCTCCCGCCGGCCCTGTGGTTGTCATGGACGGAGACGGAGAAGACAAACCCGAGGATGTTCCTGCCCTGATAAAGGCTTCCAACACCCATGCCGGCCGTATCGTATTCGGTCAACGGAAAAGACGGTTTGAGAGCATAGGATTCCGGTTCTTCTACACCCTGTATAAATGGCTCTTCCTGCTGATGACCGGTCAACGCATCAGCTTCGGTAATTTCTGTGTCATACCTGCCGATCGAATCCATGGCCTTGTGCACGTTCCCGACCTCTGGAACCACTTCTCCGGGAGTATCATTCGTTCGAAAATACCCTACACCACTGTTTCACTCGACAGAGGAAAACGCATCGACGGACACAGCAAGATGAACTTCATTTCGCTGGTGATCCACGGCCTGAGCGCCATCGCTGTGTACACAGACATGCTGGCGGTCCGCGTGCTGCTGATCAGCGTGAGCCTTATACTCATCTCCCTTTCCGGAATCTTAACGGTAACGGTCATACGATTTTTCACTCCGCTGGCCATTCCTGGTTGGGCCTCATTCGTCGTGCTCGGATTCCTGATTTTGATCTTCCAGGCTTTCCTGATCTCCTTGTTCCTCGTATTCAATGTCCTGAGCTTCCGAACCCAAAGGCATTTCATTCCGGCCATGGAATACACCAGCTTCATCCGGGAGGTACGTCCGTGACAAGTACGCATTACATCGGCAACGAGCTGGAACTGTTCAGCAAGGCCACACACTGGAAGTCGTACTATAGCCGCCTGCTTAAACCTTTCGTCGGTGGTGATGTGCTCGAAGCGGGTGCAGGGATCGGAGAAACCACCCCCTGGTTCCTGAACGAACAAGTCAGCTCATGGACTTGCCTTGAACCTGACCCTGCCCTGTGTAAGCGCATCCAGTCCAGGATCGAAAAGGGCGAACTACCCGATAAATGCCGTATTGTCACCGGAACCACCAACGGGCTTCCTCAAACCGCTGCTTTCGATACGATCCTCTACATCGATGTCATCGAACACATCGAAGATGACCGCTCCGAACTTCAACGGGCAGCCGGACTTCTCCGCAGCGGTGGGCATCTGGTGGTTCTGGTTCCCGCCCACAATTTCCTAAGAAGTCCCTTTGACGATGCCATCGGCCACTTCCGCCGGTATGACCGGAAGATGCTTCGATCGGCCGCACCGGAAAGCTTGCATCTCCAAAAAATGTCATATCTTGATAGTCTGGGACTATTCGCCTCCCTGGCCAACAAGTTCCTGCTCCGCAATGCCATGCCAACAGCGCCACAGATAGCCTTTTGGGACAACGTCATCGTGCCTGCCTCCACACTGACCGACAGGATCACCTGCCATCGTGCCGGGAAAACACTGATCGCCGTATGGAAAAAATAAGATCCGCACCACGACCGGTCCTTATCCTTTTGGGGGTGCTGGCTTTCACTGCCGGCGCAATCCTGTTACTCCGACTTGTCCTGTCCATTTCACACCTGGCCGAAACCGGTGGCGTTTCCGTCAATGTGGCATACGGCATCGTGCGCGTGTTGGAAGGCTTGCCACTTTACAGCAATCCGGAACTGCCACCTTTCGCCATCATCCAGTACATGCCGTTGCACTACCGGCTTGTGGAATTGCTGGCCTTGCTTTTCAACCTGGAAGGCAACCCCCATGCGATCGTCACCCTGAACCGTTTGGTTTGCCTCGCCATAGACCTCTCCTCCTGTCTCCTTCTTTGGAGGCTTTTTAATACACACTTCCGGACCGGAAAATTGTGGAGCAGCATCCTGACTTTGGTGCTTTTCACCTCCATCCCTGCGGTTGCCTATGCAAGGGTGGACAACCTCTATTTATTTTTCTTCATAGCCACGGTATCCGTGATGCTTAGAGCCCTGCATTCGCAAGACCGGGGTGAATCCGCCAAACACAATCTGTTCCTTGCAGCTGGGGCGCTTGCTGCCGGCTGCCTGCTCAGCAAGCAGACCGGCCTATTTCTTATTTTCTTTTGCGGGGTCTATCTGCTCATCATCCGAAGAGATCTTCTTTCAACCCTTCGTTTTTCAGCCGGACTTATTCTCACCCTCCTGCTGGCCGGACCCTTATTGGTCCAATCGGGTTGGGAGGAATTGTACCTGAATGTGGTTAACGGCGTACGGAATGGTACAAGTATCACCTGGTTCAAGGAAGTCATATTGAAAAACTTCTTCCTCAAGTATTCATTCCTTATCGCTGCCGGTCTACTTACCGGTTTCCAACTTCTGGCTAAGGAGGAAAAAAGCAAAGAGGGTTTGTTCATCGGGGCGGGTATAGCTTTTACTTTTTGCGTGGCGACGATGAGCGCCTTCAAAGCAGGATCAGGGACCAACTATTTTCTTGACTTCATTGTCCTGTTCCTGATGGGAGTTGCCTGGCTGAATCACCGGCAGCGGCTCACCTTGAATTCCCTGGCACCTTACGCAATTGCCCTGTTACCCTTTTACATGATCGCATCAGCCAATGACCGTGGATGGGGAGACTTGCCCGGCATGCGAACAGCCCGTAAAAACTATCGCCTGAGCGAGAAGGCGGCCGGTTATGTCCTTGCCCGCACAGGAAAGGACCAATGGGCGCTGGCTCTTTTTCATAAGGAGAATCACATCAACCTCCTCCTGGGTGGCAAAGCCTTGTTTCCCTGCAGGGAGGTCGCATTGCAGTACACGCGTCCTTTGGGAGTTTTTCAATTCCAAGCGTTCGGAGACCTGATGCGTAATGGAAAAATCCCTTATCTGATCACCCACAGGAAGAAGCCTCCCGTTAAGATCGCCGATGAAGAGTTGTCTGATTATGTACCGGACACCTTGTTCGGACCTTTCAAGGTTTACCGGTGGGATCCTGTGGCTGCAGACTCAATTGCTGCGAGCACGACGCAGGAAGATGTTCCCGCAAATTGAGAAGAAATACCGGAAATCGGTAAGGAAAGGCTCCTTCTCGTAAGCACGCAAATATTTCAATTCGGACTCGATAATCTCCTCGAGGGTTGAGGGCATATCCACATAAAAAGGAGGAAGAAGTCCCGGCTTGGAATCGATCCGCTTTTCCTGCAGCTCCTTGGTGTACAGGCTGAAATAGTGCTTACTCAAAGGCCTTACGCCCACGATCTTGATATCGCCTTTGAGCAGATTGATGACCATCGGCAGCTCATCGAGCCAGAAGCGACGCATGAAAGCACCCCAGCGGGTGATCCTGAAATCGTTCGCAAACTTGCCCCCTTCCGCCAGGTTGTATTGCTCGTACACGTATTCCTGAAGGTATTCCGCATAGGGGTACATCGTTCTGAATTTGAACACGCGAATCATATCGCCATCCTTGCCGATCCGGTTCATCATGAACAGTGGACCGTAGGACGGGTTGGTATCATAAAAAGGCTGCAGCACCTTTTTTCCGACGAAGTACGTGTAATTGCCAATCGCCTTCACCTCGATTATCCTGAATCCGCAAGCTACAAGTCGACCAAGGGCTTCCGCTTTGGACATCACCCTGTTCCGACCGTTGGTGAGCAGGAAATAAACAGAACGTAATCCGGGAAACTTCGGAAACACCCGTTTGAATACGAAATCGAAAAAGAAATAAAGATGAGAGAGTACAGGGAGGAATTTGTGCAAGAGTCGGCTCCTGCGCTGATCATGCGTCTCCACCAATCCGATATACAGCCCGCCGTAAGGAAGCTTTTCATTCACCACTTCCTGAAACTTGTTTACGAAACGGATATCGTTGATGCGTTTCAGGTTAACAATGCAGTTTGTATTATCGTCGTCCAGGCATTCCACATTGAATACAGTGGAAGTCGACAGAACCTTGGTATCCTGGGAACGCAAATCCACATACTTGGCGAGAAATTTCCTCACCTCGGGTTGCATTTCCTTCAGGAACGCCTTTTTCATGTGGATGGAAGTTGATTTTCCTTTTTTGTAGGACGGCAACGGAGCCGAAGCTTTGGATGATGCTGGAGGACACGGTAGTTAAACCGGTTCAAGCGAAGCATCTATACGTAAACTTACGCCTTAGGATAAGGCCTGTCAAGTGTTTTTTAAACCGTTTGCAAGAAATCTGTTCAAATACGCCAAAAAATGTGTGGTAAACAGATGGTTTTGCCCCATCATGGCGTTTCATTCACCCTTAGACGGGGCTACAATGGCGAATCAGATGGTCACGTTTACGATAAGCCTTATTCCAAAAGCGATCAATCCGATTCCTGAAATGCGGTGCAGGATCTTGAAGCGGGAGGGCGTAACATATCGCCGCATTTGAATGGCGACCTTCGCCTTGAGTAAATCGGTGAGAAAAACGGTCGACAGCACCACGATATAAAAGGCATGCATTTGGGACTCCGAATATCCCCGCACA
>JBJOER010000111.1:0-2645 GCA_046049215.1 Bacteroidota bacterium | reverse complement strand
GCGACGAAGCGACCACAGTAAGTTTTGGCCCCAGCTCCACCAGCAAGTACATTACCACTTATTTCCGTAAAACCATCAATATCCTCTCCCCTGCATTCTATTCCAATTTCAGCCTGAAGGTAAAGAGGGACGATGGCATCGTGGTGTATGTCAACGGAAGCGAGGTTTACCGCGATAACATGCCTACAGGTGCTATCGCGTACACAACCCTCGCCTCTTCAGCAGCATCGGATGACGGATCCAGTATTTTCAGCGCCACACTTCCCAGCTCTGCATTCGCCAACGGCGCGAATGTCATCGCCGTTGAAATTCATCAAAATGCAGGCTCCAGTTCCGACATCTCATTCGACCTCGAGCTCAAAGGCAATCCTCCCGGCATGGTCAACCTGACCAGAGGCCCTTACCTGCAAATGGGCAACGAGAATGCAGTCACTATTCGATGGCGCACCGATGCACCGACAGATTCACGTTTCGAGGCCGGAACGAGTGTGGGAGATTACACGTTGACTACATACAATGCCACACCAACCACCGAACACGAAGTGCGGATAACCGGTTTATCCGCCAACACCAAGTATTACTACCGCTTCGGCAGTAGCACCCAGTACCTGCAATCGGGAACCGACAATTTCTTTAAAACTTCTCCTCCGGTCAACAGCAACGACAAAATGCGAATCGCTGTTTTCGGAGACTGCGGACGGAACGACAACAACTACCAAACGGCCACACTCAGTTCCTATCAGAACTATGTCAGCAACGACCCTTCCAGCATCATGCTGCTGCTGGGTGACAATGCCTACAACTCGGGAACCGATGCCGAATACACTTCGAATTTCTTCAATGTGTACAGCGGAAACATCCTGAAGAACCACATCCTATTCCCTGCTCCTGGTAATCACGATTATGCAAACAGTTCATCCAGGCAGACCGACCACAACGTCCCCTACTATAGCATTTTCACCATGCCCACGAACGCTGAATGCGGTGGTGTTGCTTCGGGCACGGAAGCATTTTACTCGTACGATTGGGGCAATGTCCATTTCCTGAGCCTCGACTCCTACGGATACGAAACCGGAAGCACTCGCCTGTACGACACGCTGGGCCCACAGGTCAACTGGATCAAGAACGACCTCAACGCCAACAACAAGAAGTGGACCATCGCCTACTGGCATCATCCTCCGTACACCATGGGCAGTCACAATTCCGACACGGAAACCGACCTGGTCAACATGCGCCAAAACTTCATCCGCATCCTGGAACGCTATGGCGTTGACCTCATCCTTTGCGGACATAGCCATGATTACGAGCGCTCCTACCTGCTTCGCGGTTATTATGGCAATGAAGCTAGCTTCAACGTAGGAACACATGCCGTAAGCAGCTCCAGTGCCAAATACGACGGTAGTTCGAATTCGTGCCCATACAGTACGGTCAGTGGTCCTGTGAATCACGGTACCGTCTATGTGGTTTCCGGATCTGCTGGTGCGAGTGGTGGTGTGCAGGCCGGCTATCCGCACAATGCGTTGCCTTTCGCACAGAATGACGGAGGCATGATGCTGTTGGAAGTGGAAGACAACCGCTTGGATGCCCGGTTCATCCGCAAAGACGGTGTCATCGCCGATAAGTTCACCATCCTGAAAGACCTCACACAATCCAATACAATTTCCATCGCCGCCGGACAGAGTGTGACGCTCACCGCCTCGTGGATCGGTAATTACAACTGGTCGAACGGAGCTACCACTCGCAGCATCACCATCAGCCCGACCCTTTCAACCGGTTACAGCTGTACCGACGGAGGACCCTCTTGCCTCTCCGAGCAATTTAACGTCAACGTCAGCAGCCAGCGCCTTTCTCTTCAGGACTCCGAGTTCGGAGTATATCCTGTGCCGGTAAGCCGAGGCACCCAGCTTATCATCCAAACCGGATCGATCGCTCCTGCCGAGATCAGTTTGTTCGACGAAAAGGGAATGCTGGTACTTAAGACAACAGCCACGGGAATCTGGAAAATGAGCACGGAAGATTTGCACATAGGATTCTATATGATCCGCGTTGTGGTTGATGGCCGGGTGGAGACGAGAAAGGTGGTGGTGGAGTAATTGACGAGCGGAGTCAATGGGACACTCAAGGGCAGGAGTCGAAACCCCGGCGAAGGGACTCCATCCGGTGACCGAGTACCGATTTCACCCTATTTCGCTTCCTACCCGCGGTAAACCCCGGTCCGGAAGATATCAAAATTCAATCCCGCAAGCCATGAAGGACTTACGCATACATGGCCTTCACTGCTAATCCCTCACGTATCGCACCGAAATACCGGAAGTCTTGGTGATGCCGAACCGGCCGACATCGGCGAAGTTGCAACCCAGGTTGCGGTACCAGCCATCCGTAGATGAGAACTGTGTAGAAGACCACCTGGAACCGAAGAAGCCAATGGTGCCGAATGAACCATTGGCGTTGCGGAAGCCACCCGGCAAGCCAGGGAAGCCGCTGCTATTGGTGGCATCTGTATTGGGGGCCTCCCATAGACCGGTTCCGGCTTGGATAGTGCCTGTTGACTTCAAAAGTCCACCAGCAATATTTCCAATACTATCTGCCTGTGGATTCACTGCAGTTATTAAAACAGTCCACTCGCTATCACTTGGCACATGCCA
>JBJOER010000110.1:0-14059 GCA_046049215.1 Bacteroidota bacterium | reverse complement strand
CGCTCGTTCCAAAGACGAGTCCTTCCATGGGGGGCGTGAGCGTTCGTCCGAGCGTAAGCGTGAAATGCAAACCTCACGGAGTTACGATAAAAGTGACAGAAAGCCTTCTACGGAACGACCGGGTGCAAACAAATCAGCACCTGTGAAGCCGGGACGTAAGGACAAATACAAAGCACGTTGGTAATTCAACTCTACCAGCGGCAAATACGCATTCTCATTTGACCATGCATCAAAGTATTCTGATCATCGATTTCGGTTCTCAATTCACGCAGTTGATCGCCAGGCGTGTCCGTGAACTGAATGTGTATTGTGAGATCCATCCCTACAACCATGTGCCGGAGTTTCATCCCGGCATTAAAGGGATCATCCTGAGCGGAGGGCCTGCGTCTGTGCGACAGGAGGGAGCTCCATCTGTGGATACAAAATCCCTCCGAGGACGATTTCCCGTGCTTGGAGTTTGCTACGGTGCCCAGCTCATGGCTCAGCAGGGTGGTGGTAAAGTTCAGTCATCGAATACCAGGGAATACGGACGAGCCATCTTGAACGTGCGCAATTCAGAGGCCGGGTTGCTCGAGCGTATTCCATCCGAATCACAGGTCTGGATGTCGCATTCCGACTCGATTGTTGAAATTCCAGGTGGTTTCGAGGTGATTGCCAGCACACCTGATGTTCCCGTGGCGGCTTATCGCATCGATGGAGAACCGAGTTACGGTGTTCAGTTTCACCCTGAGGTGGTTCACAGTATCGAAGGGAAAAACATGCTCCGGAATTTTGTGTTGGGAGTTTGTGGTTGCACAGGCGATTGGACACCGGGGTCTTTTGTGGAAGAAACCGTGAATACCCTACGTAGTCAGCTGGGCCAGGATAAGGTGATTCTTGGTTTGAGCGGAGGGGTGGACTCGGGAGTCGCAGCCATGCTACTTCACAAAGCCATTGGTCACAATTTGTATTGCGTTTTTGTCAATAATGGACTGCTTCGCAAAAACGAGTACGAACAGGTACTTGATACGTACAAGGATTTTGGTCTGAACATTCACGGAGTGGATGCATCCGACCAATTCTATTCCGAATTGGCGGGCGTGACCGAACCGGAGCAAAAGCGGAAGATCATCGGAAGGGTGTTCATTCAGGTGTTCGATGCCAAGGCGCAGGAGCTCAAGGAGGTGAAATGGCTTGCTCAAGGTACCATCTATCCGGATGTCATTGAATCGGTCTCGGTCAAGGGGCCATCCTCAACGATCAAATCACACCACAATGTTGGCGGATTGCCCGAGAAGATGAAGCTCAAGGTGGTGGAGCCGTTGCGAAGCCTTTTCAAGGATGAGGTTCGTCAGGTCGGTAAAGCTCTGGGCATGCCCGCTCACTTGCTCGACAGGCATCCTTTTCCCGGTCCCGGCCTCGGAATTCGTATCCTCGGTGACGTTACACCGGACAAGGTGCGGATCGTCCAGGAAGTTGATTTCATCTTCATTCAAGCGTTACGCGAGCATGGATTGTATGATCAGGTTTGGCAGGCCGGTTCCATCTTGCTTCCCGTCAACTCTGTTGGTGTCATGGGAGACGAACGGACTTACGAGAAAGTCGTAGCGCTTCGTGCTGTGACATCCACCGATGGGATGACCGCCGACTGGTGCCATTTGCCTTATGAATTCCTGGGAAAGGTTTCCAATGAGATCATCAACAGGGTCAAAGGGGTCAATCGGGTGGTTTATGACATCAGTTCGAAGCCCCCTGCAACCATTGAGTGGGAATAAGTTTAGCTGGTCATGGTTCCACGATTCAGAATTTCCGGTTCATCTCGGCTGATTACAATTCTGCTAATCCTATTCCATTCGTTGTCATCAAAGGCATCTCCGGATTCCCTTTCTACTGCATCGGATACGTTTAAGGTTGCCTTGCTTTTGCCATTGTATGCCGCGCAGCTTGAACAGCTTGATACGGTTCCCGATCAATCAGCACAACTGATCTCGTCCAGCATCCCCGCCCTTCATTTCTACGAGGCAGCGCGTATGTTTCGTGACAGCCTGGCCGCGAACGGCCGTACGGTTGAGTTCCGAGTTTTGGATACCGGACAGGATACATCCTTGGTGATGAAGCAATTGAACGTGTTTCGTGGAGGACAATACGATGCTGTCATTTCCATGCTCCCCATGTCGTTTCAGCCGTATTTAACTTCCGCTTCCAACCGCTGGAAGAAGCCGGTTTATTTATTTCAGTCGAGCAATGCCGGTCCGCTGTACAAGAGCCAGTGGTTGAGATTGGTGTTGCCGAGCAACAATACACAGATCAGAATGACTGCAATGCATCTGATTGAATCCTATCCTGATGCTGAAATCCATACGGTCTACCGAGATCAGCGTAATGAAAGGGAAGTAGCTCGGCTTTTCAAGTCTGTCATTGATAGCATGAGCAATGATACCATGCGTTGCCGTCCATTCCAGTACAAAGGCCAAGGCTGGACCGGATTCGCCGGCAGGCTTAGCCGCGAGAAAAAAAACCTGGTCATTGTTCCCACTATCGATGAATCTTTCCTCTCTTCATTTTTGAACGCCTTGGAGCCTGTCAGAAAAGAACACGACATCGTGCTTTGTGGAATGCCCTCTTGGGAAGGGTTTGAGTCTGTTGATCCGGTGCTTTTGCAGGAGATGAATACCATTCTCTTCAATGGGTACCATATCGATGGGAGTTTGCGGGATGTCATGGAATTCAGACGAGCTTTTGTGAATGAATTTCACGCGGATCCTTTGACTCAGGCCTACATGGCCTGGGATGCATTGGCACTCGCCTACAACGAATGGCTGGGGGAAGAATTGCAGGACGCCCGGTTAATCAGGTGTCTGAATATTCGAAGCGATTTGGTACCCGTTTGTGAAGGATGCGGAAAAGAAAACAGGTTGGTTCCCATTCTCAAATACCACGACTTCACCCTGATTCCCATCGGAACGGATTAAGCCGGTTTTTGCAGCTCGCTTTTCCTCTTATTCCAAGTAAAGGTCTATCAAGCCTTCGGGCAGATCCACATGAAAGTTTTGCGTTTTCCGATCGATTTTAACGATCAGGTCGTCGTGGACAGGAAAAAGGACTTGCTTGCCCTCATACATGCATTCGATCACCGGCTGACTGCTGCGCTCATAGACGGTGGTGATAGGACCCAAAGGACCACGGTGTTTGTCAACCACATTAAATCCGATGACTTCGTGGAAGTAGAATTTCTTTCCTTTCAGCGCGGGTAGCATGTCAAGGGGGAGAAAAAGACGTAATTTCAGATACTCCTCGGCGGTCGTTCTGTCTTCGATTCCGACCAGGTGAACCGTGGCTGTATTTGATTTGGGTTTTAAGGAAATTTGGGAGACAGTGTACTCTTTCAATACGTCCCCGACCTCTAAGTAGACCACCCGTAGTGCTCTGTAGCGCGAGGGCGAGTCGGAGTCGATGATTGCAATGAAATCGCCTTTTACACCGTGGGTCTTGACCAGGGAACCCAATTGAAAATATCCGGGATGTTTTTCCATGCTAGTAAGACAATTGAAAGGGGGTGAAAAAATGAAGGCTGTCTCCGGTGGGGGACAGCCTTCCGGTTATGTGAATGGATTTTTAAGCCTCGGAAGGAGCTTCTCCTTCGGGAGCTGGAGCTGCTTCGGAATCTTCTGCAGGCGCAGGTTCTGTGCTTTCAGTTGCTTGAAGTGCCAGGGCTGCTTCCGCTTCCTTGACCTTGCGTGCTTCAAGACGGGCCTCGTTCACTTTGGCTTCGGCTTCAAGGCGAGCTTTCAAAGAGCGTGAAGAGTTTTCGGCAAGACGAGATTTTTTCTGTTCGATCTTACCTGCCTTTTCTTGCATCCAGGCCTCGTATTTCGAGTCGGCCAACTCCTGAGTGATCGATCCTTTAGCGACCCCTTTTGCAAGGTGAACACGGTAGAGGATTCCTTTGTAACTGAGGATGGCACGAGCCGTTTCCGTCGGTTGGGCACCTTTCATCATCCAATCCAAGGCGCGATTCGAATCAATGTCGATCGTGGCCGGGTTGGAAATCGGGTTGTATGACCCGATTCTTTCAATGAAACGTCCGTCTCTTGGAGCACGACTGTCAGCCACCACAATATGATAAAAAGGCCTTCCCTTTTTACCATGACGCTGTAATCTGATTTTTGTAGGCATATTGTATTGATTTTAACCCGGTTCTCCTTTTCCGGGGCTGCAAAGATGCGAAAAAAATCGTTTTCCAAGCATTTTTTCAACTAAAGAGTTGACTACTAGTGCATTTTACCGTGTTTTCTTGGTTTGTGCATGTCCGGGTAAACCACTCTGTTTAAATAGCTTGGAGGCAAAGCTTCCTCGATTCGCAAGACCGGATAGCGGAGGTGGCTGGGTTCATACCAGGGAGACCGTCGGTATATCCAGGCCATCATCTTCCAAGGGTCACCGGAAAAAGTGGCATCTGTATTTTTCAATGAGTCGAATTCGGCTTTCAGCTCCTGTTTTTCCTCAAGGAGGCGGAAGGCTGTTTCTTCGAAAAGGTAGTCGGAGAACCATTCTTTCTGCTGAAAGATGGCATCGAAGAACCCCCAGGCCAGGAACGCATCCGTAGCCTCCGGTTCCAGAGTTTCAATGATATACCTGTTGGCTGCCTGGTTGCAGGGGATGTAGTAATCGCCAGCGAAGAGCTGAATGGACTGGGTATCGGCCTCCGTCTTGATGTTTGTGTGCATAAAATGCCCTTCGTATGGGGTTTTTCCGGTTTCTTGATTTCGGATGTAAATCACCGGAATACGCAGCACGGTATCTTTTGTGATTCTGAAAGCGTCTATGCGATTTAATAGTAAACGATCGGTCACTCTGGACCATGCCTGCGGAACAACATAAGCGACAGGTTTGCGAACCGTTTTTGACGCAATGTAATTGTTTCGGAAGGGTACCTGCGCATTAAATGGTTTATCACGGTTGAATCGGATAAGTGAGTGCCCGGTTACACGACTTGGCATACGCTCGGCAACGAACCCTTTGAAAGGAATACTGTCGACCTTTGATTCGTCCAGCTTCCAGCGTATCGGAAAATCCTCCTGCACACAGGCCGTCTGCTGGTTGGCCATTTTTCTCGACTCCAATAGTTCACTGTGCAACGGTTTACAGGCTATGATCAATTCCTCAATGAATACGCGCGTAGCCAGAATCCGTTCGGCAAATGGTTTCAACATGTGTGTTTCCGTGACGAAAGGAAACGCGTTGAACAAAGCACTGTATCCGCTCGCGTACCGAGGTGATTCCAGAAAGCCGTTCATGCCCCCGCTCGGGTCTTCACCCCATACGTTCACATAGGGACACATGGGGAATCCCCTTTTTTCCATTCCATCGTAAAGGGCAGGTAGAAGATGCTTCTGCATGGTCATCGAAACAGCCGGGTGGAGCTTGTCTTTTTGGGAGTCGATCAGTGTGAGTACATGTTGGTAGTCAGCACCGTCGGTGACATGCGTGTCCACAAACACATCCGGATCCCAATGCCTGTACATCCGGGTGAAACTGCGGGCGTTCTCCGAATCACATTTGATGAAATCCCTGTTCAGGTCAAGGTTCTGCGCATTCCCTCTGAAAGCGACGATGTCCGGACCGTTCTGACCCGAGCGGAAATAGTTGGAAGTGATGTGAAGTCCATCGATGTTATAAACGGGGATCAGGCACAGTACTGTTTTATCGGGAAGAGGTAGCTTTCCCTCCAGAACATCCTTCGCCAACTCCATGCAGGCCACGATTCCGTCAGGCTCTCCGGGATGTATGCCGTTGTTGATGAAAATGACCAAATGCCCGTCCTTCTTCAGCCGGTCCGGATTGAATTCCCCCGACGCACTGATGACGAACAGTTCCAAGGGTTTGCCACAGTCTGTAGAGCCGTATTCAATAAGCCTGGCTTGTGGATGATTCTTGCAAAGACTCAGATAATGATTTCTTATTTCCGTGTAAGTCGGTGACAGGGGATGGGGTTCGTTGCCGCCAAGAGCGCTTAATTGGATACAAACGGCCAGCAATAGGATGATGGCTGGCTTCAGGATCGAAAACTTACGTTTCATGAGAGCAAAGATGCTTCAAAGGTTACATTTTAGGAAATCAAAGAACGGCGGCCCTGATAGGGGGCTTCCCCGGCGGAGATTCAATTCCATTTTGCACCCGAACATCCTTGTTCATTACGATCCCTCCTCAGCCTGAACGACTTACCAATCGGGTATACGATTCAGCAATAAGGAAACCTATTTTTACGACAAATTATGCCACAGTTTTCACACCTGCACGTACACACCCAGTTCTCTTTGCTGGACGGTGCCGCCGATATTTCCTCCCTCTACAAAAAGGCACTGGCCGATAACATGCCCGCGGTGGCCATCACCGACCACGGAAATATGTTTGGGGCTTTCAAATTCGTGGCCGAAGCGGCCAAGCACAACAGTAAGGAGAACCCGAACCGGATAAAGCCCATCGTCGGATGTGAATTTTACGTGGTGAACGACCGTCATAAGCAACAGTTCACCCGCGACGAGAGGGATGTTCGATATCACCAGCTCCTGCTGGCTAAGAATGCAGAGGGATATCGTAATCTGATCAAGTTGTGCTCCCTCGGTTATGTGGAGGGTTTGTACGGGAAATACCCCCGAATTGACAAAGAGTTGATTCAGCGTTACCATTCCGGCTTGATTGCTACATCGTGTTGCCTTGGTGCCATTGTTCCAAGAACTATCCTCAAGCGTGGTGAAGATGCTGCCGAGGCAGAATTCAAATGGTGGCTCGATTTGTTCGGAGAAGACTATTACGTCGAGCTGCAACGCCATGACATCCCGGAGCAAATCAAAGTGAATGAAGTCCTGATCGGATTCGCGCGGAAATATGGAGTGAAGATGATCGCATCCAACGATTCCCATTACGTGGACCGGGAAGATGCCAACGCGCACGATATCCTTTTGTGTATCAACACCGGTGAGAAGCAGAGTACTCCCACCAACAAGGAGTTTTCCGATGAAGAGGGGCAGGCGAGGGGCACACGTTTCGCTTTCTACAACGATCAGTTTTATTTCAAGACAACTAGTGAGATGTCGGAGCTCTTTTCCGACCTTCCCGAGGCGCTCGATAACACCAACGAGATCGTCGATAAAGTGGAGCCGTTGCGCCTGAAACAGGATATCCTCCTTCCACACTTCAAGGTTCCCGAACCGTTCACCACCCAGGACGAATACCTGCATCATCTTACTTATACCGGGGCACTTGAACGGTACGGACAGTTGACACCCGACATCGAAGAGCGACTAAACTTCGAGCTGTTCACCATCAAAACGATGGGTTTCGCAGGGTACTTCCTGATCGTTGCCGACTTCATCAAGGCAGGAAGAGATCTCGGCGTGCTTATCGGTCCCGGCAGGGGGTCTGCGGCGGGATCGGCTGTGGCTTACTGCATTGGTATCACCAATATTGATCCTATAAAATACAACCTGCTGTTCGAGCGTTTTTTGAACCCCGACAGGAAGAGCATGCCCGATATCGATACGGACTTCGACGACGACGGTCGTCAGAAAGTCATCGATTACGTAGTGGACAAATACGGTCGCAACCAGGTGGCGCAAATCGTCACTTATGGTACAATGGCCGCCAAGATGAGTATTAAAGACGTGGCCCGCGTATTGGATCTGCCGCTAAGCGATTCCAACGCCCTAGCCAAGCTGGTTCCGGAGAAGCCCGGAATCGAGTTGGCGCGCGTGCTCACAGCGCCGCTTGAAGGGGACAAGAGTCTCAAGGAAAAAGAGGCGCTTAACTCCGATGAACTCGAACAGGTGAAGCAGCTTCGCAGTATCATGAAAGGAGAGGATCTTCGTTCGCGAGTACTGAAGGAGGCGCTGGTGCTTGAGGGGTCGGTTCGGAATACCGGCATCCATGCTGCAGGCATCATCATCGCACCGAAAGATCTTACAGAGATCATCCCTGTAGCCACCTCCAAAGAGAGTGAATTGCTCATCACCCAATTCGACGGAAAGGTGATCGAGGACGCCGGTGTGATCAAGATGGATTTCCTCGGCCTGAAAACCTTGACCATTATCAAAGATGCTGTCCGGTTGATTCGTCAGAACCATGGGGTGGATATCGATATCGATACTATTCCGCTTGGCGATGACAAAACACTTGAACTTTATCAGCGCGGGGAGACCAACGGCACTTTCCAGTTCGAGTCGCCCGGCATGCAGAAGTACCTCAAGGACCTCAAGCCGGACAAGTTCGAAGACCTGATAGCCATGAACGCCCTGTTTCGGCCAGGCCCATTGGCATATATCCCCGATTTCATCGCCCGTAAGCACGGAAGGGAGCCTGTGGTGTACGACCTGCCCGATATGCAGGAATACCTGGAGGAGACCTATGGTATTACGGTCTACCAGGAGCAGGTGATGTTGCTTTCACAAAAACTGGCGGGATTCACCAAGGGCGAAGCGGACACCCTGCGCAAGGCGATGGGGAAGAAGCAGAAGGAGGTGCTAGACAAGATGAAAGGTCAATTCATGGAGGGATGCGCAAAGAACGGATACGATCCCAAGGTGTGTGAAAAGATCTGGACCGACTGGGAGGCTTTTGCCTCTTATGCGTTCAACAAGTCACACTCGACATGCTACGCTTTTGTCGCTTTCCAGACCGGATTCCTAAAGGCGCATTATCCCGCCGAATACATGGCATCGGTATTGACGCACAATCTGAGCCAGCTCGACAAGGTGACCTTCTTCATGGAGGAATGCCGACGGATGGGGTTAGTGGTGCTTGGTCCCGATGTGAACGAGTCTCAGTATGATTTCAGTGTGAACAAAGCCGGACAGATTCGTTTCGGACTTGGTGCGGTGAAGGGCGTGGGTGAACAGGCGGTGATGTCACTTATCGAAGAGCGGGAGGGGAGCGGGCCGTTCATCTCCGTGTTTGATCTCACCAAACGGGTCAGTGGTCGCTTCCTGAATAGGCGTTGCCTTGAGAGTCTGGCCCTGGCCGGTGCCTTTGATTGCTTCAGCGGGATCCATCGTGCACAGTATTTTGCTATCGATCCACGTGACGGATCCAATGGATTGGAAAAAGCGGTAAAGTTTGGGAATGCGATGGCGGCACAGGCCGGAAGTCTTCAGCAAAACCTGTTCGGTGACAGCACTGAGCAAGATGTTTCTCAGCCCAGCCTCGCCGTTTGTGAACCTTGGTCGAAACTCGAGGCCTTGGGTAAAGAGAAAGAGGTCATCGGTTTCTACATTTCCGGTCACCCTCTGGACGATTTCCGTTTTGAAATCAGTCAGTTTTGCTCACACCGCATCGATCAATTGATACAGACGGATACCTTGAAGACCATCCGTGGCCGAGAGATAGCCATCGCAGGCATCATCACACAGGCCGACTCACGCATGACAAAAACCGGCAAGCCGTTCGGTTCAATGAACATCGAAGACCTCAGTGGCAAGATCGAGTTGATGCTATTCGGTGAAGATTATGGCAAATTCAAACAGTTCCTTGAGTCAGGCAGCCTCGTGTTTATCAAAGCCCGCGTGCAGAACAGGTATGGCAAAGAGGATGATTTTGAGATCAAGCCATTGGTCATGGGTTACCTCAGTGATCTGAGCGACCGTATCAGCAAAGACCTTGTTGTAACGGTAAGGCTCAGCGACCTAAAGTCTGATCTTGCAAAACGGATGCAAGACGTATTTTTGCAGCATCCCGGAAATACGGCTGTACGGATCCAGGTGATCGACGAGGAGAAAAGGTGGATGCTTCCCTTCCGCCCCAAGTCCTTGAAGGTGAAAGCCCACAATCCCCTGATCGAGGATATTTCGCGAATCCACGAAATCAGTGTCACCCTGGTGTGACAGATTGGCAGCGAGCTGGGTCGGGAACGATACTTGTTAAGCGACATTACAATTAAAAAAAAACAGAAATATGGCAATTGAATTTACCGATCAGAACTTTGAGGAACTTGTTCTGAAATCTGACAAACCCGTGTTGGTTGACTTTTGGGCGGAGTGGTGCGGCCCCTGCCGAATGGTTGGACCCTTCGTTGAGGAACTCGCCAAGGAGTACGATGGCAAGGCTGTCATAGGCAAGGTCAATGTCGATCACAATCCGGGCGTATCCATGCAGTTTGGTATCCGTAACATTCCATCGCTCTTGATCTTTAAAGACGGCAAGGTGGTGGACAAGCAGGTTGGCGTTGCTCCGAAGGCGGTGCTTGCCGGCAAGATCGATGCCCAGCTTTGATCGCATTCAACCTCACTTGACGTTACTCAAGCCGGTCAGCCTTTGGTGCAACACCATCCGGTGCTTCTGCGTTAAAGACTGACCGGCTTATTCATTCCGACCATGTCCCTACAAAAACAGGAGTTCACCCAGATCACCCACCTCGATTTGATCGCAAGGCAGGTGGTGGAGGGCTTCATCACGGGTCTTCACAAAAGCCCGTTCCATGGGTTTTCAGTGGAGTTTGCCGAGCATAGGATTTACAACACGGGAGAGCCCACTCGACACATAGACTGGAAACTCTACGGTAGGACAGAAAAGTTGTTTACCAAACGGTACGAGGAGGAAACCAATCTGCGTTGCCAATTGGTGGTGGACAATTCAGCTTCCATGCATTTTCCTTCGTTCGACAGAAAGTCGCCCGATGGATTGAATAAAATCACTTTTTCTGCGCATTGTGCCGCGGCCATCATGCAATTGTTGAAAATGCAGAGGGATGCATTCGGGCTAAGTGTCTTTTCAGACAAGCTCGAAACCCAGACCCCTGCACGCAGTAGTTCCGTACACCACAAATTGCTTTTGCATAAGCTGGAAGAGGCCATCGCTTCCAACGGCAGTAGCTCATCTGCAGTAGCTGAGGCACTTCACCAGGTTGCTGAGGGCGTGCATCGTCGTTCACTTGTCGTCATCTTCAGCGACATGTTCGAGAATTCCGCGAACGCAAGTGATTTGTTCGGGGCATTGCAACACCTCAGGTACAACAAGCACGAGGTGATCCTTTTTCATGTGGTTGATAAACGAACTGAATTGGATTTCACCTTTGAAAACCGCCCCGTACGATTCATCGATGTTGAATCGGGCGAGGAGGTCAAGGTGCAACCGGTTCAGGTACGCGAGACCTATCTGCGCAAAATGCAGGAGTTCCGCAAAGAGCTTGAGTTGAAGTGTGCACAATACAGAATAGACTTTGTTGAGGCGGATGTTTCCAAAGGCTATCAACAGGTATTGATGCCCTACCTGATCAAGCGCGGTAGGATGTTGTGACAAATTTGTATTTACGTACTACAGCCCGGATTTGATGTTTCGAACGGCAATCAAATCAAAATGGCAATTTGAGTAGTCTTGAGTGGGGTCAATGTCCAGACCGTTTTCTGCATTACGGCATGAGTAGCCGAACCCGGTCAGAAAATCAATCAGCTCTTTTGCAGTGGAATTTTGCAACTTCAGGTTGTTGTCATCAATCTCAATGAAAAAAATCGGGGAGAACCGCTCTATCGTCCTGCGTGCGCCCTCAAGAGCATTCATTTCGAATCCTTCAGTGTCAATTTTTATCAAATCCACTCTTGAAGGCCGGATTTTATCAAACAATTGATCCAGCGTGGTGAGTGTGATTTCACGTCCGACCATGTTGGGTTCAACCTTGGATAATATCCTGTTCATTCCCTGGTTCCCTTCCGAAACATTGTAGATCAATTCAGTTCCTGCCTTGTTTCCCGCGCCCACATTGTAGGCTTCAATATTTTTAAAGGAGTTGAGTGAAAGATTGGTCATCAACCTACGGAAATTCAAAGGGTCGGGTTCCAGAGAAATCACTTGTCCGCCTTCTCCGAGCAATGATGCTGCATGAAGGGTGACATCACCCATATTGGCACCAACGTCAACAAATACCTGGCCTTCATGCATCAGTTTGTAGAGTTCGGTTCTGGCGGTTTCCCGAAATCCGAAATACACGAACCAATCGACGATATCGGACAGGTCGAGTCTGTACCGGATCCCATCTCTTACCACTTTTCTGATTGAGCCCGGTCTGAATTGATAGTGATTCGGGGCTATTTTGGTCAATGGACTTCCATAAACCTTACCGCTGGTAATTCCAACCAGAACGCTTTCAAGAGGTTTGAAAAACCAAATTTTCCTCAAACGGTCAATAGCTACTTTCCCTCTGTTCAATTTCATTTTAAACCGATCATTTAGTCACTGCAAAAGTCAATTTCCAAAATGTGATAGAACCCGTTTGGAATGTCGGATATGGCCTGAATCGATGATGAGCAAGTATACACCCTGTGGAATTCCGGCAAAACTCATCCGGTGTTGTGCTGAACCGCTTTCAAAAAATTTACTGTCAACCGCGATCCTGGAACCATTCATGTCGTATAGGCTGAAATTGCAAAATCCTCTTTCAGGTTGAGTAAACTGGATGTTCATGAAAGGACTGCTCCAGAAAACGCTGAAATCTACTTGAGTGTTTTCATTTGAACTCAGGTTTGTACTGATGGGAGTTTCGTTGCAAGTTGCCGGAGAAAGACCGGATAGGTACCTGCTCGCCGCGGGTAGGAGGTTGGGTTGCTGTGCGTAGGGTATTCCAATTGACGGCCAGGGTAAACCGCCTGTCCAGAATGAGGGAGGTTCGTCCAGATACAGGCTCGAGTCCGTCAGGTTACTGGTGCCTGCTGGCAGGGTGTTGCCCTGCACCCTGTTTCCAAACTGAAAATGCCCCGACCCGCTTAAGGAGTACTGACCTTGCAGAAACGCTGTACTTGGGATGTCGTTTCCGGCGAGGATTTGTTGATTGCTTTGAACGCTTCCGGATGAGATTGTCAATCCATACAATTCAATCCTGTTCCTGAAAACGGCGTTGTAGGGTCCGTTAGGTCCCCAGGCCTGGTCAATTGCTGCGTTTTTGCAGATATTTCCTTCAAACAGGTTGGCGAACGGGTAATGTCCGTGCAATGAAATGTCTCCGCCGTAATCGCTTGGGAATTCGCTTCGAAAGGGTTGGATCGAGTAGTTGTATCCAAAAACATTGCCGTTGGCTCCTTGCTTCACCATCATGGCATGCCTCAGCTTCCGGAAAACATTATTCTCTATCCTGCAAAGTGTGGAATGTGAACTCATGATCACTCCGTAACCGTGGGTGCTGGCCCCGTCGTAGATGTAAGATTCGTGAAAGTAGCATCCCTTCACTTCGAGATGGGTACTCGCTTCAGCATACACATGCGCGCCAACGCTCTTGAAACTCTCCACGCCTTTCATCCAGCAATTGAAGGCCTTGCTGAAATAGACGCCATAGTTGATACTGGCTGCTGTACTATCTATTCTCGTCATGCGAAAGCATTCCAATCCGGAGTTCTGTACGCAGTTGATTTTCCTGGCTTTCGGATTCAAGGTTGAATCGAAATCCATCCTCAGTACTTCGGCCATGAATACAGTGTCACCTGAAATCGCAGTGATGGTGCTGATGTGACCTACTGCTCCTGCAGCCCAAACTGCCGGGTTTGTATCCCAAAAGCCATTGTCCTGCTCCAATTCGATTTTATTTCCCGCCACGAACAAGGCGGCTGCACCTGGTATGATGAGTGTGGAGGAGCCACGTTGCAACCCGCTTGTAACTGGTAGCCAGTTGTTCTGTGCAGTTCCGCTTATTTGAAAACTATTCGCCACCGAGTTATTCATATTGAAGATGAAAAAAGTGGAGTCGGAGCCGGCACCGCGAACGATGCAATTTGATGGGAGCTGTACAGTGTTACTGAAATGGAACGTGCCGGCCGGAAACACCATCACTGCTCCACCTGCTGGCATATTTGCCATGGCCGAAATCAAGGACTGGCGATCATCCATTCCATCGTTGGGGACTACCCCGAAAGTCAGCACATCGACCGTAGTGGTTGGTGGTAGAGCTGCGCTGTCTAGCCCCGACAGATTCCAGTCTGCTTTCAGGGAATCCGGAACCTGGGCATTTGTCAGGAGGGGTAGGAGAGATAGGTATACGACCACGAAGGCCCACTGAATCGTTTTCATATCTGAAAGTGTAACTTCAAATATACAGTACTCAGTGGTA
>JBJOER010000109.1:0-11757 GCA_046049215.1 Bacteroidota bacterium | reverse complement strand
CGATTGTATGTGGGAGATAATCGTGTGGCGGTGATGAATCAGGTTGTTGAGCCTTAAATTTTTTGTTACAAACCTTTTGTTGTATTAAAATATACTGTTTTGAAATAATTCGATTCTTTTACTGGTGGCTGAGCCTGTCCGATTGCTATCGGACGAAGCCCGGGTTAACTGTCGTCATACAAATTATTAATCCCCCTTCGACAAGCTCAAGGACCAGTTTTATTCCATTCAAGCGTCAGATCACCACAAAATCACCCCTCCGGTTCATCCAGATCCCGCAATAACCCTTCGACTTCCCCTTCGGTGGTGCGCAGTTTCTCCCTGCACAAGCGGATGAGTTCCGCGGCTCGCTTGACATGTTTGGCGAGGGTATCGATGCCGGCCTCGCCTCGCTCCATTTCTTCAAGGATGGTTTCCAGTTCGGCTTTGGCTTTTTCGTAGCTGAATTTATCGGCCATGGGTGGTCAGATGATTTTTGATTGGATAGTGCCGTCTTTAAGAACGGTGGTTAATGTATCGCCCGATCGTGCATCTGTAATGCTCGATAGCAACGTCCCCTCGACAAGCGAATAGCTATAGCCCCTGCGGAGAACAAGCTCGGGGTCCAGCAGGCGTACGGCAGAAGCAGTGGTGTCGAGGCCGGCTTCTTCACGGTGAAGAATAGCCGCAGTTTGTCGCGTGAGACCGTCGGACTGTTCATCGAAGTACCCCCTTTCGAGCTGGGTCTGCAAGCGACTTTCTTTGCGCAGGTGCTCCTGTAAACGGCGAATGGTTGCCTGTTCTTCCAGCAGGCTTTTTTGCATACGGTGTTTCAGTGCAAAGGCGGCCTGATCGAGTTGCCTGCCGGATCTGGAAACGGTGCGTTGCACCTGTTGATGGAGGCGAATGCTTGCCTCCTTGACAAATTGATGCTCATCCTGCACGGTTTGTTCAGCGATGTCGCGTACCTGTTCCCAGTACGACAAGATGGTGCCTTCAAATTCCTGCTGATGCTCAATGAAAAAGTTGGCCACATCGGTCGGTGTCATCCGCTTTGTATGGGCCACCTCGTCGCATACGTTGCTATCGGCATGGTGTCCGATCCCGGTGATCACAGGAAGCGAAAATGTGGCGATGGCTTCCGCAAGCAGGTAGTTGTTGAAACACTCCATGCCTGAAGTGGCTCCACCGCCGCGCACCAGGGCTACTGCGTCAAAGCCCTTGAGCAATCGGTCTGTCTTGATCTGCTGCAGTTGAGCGATGATGGATCCCGCCGCGAGGTCCCCCTGGAGCAACGAGTTGTATAAAGTCACATCAAAGGCATAGCCGTACGGGTTCGTGTTCAGGCGGTTCATGAAATCCTCGTATCCCCTCGAATCTTCGGCGGAGATAAGAGCGATCCGCTGCAATCCCGCGGGTAATTCCAGTTCCCGGTTGCGGTCGTACAGTCCTTCTTGCTTCAGCTTCTCGATGGTCTTGCGCTTTTCGAGTTCAAGATGTCCGAGGGTGAACGCCGGGTCGATGTCGTGTACGATCAGGCTGAGGCCGTATCGCTCGTGGTACTTCACCTCTACACACAGCAAAACCTGGATCTGCTCACGCAAAGGCGACCCCGTTATGCGGAAAAAGCGCTGGCTGATGCGTTCGTACTGAAACGACCAGATGTTTCCTCTGAACTCAGCTTTGGGAGTCGCCCCGTTTTCGTCTTTCTCGGCCAGCTGCAGGTAACAGTGTCCGCGACTGAGTTTCATGCCTACGATCTCTGCCGTCACCCAAAATCGTTCTTCCGAAAAGTGCATCTGAAACACCCCGGCGACAATAGCGGAGAGTTGCGAAAGTTTCAGTACACCCGAATCGTTTTCCATTTTAAGAAGTGCTCCGAAAAGTCATCCGGAGAAACTACAATCAAAAATAGATTGAAATACCGTATGTCGGTACGGGCGGGAGAACGCTCAGGAGCGTTTTCTGTAGCTGATGATCGCCCAGGCATTCAGCACACCTGCGAAAACAAGCATGATGCCCAGGTGCCCGGAAATATCACTCAGGGTGCTGCCTTTCAATACCACCATGCGCATCACCTCGATAAAGTAACTGAAAGGGTTGAACCAGGTCACGACCTGAGCCCAATGAGGCATGCTCTCAATGGCCGTGTAAAGGCCGCCCATCAGGATAAAGACCATCATCACAAAGAACGACATGAGCATGGCCTGTTGCTGACTTTGTGCGTTCGCCGATATCAGAAGTCCTAATCCAAGTACTGCAAGTAGATACACTGCGGCAAAGAGATAGATCAATCCGATATTCCCGATAGGGATGATACCGTATACAAGCCTTGCAATCAGCAGTCCGATGCTGATGACGACCATTCCCAAAGTCCAGAAGGGGATCAGCTTACCCAGGATGAAGTGGTGCTTTCTGATCGGGGTCACGTTGATTTGTTCGATGGTGCCTATTTCTTTTTCACGGACAATGTTAAGTGCAGTGAGGTTGGATCCGATCATGGTCAATAACACCACGAGGATGCCCGGCACCATGAATGCTTTGTAGTCGAGGTGCAGGTTATACCATAACCGGGGCTTCACCTCCACTATCGGAATTTCATCCATCCGTGGCAGGTTGATCCACTTCATGCGTACCTCGCGGTTGTAGTCCTGAATGATGCTGCCCAGGTAAGAGGCTCCCAGGTTGGCTCGCATGCCGTTGATGGCATTCACCGCGATGAAGAGTCCGCTTTCCTGCTCGCGAACGAGTGAACGTTCGAAGTTGTGTGGAATTTCAAGGATGATGTCTGTCCTGTCGTGCTCTACATCGTGCAGGGCTTCCCGGTAAGAGTCGTGGTAACCCGCCAGCCGGAAACAACCGGAGGAGGTGATCTTGCGGATCAGCTCGCGTGAGTACGACGAGTGATCGTGGTCGATCACATCGATGTTGACGTTTTTGATCTCGTAGTTCGCCACCTGTGGCAGGATGACGAGCTGGATCACCGGCATCATGAATATCATCCGCAGGATGGCCGGGTTCCGGAAGATCTGCCTGAACTCTTTCTGAAGAAGGAAGCGGAGACTTCTCATGTTATCCGGCCGAAAGGTGCAGGTTGAATTTTCGGATGCTGATGCGTAGGAAGAAGGCTGTCATACCGACAAGGATAAGCGCCTCTTTCCAGATGATGTCCAACCCCACCCCTTTGATCATGACCCCTTTGACGATGGTAAAGAACCATTTGGCGGGTACGAGGTTGGAGATGATTTTCAACGGCAAAGGCATGTTCTCGATGGGAAACATGAATCCGCTGAGCATTAGCGTAGGTAGGAAAAGCGCCACGAGTGAAATAAGCATGGCCACTTGTTGGCTCGCTGCGATGGAGGAGATGAGCATACCTAAGGAAAGACAGGTGACGGTGTAAAGCAGGCTAAGACTTATCAAAAGGAAGATATTGCCTGCTATCGGTAATCCCAGTACGAAAACACTCAGGAGGAGTATGCTGCTGATGTTGATGGCGGAGAGGATCAGGTAGGGTACGCTTTTGGAAAGGATGACCAGGAAGGGTTTCATGGGAGAGACCAATAGTACCTCCATCGTACCGGTTTCTTTTTCCCTCACAATGGCGATGGAGGTCATCAGGGTGCAGACGAGCATCAACACCATGGCCATGACTCCCGGAACGAAATTGTAGGCGCCCTTGAGTTGGGGGTTGTAGAGCATCCGAACTTCCGGAGTGATGGTGTAAGGCAGCTTCTTGTGCTGGTTGATCTCCTGCTGGAAATCGGCCGCAATGGCCTGCACGTAGTTCGTCAATGCGGTACCGGTATTGGGGTCCGAGGCATCGGCGATGACCTGCACGTTGCCGTGGTTCTGATGAAGGAGCTCGGAGGAGAAGTTTTTGGGGATGACCACGACCAGCTTGATCTTTCCTTTTTTGAATTCCTTGTCGGCCTGGTCCGGTGAGGCCAGCGTTGTCCTTATGTCGAAGTACCGGCTCGCTTCGATACGCTCGATGAATTGCCTCGAGGAAACATCGTGGGCCATGTCCACCACTGCGATGCGCGTGTTCTTGATTTCGTTGGTGAGTGCGAATCCGAAGATCATGATCTGCACCACCGGCATGCCAAAAAGGATCACCAGTGTCTTGCGGTCCCTCACGATGTGGTACCACTCTTTGCGGAAGAAAGCGAAGAATTGTTCTTTCATGGTCAGTCTGCGCTTCGTTTGGCTTTCCTGGCAAGCTGGAGGAACACTTCGTTCATGTTTCCGGCAGCATAGGTTTTTTTCAATTCGGCCGGAGTACCCAGACAAGCGATCTGTCCATCAACCATGATGCTCACCCGGTCGCAGTATTCGGCTTCGTCCATGTAATGGGTGGTCACGAAAACGGTGGTTCCGCTTCGGGCAGCACTGTAGATCATCTCCCAGAATTCCCGTCGGGTGATGGGATCCACTCCTCCGGTGGGCTCATCAAGGAATACGATCGCCGGCTCGTGGATAAGTGCAATGGAGAAGGCCAGTTTTTGTTTCCAACCCAGGGGCAGGGATCCTACCAATGACTTGCTGTGCTGATCCAGTTGCAGCTGTTGCAACAAAGCATCGCTTTTTTGTTTTATTTCAGCACTACTCAATCCGTAGATGCCTGCATAGAAACGGATGTTCTCATATACGCTCAGGTCTTCGTACAACGAAAATTTCTGGCTCATGTATCCGATGTTCTGCTTGATGTCGTCCGGGTGTTTGTATACATCGAATCCCGCGACTGTCGCCCGGCCTTCGGTGGGACTACTGAGGCCGCAGAGCATGCGCATGGCTGTTGTTTTTCCGGCTCCGTTTGCTCCCAGGAATCCGAAGATCTCCCCCTTCTTTACCTGGAATGAAATCGCATCCACCGCTGTGAAGTCACCGAAACGCTTGGTCAGTTTTTCGGCAGTAATCGCAAACTCCTTCATGCCATGCATCACCGGTTACGCTCCCTTTCGTTTTTTCTCATGGCTGCCATGAAGCAGTCTTCGATATCGGCCTGCACGGGTTTGATCTCCACATGTTCAATCGGGATAGACTTCAGCAAGCGATCGTACGAACCTTCCTGATCATGGATCACCACATGGTGGTATTCTCCAAAGGGATAGGCGGCTTCCGTCACATCTGAATTCTTAAGGTCCTGCAGAAGTTGGTACATGTCTTTCCCTTTGACGGCATACAAGGGTCGCCCGAATTGCTGAACGATTTGCAGCGGACTATCTGTCTGCAGAAAATGTCCCTCCTGCATCAGTGCCACACGGTCACAACGTGCGGCTTCATCCATATATGGAGTGGAAACCACGATAGTAATGCCTTGATTCTTTAACCGTCCGAGCATCTCCCAAAACTCTTTTCTCGAAACAGCGTCCACGCCGGTGGTAGGCTCGTCGAGGAACAAGATGGATGGACGGTGGATCAACGCACAGCAGAGTGCAAGCTTCTGTTTCATGCCACCGGACAGTTTACCCGCCAGGCGTTTGCTGAATGGCTCGAGTTGCTCGTAGATATCGCGGATCAGCTCGTAGTTCTGCTTCACCGAAGTCTTGAAGATCGTGGCGAAGAAATTCAGGTTCTCCTCCACGGTGAGATCCTGGTACAGGGAAAAGCGTCCCGGCATATAACCGGAACGGTTCCGGATCGCCTCCATTTCCGTGCGGACATCGAATCCGTCCACCCGGCATTCTCCTTCGTCGGCCATCAGCAGGGTGACGAGTATGCGGATCAGTGTTGTTTTACCGGCGCCGTCCGGACCGATGAATCCGAAGATCTCCCCCTTGTCGATGTCCAGATCGACCGGATGGAGCGCTTCGACGGTTTTCTTGCCGTTGATATAGCTTTTTCGGATACCCGATGCAGTGATGGCTTTCATCCGTTGGTTCAGAACTTGACGTCACCGTACATACCGATCTTCAGCGATCCGTCGTTCTTCACTTTGATCTTCACGGCATAGACCAGATTGGCGCGCTCGTCCTTGGTCATGATCGTCTTCGGGGTGAATTCCGCCTTGTCGCTCACCCACGTCAGTTTCCCCGGGAACTCGACATATTCTCCTTCCTTGCCGTCCACATACACTTTCACTGTATTTCCGATCCTGGCCTTGGACAGCTGGTCGCCGCTGATGTACGCGCGCAGTGTCATTTCGCTCAGATCGGCGATCTTGTAAAGTGCTTTTCCCGGAGCTGTCGTTTCACCTGCTCTTGCATAGATGGCCAACACCGTCCCTTTAACCGGATTGCTCACCCGGGCACGGTTCAGTTGGTCGTCGAGGATGTCTTTTCTTTTTTCAAGTGGTGTTTTTTCACTGAGTATCCCTCTGTTCTGGGTACCGATGGTCGATTTCTGTTGCTCCAGTTGCCTTTCAGTGAGCGCGATCTGCTCCCGGGTCACCTTCACCACTGTCTCGGCATCGTCCAGCTGTTTTGCGGTGGCGGCATCCGATCTGACCAGGTTGGCGATACGGTTCCGTTCCCGCTCCTGGGCTTCGAGTTGGGTACGTTGCACCTTCAGTTGTTGTTCCAGCGTGCGTATATAAGGCTGCAGATCGGCGGTTTTGTCACCCAGTGCATCAATGCTGGCCTCCACCTGTTCGCTTTGCAGTGAAAGTGCCGTGGTGTCAATCAACACGCTGACCTGTCCCGCTTCGAGGAGTGTTCCTTCATCAGCATCCATCCTTAGAATACGTCCGGCTGTTTCCGAAGACACGATCACCTCTTCCGATTCAAAAGTGCCGGAAGCATCGAAATCGCCCGGACCGTTGCTGCAGGCAGCCAGGAAGATCAGCAGAGCGAACGGGAAATGGTTCTTAATCATGGTTTGTTTGTATGTGCGGATTGACATTTTATCATGGGTTATTCGCGAGGTAATCATTCAGATCAAGCCTGGCCTGGAGCAGTTGCAATTCGTGCAGCAGTTTGCTTTGCCGGGCCTGGTCATAGGCGTTCACTTCACGCAAGTAATCCGACGAGGTGATCACCCCGTTGTCGAGCTGCGCTTTGGTCGCGTTCATGATCTCTTCGCGGATGGAGAGAATGGCATCGTCGTCTTTCAGCATCAGCTCGTATTTATCGATATCGTTGCGGCACTGCGTTACCGTGATCTCCGCTGTCCTTAGATACTGGTCACGGTTGACATCCGTGGTCATCTTCGCAATGCGGTTATTGCTTCGCTCGGCCTGCAGCGTATAGAATGCACCGACGTTCCAGTTCAGGCGGGCACCGGCGATGTAGTAGAGTTTAAAATCATTCTCGAGCATGTTCAGTCCCGGTCGTCCGTATCCGCCCTGGCCGAAAAGGCTCAGTTTGGGCAGGCTCTTGCTGCCTATCCATTTCCGTTGCTGGTCGGCCAGGTTTTGCTGGGCGGAAAACATGTTCAGTTCAGGACGTTGAATCTCCATTTTCAGGGTCAAACCGGGTGCGGGTGCCGCCACCATGGGCCGCACGAGCAGGTCGCCGGACCCGATCGGACTTCCGGTATAGAGGGAGAGGACCTCAAGCAGGCTACTTCGGCCGGCTCGCAACTCGGTCATCCGTTGTTTGTTTTTTAGCGCCTCAGCCTGCAGTACCGAAAGTTGCGAACGGAAAGCCACTCCGTTTTTAACCGCCGACTCCATGCGCCGTATTCCTGACTCAATGTCTTTGTCGGTGATCTCCAGTTGTTCGATCTGCTCATCCAGCATCAAAACGCCCAGGTAGTACTTGCGTACCAGCTCCCGCATTTTTTGCAGCTCTACTTTCATGCGCGCTTGTTCCACTTCCGCTCCTGCCCGCTGGATGCTCTTTTGTGCCGCGATATTGCCTCCGTCATAGAGCACTTGGATCATATCCGCCGTGATCCGGTACTGGTCCTTGTCGAGTGTTTCGATCGGGATTCCAGGCAATACGACCGGCACACTGGTCACATCCGACTGGTAACTCGCCTGGCCGTTGATGATGAGTTGTGGAAGAAAACCTTTGTTCAGTGCAGCAAGACTGAAATCCCGCTGCTGATCGATCAGGAGCTCTTGTCTCTTCAATGGATAGTGTGCTTCTGCCTGCTGGAGTACGGAGTCCAGCACGAGCGTTTTTTGAGCCGGCAGCATCGATGTGCTGCATACCAAAAGAATCCAAAGATTGTTTTTCATGGGTTGGGCTGCGCCAAAGCAAGGGTTATGAATCCGAGAATATGATTTTTCCTTTCCATCAGGATCGTTCTGTATTCGGGTGCATCCACCCCCGTTAGTCTCTGTAGCATGGGTTTCGCCGCAAACGGAAAAACGGTCATGCTCATGACGTGCATCCAAAGGTGGATCGGGTCCATTGTGCGGATTTTCCCTTCCCGCATTTCCTGTTTGATCTGGTTCATGAACGATCCAAAGGGCGATACACCCTTGTTGCCATCAAAGAAGCGGTTGAAAAACCCATCGGGGTCCCGGTGACTTTCGCTGATGACAAACAAAGGCAGGTCGGGTTGTTCCAGCAGAAGCTGTAGGTGGGCTTCGAGGTACCACTCGATCTTTTCCAATACGCTACCCTGTCCGGTGAAAACGGACTGTACCTTCTGGATGAAGGCAGAAAGCGCATCTCCCATCACCAATTCGAAGAGGTTCTCTTTGCTTTGATAGTAGTAATGCAGCAAGGCTTTGTTTATTCCCGCCTCGTTGGCGATGTGCTGCATGCGGGCTCCGTTGAAACCCACACGAAGGAATTCCTGCCGGGCCGCAGCCAGGATTCGCTCTCTGGAGGGTGCGGGCGACATTGGATTATCCATTTGGTTTAACCGTTTGGTTAACAAAGGAAGGAAATCCCGACATTCATTCGGTTTGTTTCGATTGAAAAGGATTTAAGTGCCTGAAAAACACGCCAATAAAATCAGAAATGGCATAAAAAAACCGGCTCTACAAGGAGCCGGTTTTAGTGTTGGTTGGTTGTCAGTATGGTTTACTTCACCACGTTGGTGTTGACCACCTTGGCGGGTGTAGTACCCAGTTTCCAGATGACCGCGATGGCCTTCAGGTTGCCGTTGTTTCCGGTAATGGAGTTTTTGGGCAGCATGAAGGTATTGTCGAATACCTGGTCGGCTGTGATGGCTGCGGTACCATTGAGTGCCACTCCTGTGTAGGTAGAAGCGTTGCCCGAACGCAACAGGTTGCGGTGGCGGTAGTTGGGGTTAGCACCGCTGTTGGTGGATTGGTTGGAGATGATGTTGTCTTCAACGAGGTAAACGGCGAGCGTGTATTGCTGGTTAGCCGCTTGCTCTTTGAAGAACTTTACGCGTGTGGTCACTTTCACTGAGTCACCTACAACCGCCTTGGTCAGGGCAACACCTGCAATCGTATCGGTAGCTGCGAAGGCATTTGCTTTGGTGTTAACCCAGTTGTAATTGGCACCTGCACTGCTGTAAACACCACCACCTGAATTCAATTCTGCGTTGTTGAACCAGAAGTCGGGCACACCGCTTACGTTGTAGGCGTTGGCAAGGCCGTTGGAAATAGGAGAGTTCATGGTAGAAGGATTGGAGCTGCCATAAACTTTCATCGCGCTGATGGAAGTTCCTTCGAGGTAAAGGCTGGAATCAAAACCAGGACCGCCGCTTGATCCGCAAGGGGGACACCAGGTTTCAGAGAAGTCGATCAGGATGCCACGGTTTTTCTTTTCAACGGTAAGGGATCCCGAAGAGGATCCGCCTCCATTTCCGTTATCATCGTCCTTGCTGCACGAAGAGAAGGCGAATACCGCGATGGCGGCAATAGCGAGTAGCTTTTTCATTGATTTTAGGTGGTATGGATTATGAGAGATCTAAATTACGAAATGCAGTTCAATTGAGCAGGATGAAGGCGACATCTTTGGGCTGAAGCGCTATAAGTGCATACGCTTAGTTTTTGATGAAGGGCAGGCTGCTAACGGTGACATTGTCCCGCACTTCTACCCGGTACATTCCTTGAGCCAGGTTGCTGATATCAAGAACAAAAACTCCACTTCCGGGCAGGCTGGATTGCTCCGAAATCAGTCTTCCGGTCAAATCCACGATGCGCAGGCTGAGGTCCTGGGTGTTCCAGGCGCTAAGGTCGATGTTCAGCTGGCTGCCGGCCGGGTTGGGATAAACGCGCAGGAGCGTTGAGCCCGATTGTTCACCCACGCCGGTAGTGGCGTTGCTTCCCAGGTTGATGTCGTCGAGGTACAGGTTGTTTTCGTAGTCAGTGATATGCTTGAACTTGAGAACCACATTATTGAAAGCAGAGTAGGTCGACAGGTCGATGGAGTCCCTCCTCCAGTGCGAAGCGATGGGCACATAAGCAGCGGATGTATTGTAGGGTGTAGGGGTGGTGACCAGTGGGATCCCGAATTTCTTGTAAATGCTGGTGTAAGTAGCCCCACAATCGGTCGAAACCTGTACTTCCAGGGTGTCGGAATAGTTGGGGGTTGTTGAGGGGTTGGTGTAAAGACGGTAGGCCAGCCAGAATGACATCGTAGGCGACACTGCTGTTCCGAGGTCGAAATTCGGCAGGATCAGCTCATCCACTTGTCCATTAGCGTTGTAATCGTAGTTGTTGATGAAAGCGGACTTACTTCCCGATTTGAAGGCAGCCGTGGTTTGCTCCCAGGTGAATCCTCCGTCGGGATTGATGAGCTGCATGCCGTTGGGAGGAAAGGCTCCTTCAAACCCTTCGCTGTAAGGCAATGCCTGCCCGCTGGTGAGCACCGTGAAGTTCGTAGATGCGGAATCGTTAGCCGGATTCAGGTCTGTCACCCCGTTCGGATTGGAAGTGTAAGCCGTAAAGGTGTGGGGTCCGGGCAGAGCGGTCTGTGCAGGAAGGGTCAATTGAACACTCGACAAACTTGGAAGTGTTCCGGTCCAGTTGAATACGGCCGGTGTATTGTTGTCGATAAGGTAATTGATGTCGAGGGAAGTCAATGTATCTGCCCCTGCATTGCGTACGGTCACCACAGGCTGGAAGGTGCCGCTGCAAAGGTTGCCCGACGGAGCCTGTATGCTGACCATCCGTGCATCGATGGCGAACAGGTTGACCGTACCGCAGGCGGTTGAATTTTGCAGTACGTTGTAGGGGCTGTTGTTGAACGTATTGAGTACGCGCGTTGATTGTCCTTGTGTGAACAGGTTCATGCAGGCATCGTCGGTGTAATCCATGTAGTTCATGAACATCACACCGGGATTGGCTGTTGCACAGTTATCTGTTAGGGGATAGGCGGGGCATCCGTAATTCTCTCCACCCTGGTTCGGGGTATCGGCCACAAGGTCGCTTCCGGAACAGGCGTTTCCGTCGTCCCCCCAGATGTGATAGAGTCCGAAGCAATGGCCGACTTCATGGGTAGCAGTACGGCCTTTGTTGAAAGGCGCTTGTGCCGAACCGTTGCGTCCGAAGTAGTTGTAATGGATAACCACGCCGTAGGTGTTCGACAGCGTCGCCGTCGGGAACTCGGCATAGCCTAGCAGGAAGTTGCCCAGGTTGCCGACCCAGATGTTGAAGTATTGCGTCGGATCCCAGGCATCGAGTCCGCCGTTGACGAAACGTTTGATGTTGTCGTTGGTGCCGAAGGAACTCGTCGTCGTTTGACGGCGTTCAATGCCCGAGGTGGGTGCACCGTTCGGATCCACCTGTGCCAGGCAGAAATTGATCTGCGGTGATCCGGCAATGCCCTGAAAGGCTGCGGGCGTGTTGTTCGTATCGGGATTCAGGCGGCTGAAGTCCTCGTTCAGTACTTCGATCTGTGATGCGATCTGTGCATCGGTAATGTTCTGGTTGGCATTGGCGTAAAGAACGTGTACCACCACCGG
>JBJOER010000108.1:0-30868 GCA_046049215.1 Bacteroidota bacterium | reverse complement strand
GTTTTTTCTAACGGCGTTGTGTATACTCTAAATGACTCGGTTCCCGTTGTGCAGGGGTTTGCGGTGAAGAACGGCAAGATCCTGGCTTTGGGAACCAATGAGGAGGTGCAGGGTATCCGCGCCTCCCGGCACGTCGACCTGAACGGCAGGTCTGTTTACCCGGGATTTTACGACGCGCATTGCCATTTCTACGGTTATGCCGTTGATCGTCGGAAGATCTGGCTGACCGGCACCAACTCATTCAATGATGTACTGGATACGCTTGTGCTTCATCGGGACCGCCTCTTCATGGGCTGGTTGTTCGGGCGCGGATGGGATCAGAACGATTGGGCCGATAAGTCATACCCCGACCGCCGCCAATTGGATTCCCTTTTCCCCGATATCCCTGTTTTTCTTCTTCGTATCGATGGTCACGCGGCTCTGGTCAACAGCAAAGCGCTTTCGATTTGTGGTATCACTGCCGATACACGCGTGGAAGGAGGGAAGGTCGAAGTTCGGAACGGTCGTACCACCGGATTGTTAATTGATAATGCAGTCGACCTGGTAAAGCGCAAGATCCCTCCTCCCGGTCGGGAGCTCGAGACAGCGGCTTTGCTCGAAGCGCAGCAAATGTGCTTTGCCGTGGGTTTGACTTCGCTTGTCGATGCAGGGCTTGATCCCGGTACGATCGATTTGATCGATAGTCTCCAGAAAGCCGGTGTGTTGAAGATGCGTGTGAATGCTATGGTAAGCTATTCACCTAAGAATTTGAGTCTTTATAAATCCAGGGGGCGATACCGTACTGAGCGCTTGCACGTTTGTTCCTTCAAACTGTATGCCGACGGTGCACTGGGGTCCAGAGGTGCCTGTCTGATGCACGATTATGCCGACCTGCCCGGGCACAAGGGATTCCTGCTTTCCTCACCCGATTCATTGAACTCGGTCGCCAGGCAAGTGCGTGAGATGGGTTTTCAGCTCAACACACATTGTATCGGTGATTCCGCGAACCATCTTCTGTTGAAGCTTTACGCCGGGGTACTGAAAGGAAAGAACGACCTGCGCTGGAGAATTGAGCACGCGCAGTGTCTTGCTCCGGATGATTTCAGCCTCTTCCGTGATTTTTCGATCATCCCCTCTGTTCAACCTGTTCACGCCACCAGCGATATGTATTGGGCCGGTGATCGGCTGGGAAAGGATCGCCTGAAAACAGCTTACGCTTACAAAAGGCTGCTTCAGCAAAACGGTTTCATTGCAGCAGGTTCCGATTTTCCGGTCGAGGAGATCAATCCGCTCTTCGGGTACTATGCTGCCGTGGCCAGGATGGATCAGAAGGGTTTTCCCGAAGGTGGTTTTCAAAAATCGGATGCACTTACCCGTGAGGAGGCGCTAAAAGCCATGACCATCTGGGCGGCCTACTCATCTTTCGAAGAGAAGGAGCGGGGATCCTTGTCGTCCGGAAAAGATGCTGATTTTGTCTTGCTGGATGGTGACCTGCTCAAGTCTCCGGAGAAAGATCTCTTCAAATTGAAGGTTTCTCAGACATGGATCGCCGGAGAACAGGTGTACGTTGCGCGGTAAGTTAATTCTCTCAATACACAGCCGGAGTCTAATCTTTTAGCTCCTCGATTTTTTCCATGAGCAAGGTCGACTGTTTGTAATCGACTTTGTTCTTCTTCGCCAGTTCGATGGTGTGGTTGCAGGCGTTCATGGCGTCTTTCTTCCGACCGGCCTTGAAATACAAGGAGGCCAGGGTATGGTTGTAGCGGATGTTATCTTGTAGGACAACGGCTTCTTCCGACCATCCGATGGCTTTGTTCACCAGGAGGGAGTCGGTGACCCTTTCATAGAAATTGTAAGCAACCTCGTTCAACCTTCTGTAGTCGCCTTTGCAAAACTCCTCGATGAATGGAACGGCCAGTTCTTGGTATTTTTTCCAGTCTGATTTCATCTTGGCCCGGTTCAGATCGGCATAGGCAACGATCTTGTCGGCGATGTCGAGTTTCGATTTTTTCAGCTTTTCAATCATGCTCTGATACCCGGCAGTGTCCAGTTTCTGGACTCGGGTCATCAGGTCTCCGTTGTACACGGTCAGGATTTTGTTGTCGATGCTGTCCGTCGTGTAGCGTTTGGCGAATTCGGGGCGCATGAGCAGTACGCGTTGGAAAGACGATGCCTCCGAGTCACGGAACTGGTCGTAAAGTATCCGCCAGTTGTCCGAACGTAGCATTTCGTCGTTGGATAATTCGGATAAGTAAGCGTTGATGGAGGGCTGGTTGTCCAGTCCTGCCTGGTCAAGCATCTTGAAATACACTGCATATTCCCAGGCGGTACCCCGTTTCGAGAAGTAGATCTGTTCGTAGGAGCGCAGGTTTTTGGTAGAGTCCAGAGCGTCCAGTCCTGCCTGGATGAACTCCTGTCTTCCGCGCTTGCCGGCCAGCCTATGTATCATGATGGCCGATGTGGAGTCGAAATAAACGAGAGTAGGGAAGGTCTTTATGCGCAGTTTCTTGTTGAGTTCCTTGCCTTCCTTCTCCATATCGAGTTTGATGCATACGAAATGATCGTTGTAGAAAGCACCCACTTCGGCGTCGGTATATACGCTATCTGCCATACCTGTACAGTAATGGCACCAGCTGGCGAATGCATGAAGGAAAATGGGCTTGTTCTCCGTCTTGCTCTGACGAACCGCTTCGTCGAAGCTGATGGGTCTGAAACGGATGCCTTTCTGCTCCTGACCGGTAGCTGATGTGATTGCAAAGAAGATCAGGAAAAGAACCGATGGTATTTTCATTGCGAATGTGCTGTATGACGAAGTTACTGTTTGGCAGGCTGTGAAACGTGAGTCTTTCGTGAAACCGGTCGTGGCTATTCGCTGGAAAGCAGGCAGATCGGAAGTTTCCATTTGTCCATTCCCTTCCGAACCATATTCACAGGTTTTCCATCGCAATCGCAATAGGCTCCATCCGCGTTGATGAAAAGGATCTTCATCTTACCGGATCGAATCGCTGTGAGGCATTCCCTCGCCATGCCGACTTGTCCTTGGTCAGGATTTTCAAGAGCCAGGCGTATGCCTTCTTCGTTGTTGTGCAGGTCCATCTCACAGGCAGTTGCGTCTTGTAGGTATCCGTCTTCGGTTTTGCCTTTACGGTATTTTATCCGATTTCCTCTTTCATGGCACCTTCCGAGCTTACGGGATGGACGCTCACCGATACTTTGTGTAAGCATGGCCATCCAGTAGGAGTGCCTGAATGCATCTATACGGCCTCCATGACGGAAGGTGTCAGGTAGCTGAAGTCTGTAAAGAGAGTCGGTGAAGTGCCGTACCTGTTGTGTTACATGGAATGCACGCTTTGCTTTGAAGGGATGAGCAAGTACCCAGCTCTTTTCAGGTCTGCTGAGTTTCCAAAACGCTTCCGCCACCCCCGGTTTTGCAGAAACGGTGAACGGCAGAAAGATCAATCCGATCACCAGTCCGGATTTCATTCCACGGCAAACAGCATCAGTGCTTTTGCCAAAGCAAAGCCGAAGAATTGCAGCTGTTCCTGTTTGTTGTCCGTCTCACCGGCGAGGCTGACGCGAAACCTGTCCCACAGGATCTCAGGGGCATCCAATGTGGGGATACAATAATATTCAGGTGCTCCGCGAAGTTTGGTGTACACCATGATGATGGCACAGGGTTTTTGTTCTCCGGGCCGGTAAAGTCCTTTAAAAGACGCCTTTCGGTCGCCGTATTCGATATCGCGAATGTCGTTCACCTTGTATCCGCCTTTCAGTTCGACCTTCATCTGCATGAACATCTTGTAGCCTACGGACCCCATAACGTACTCGTCGTCGGTGGTCGGTGCAATGGTTTTGTTCTGCGCCTGAGCGGTGTGAAAGGCCGTCAGCGAAAATGAAACGAGGAAAAGGATCAGTAGCTTTTTCATGGTTTGGAATCAGATATTCAAAGGTAATGCAAGCAGCCCCGGTCGCGCAAGTGCCCTTCACGCATCCTTCAGGGAATCCAGGGTGGATAAGGCTTCTTGTTCGATCCTGTCCAGGATCTCCTTGCAGGGAAGGATGTCGTGGATGAATTCTACGCTTTGTCCCGCCGACCAGATGCGGCTGTAATCGCCCGGTTTTACAGCCTTCTCCAACCGCTTCATTCCCCTGAGTTGGACCAGCATTTTAAAGTACTTCTTCGTGCGCGGTGAACTGCTGAGCCATCTTTCGATCCGGTTTTGGTGTGGGCCAAGCCGGCGGGCCTCCTCATTACCGATTACAGCGCAAGGGGTTCCTGAAAGCCTTTCAGTCATCATGATGTCTTCCATACCTGCCTCCACAATGGCTTGCTTGTAGGCGGGATTCACCGAGGCTTCGGTGCAGGCGATGAAGCGGGTGCCCATGCTGACTCCGCATGCACCAAGTGCGAGAGTAGCGACCAGGGATTGTCCGGTGGCTATTCCCCCTGCTGCAATGACTGGAATTTCAGGGAAGCGGTTTCGCAGTGCCGGTACGAGGATATGAAGCGGATAGGGGCCTGCATGTCCTCCCGCTCCCTCGGTGACAGCGATGAAGCCGTCGCAACCCATTTGCGCGCACTTCTCTGCATGCTTGAGGTTGGTCACATCGCAGTAGACTTTGCCTCCATAGTGGTGTGCCGCCTGGATAACAGGCTCCGGATTGCCAAGGCTTGTGATGTAAAACGGGACTTTTTGCCCGACACAAATTTGCAGATGCTCTGCAAACAGTGGATTTGTTTTCTGCACAATCAGGTTTACACCGACGCGTCCAGGTCGATTTCCGTTTTGCCTGTATGACTTCAGCGATTGCAAGACCTCCTTGAGTTCGCCCTCTTTCCGGTAATTCAATGTTGGAAATACACCCATGATGCCTTCGTCAAGCGCAGCACGCATCATGGCCTCGTTCGATACAAGGAACATGGGTGCCATGATGACCGGTAATCGAAGTCCAAAGGCTTTTGTAAAAGAGGTGTGTAAGGACATGGCTGACTGTGTTTCGTTCTTGGGAATTCCTCCGTCAACAGTATATTTGACATAAAGCTACAACCTTTTTCGACCATGGAAGTGACACGACTCATCGATCTGATTGATCGTTACAAAGCCCTGTATCCCGCCAAGGCAGATGCCCTCGCCGCCAAGATCGACGGCCGTTGGGTGAAGCATAGTGCGGTTGACTTTATCCGCCACGTGGAAGAGGTAAGCTATGGTTTGCTGGCGATGGGTGTGCGCAAGGGCGATAAGATCGCCACGTTGAGCAACAACCGTCCGGAATGGAACTTCCTCGACCTGGGCATGATGCGCATCGGGGCCATTCATGTGCCCGTTTACCCGACCATCAGCGCCGGTGATCTGCATTTCATTCTGAAGGATGCGGAAGTGAGCTATGTTTTTGTTTCTAGCCAGGAATTGTGGGACAAGGTGGAGTCTGTCACCAAAGATGTGGAAGGGATCAGGGGTATGTTTTCCTTCGACCGCATTCCGGGTAAACCACACTGGTCTGAGATCGCCGAAAAAGGGCGACAGCATCCCGATCCGGCTTCGGTCAAGTCCATCTGCGATTCGATCGGAGCGAATGACCTGGCGACGCTGCTTTACACCAGCGGAACCACCGGTTTTCCGAAAGGTGTTATGCTTTCGCACAACAACATCGTCAGTCAGTTGTATGCCGCAAGGCACCTTGCTCCGGTCGATGAGCACAGCAGGGCATTGAGTTTCCTGCCGCTCAATCACGTGTATGAGCGCGTCCTGAGCTACCTGTACATGTTCCTCGGGGTAGGGATCTACTATGCCGAGAGTATCGAAAAGGTGGCTGATAACCTGAAGGAGGTCCAGCCCGAGATTTTCGGGTGTGTGCCCCGGCTTTTCGAGAAGGTGTATGATCGGATCGTCAGCAAGGGAGCCGAGCTCAGCGGGATCAAGAAACGTCTGTTCTTCTGGGCGCTCGATCTCGGACTGAAATACGAGATCAACGGCGCGAACGGGCCTGTGTATGAATTGCAGTTGAAAATCGCCAGGAAGCTCATTTTCAGCAAATGGCAGGAAGCGTTGGGAGGGAAGGTGAAAGCTGCCGTATCTGGTGGTGCGGCTTTGCAACCCCGGCTTGCGCGCGTATTCTGGGCGGCCGGAATCCCCATCCTGGAAGGGTATGGATTGACCGAGACTAGTCCGGTCATCTGCGTGAACACGCTCGATCCGGGTGGTTTGAAGTTCGGAACGGTAGGAAAGACCATCGACAAGGTCACAGTACGCATAGCCGATGATGGTGAGATCCTGACCAAGGGGCCGAATGTGATGCTGGGCTATTACAAACGTCCCGACCTGACCGACGAGATGATCGACAAGGACGGTTGGCTGCATACCGGCGATATCGGAGAAATGGTGGAAGGCAAGTATCTGCGCATCACCGACCGTAAGAAGGAGATCTTCAAGACCTCCGGAGGGAAGTACATCGTGCCTCAGGCCATCGAAAATAAATTGAAGGAATCGCGCTTCATCGAGCAGGCCATGGTGATCGGAGAGAATCGCAATTTCGCCGCGGCTTTGGTCGTTCCCAATTTCATTTTCCTGCGCGAATGGTGTGCGCGTAAAGAAATCACCATCCCTGCCACCAACGAAGAACTGATCGCCATGGAGCGGGTGAAGAACCGGATGATGAAAGAGGTTGAAGAGGTGAACAAGAAACTCGGCAGCTATGAAACGATCAAGAAGATCGAACTGCTTCCCCGCGAGTGGAGTATTGACAAGGGGGAGATGACGCCGAAACTGAGCCTGAAACGCAAGGTCATCCTGGAGGCGAATGCCTCACTGGTGGAGCGAATTTATACTTCGTGATTCGGTTGAAGCGGGCAAACGGCGCGGTTAGATATTGCCCTGCCCGAGCAATACGACCGGGTTCTCAAGCAATGCCTTGAAGGTGTTCAGGAATTTGGATCCTACAACACCATCCACCACGCGGTGGTCGCAGCTCAAGGTCACTTTCATCACGTGACCGGGCTGGACGTTTCCGTTTTTCACAACAGGTACCTGCTTGATCGCACCAACAGCAAGTATGCAGGCGTCGGGCGGATTGATGATGGCAGTGAACGCCTCGATATCGTACATGCCGAGATTGGAAATGGTGAAGGTGTTGCCTTCCCAGTCCTGTGGCTGTAGTTTCTTTTCCTTCGCTTTCTGGGCATATGCCTTAACCTCGGAAGCGATCTGACTCAACGTCTTACTATCGGCAAAGCGCACCACGGGCACGAGCAGCCCTTCATCTATCGCTACCGCCACTCCGATATGGATGTGGTGGTTGAACCGGATTGTATCGCCGAGCCAGCTGGAATTGACCGCGGGATGCTGGCGAAGAGCGGTCGCTGCAGCTTTGACCACGAAATCGTTGTAGGAGATCTTCACCTGGGTGACGCTGTTTACGCTTTCCCTTGCACGCACCACTTCGTCCATGTCGATATCCATGGTCAGATAAAAATGGGGAGCGCTGAATTTACTTTCGCTCAGACGCCGGGCAATAGTCTTCCGCATCTGAGTGACATTCACCTCTTCGAAGCTCTCACGGGTAACAGCCGGTGCGGATAAGATTCCGGGCTGTACCACATTGCCCGGCTTGAACCACTGGATGTCGCGCTTGACGATTCGCCCGTGTTCTCCCGAACCCCGAAGCAACGACAAGTCGATCCCTTTCTCATTCGCCAGGCGTTTCGCCAAAGGAGAGATCTTGATTCTCGAATCACTTGAGTCTGGTGAGTGTGCCGGTGCGCTGACCACATTCTGAACCACTACTTTTTGGGCAGGGGGAGCAGGTGCGGGTGCAGGTGCAGGAGTTGACGCAGTCATTGCCGGTGCAGGACTCACTGCTGCCGGAGCTTTCTCCACTTTGGCGGCCGCCGATTCCTGATCGAGCAGTGCCTTGAAATCTTCGCCCGGCTTACCCAAAACCGCCAGTATACTGTCTACCGGTGCAGCCTTACCTTCTTCGATTCCGATATACAAAAGTGTGCCCGCCTGGTACGATTCGAATTCCATGGTGGCCTTGTCCGTCTCGATTTCCGCGACCAGGTCGCCGTTTTTCACCGTATCTCCGACTTTCTTGTGCCATTTGACAACAACACCTTCCGTCATGGTGTCTGACATCTTGGGCATGCGTACGATTTCGGCCATGATCTGTTAGCTTAGAGGAGTTCTGAAGAGGGAATGAGTTTGATTAGTCGATGATGTAGGGATAGTCTTCCTGAACATAAACGTCTTTGAAAAGTTCAGTAGGATCAGGGTAAGGCGACTCTTCGGCGAAACGGACACTGTCTTCCACCACATCGTTGATGCGTTCGTTGATAGCTTCGATTTCTGCTTCCGTAGCTAATTTTTCCTTGAGCAGTGTGTCCTTCACCTGCTCGATGGGGTCTTGCGATTTGTAGTTTTCCACTTCCTCCTTGGTCCTGTATTTCGCCGGGTCGCTCATGGAGTGGCCCCGGAAGCGGTAGGTCTTCATTTCGAGGTAGATGGGTCCTTTCTCCCGGGCATGCTTTGCTGCCATCACCATGGCTTCGTGCACCGTTTCCACATTCATTCCGTCGACGGGGTGGGAGGGCATGTCGTACGACAGACCGATCTTATGCAGGTCATGCACGTTCGATGTGCGCTCGACTGAAGTGCCCATCGCGTACGCATTGTTCTCCACGATGAAGATCACAGGGAGCTCCCACAACATCGCCATGTTGAACGCTTCGTGAAGCGCGCCCTGACGTACGGCGCCGTCGCCGAAATAACAGACGCAAAGATTACCCGTGTTGTTGTATTTTTCTGCAAAGGCAATCCCCGCGCCAAGCGGGATCTGGGCGCCTACGATGCCGTGTCCCCCGAAGAAGCGGTGCTCTTTCGAGAACATGTGCATGGAGCCACCTTTGCCCTTGGAACATCCGGTGATCTTACCGAAAAGTTCGGCCATCACTTCGCGCGCGGAAATGCCTTTGCCCAATGCGTGTGCATGGTCGCGGTAGGCAGTGATCATGGCGTCTTCGGGCTTCAGAGCCGAAATGGCTCCGGCTACGACAGCCTCCTGTCCGATGTACAAGTGACAAAACCCTTTGATTTTCTGCATGCCGTAAAGCTGACCTGCACGTTCCTCGAAACGGCGCATCAATTGCATATCCTCGTACCATTTCAGGTACTGCTCGCGGCTATACTTTGTCTTGCCCGCAGTGGCTTTTGAACTGGCGGATTTTCCCATGCCCGCAAAAATAGTCCAAACAGGGCTTCCGACCGCATTCGGCCGTTTGCTCTAATGTGTTGGGATTCAGGTGTAAATCGGGAATCAGGACAGCAGTAGAACAGCAAATCCAAAAGGTTGGAATGGAAGGATTGCCGGCGCCTCTATTTCAGGGCTTCTCCTGTAAAAAGAAAAGGCAGCAATTGTGCGACACATTCGGTGGCGATATAGGTGCCGTGTCCGCCTTGCATGATCATCCGGATCTTGTGGTCGTACCGGGTCTCGTATTCGGCCATCACCTGTCGGCAATCCCCACACGGGCTCAATGGGAACTCCGGTTCTTTCTTGCTTTCGGGATAGGCACAAACCGCAATGGCCATGATTTTCACACCGGGATGCTGAGCGCCTGCCGCAAACAAGGCTACACGCTCCGCGCAGAGGCCCGAAGGGTAGGCGGCATTTTCCTGGTTGGATCCCCGGACGACTACGCCGTTTTCAAGGAGTACGGCCGCTCCGACGTGGAAATGGGAATAGGGTGCGTAGGCATCGTCGGAGGCTTTCATGGCCTCACGCATCAGCAAACGGTCGCTCTCCGGGAGTTCCTCCAGGCTGGAGAACTGGTCGAATTCAAAATGAATGATTCGTTTTTGCATGATGCTTGTCTTCCCTCAAAGGTACTCTTTCTTTTAACTGCTTTAGTACACGAATGGTTTCACCGCTAAGGGTTTGCCGGGCTTCGTTGCATCCACAACTTTTCTACTTTCGTTTTCCATGGGACAAAAGCAGAGGCCGTCGCTCACTGATCGTCTGCAAAGGAATGCCGAGCTTACCTTCAGGCGATGGACTGCGAATTCCCGCGTATTGCCTTCTTTCCTGATCATCGGTGCTGCGAAATGCGGTACCACATCGCTTTACAATTATCTGCTACAACACCCGCAGGTGTTGCCTTGTTTTACAAAGGAGGTGCATTATTTCGATTACTATTACCACAAGGGTGAAAAATGGTACCGTTCCCACTTTCCATCGCTCTCTTCAGCTCGACGGTGTGAGCAGGACAGTGGTCTTCCCTGTGCGACCGGTGAGTCGAGTCCTTATTACCTGGCTCATCCCCTGGCTCCTGAAAGGGTGAAGCGTGACCTCCCGAACGTGAAACTGATCTGCATGCTCCGGAACCCGGTCGATCGGGCCATTTCAAGCTACAACAATCAGGTGCGGCTGGGGATCGAAACAATCAAGGATTTCGAGTCGGCAATCGATTGTGAGGAGGATCGCATCGAAGGACATGAGGAGAGGCTAAGGTCAGATCCTTCCTATTCCAGTTTCGAACACAAGTACTTTAGTTATTTCAGGCGTGGGTGCTATGCCGAACAACTGGAGAACTGGTACTCTCATTTTCCAAAAGAGCAGGTGCTGGTCATCCAAAGCGAGCCGTTCTTCACTCATCCTTCGGTTGCCTTTCGTCAGGTGGTGGATTTCCTGGGATTGAAAAATTGGGAGCCGCCTCGCTACATGGTGTTCAATGCAGGCGGAGAATACCGCGAAATGAAAACGGAATTGAGGAGTCGCTTACTTGAACGTTATCAATCACACAACGAAAAGCTGTTTGAATTGATCGGTCGTCGTTTCGAGGGCTGGGATCGGTAGTGTTGGATGGAATCAATGCATACGTTTCAAACCAAAAACGCACCTGAGGTTCCTCCGATGCGTTGATTGTGTTTTGGCTTGAACCGGTCAGTTGAAGTACTCTTTCATCCTTTCAAAAAAGCTCTTGTCTCCTTTGCCGGGGTTGGGTTTGAAGTTCTCCGAATCGCGAAGTTTCTCCAATGCTTTCTTTTCGTCGGTGCTCAACTGCTGAGGTGTCCATACGTTGATGTTGACCAGGAGGTCGCCGCGGGAATAGGAATTGAGCGCAGGGAGACCTTTCCCTTTCAAGCGAAGGACTTTTCCGGCCTGTGTGCCCGGATCGATCTTGATCTTGGCACGGCCCTCCAGGGTGGGAATCTCCACTGAAGTGCCCAAAGCGGCATCGATGAATGAGACATAAAGGTCGTGGATGAGTTGTTCCCCGTCGCGCTGAAGCTGTGGATGCGGTACTTCCTCCACCACGATCAGGAGATCTCCGGGTATTCCTCCTCGCTCAGCCGCATTCCCTTTACCGGTCACGTTCAGTTGCATCCCTTCGGCTACTCCCGGAGGTATCTGGATGCTGATCACATCTTCGCCTCCTTGTGTGCCACTGCCACTGCAGGCCTTGCACTTGCTGGTGATGGTCTGGCCTTCGCCATGGCAAGTGGGGCAGGTGGTGATGGTTTGCATCTGCCCGAGGAAACTGTTGGTCACTCGTCGCACCTGTCCGCTGCCGTTACAGGTGCCGCAGGAGGAGAATGAGCCCTGCCCCGCCTGTGCTCCGGAACCACCGCAGGTGGTGCAGGAAACCTGCTTGTTGACTTTGATTTTCTTCTCCGCTCCTTTGGCGATCTCCTCCAGGGTAAGTTTTACTTTGATCCGAAGGTTGCTTCCACGGTTGACCGTGCGTCTTCCGCCTCGACCTCCACCGCCTCCTCCGAAGAAACTCTCGAAAGGGTTACCGCCTCCGAAAATATCACCGAACTGGCTGAAGATGTCCTCCATGTTCATGCCCTGTCCGCCGAAACCGCCGTTTCCACCCATTCCGCCGTGGCCGAACTGGTCGTATCTGCTTTTCTTTTCGGAATTGCTGAGTACCTCGTAGGCTTCTGCGGCCTCCTTGAATTTATCCTCAGCGGCTTTGTCGCCGGGGTTCTTGTCGGGGTGGTATTTTAATGCAAGTTGGCGGTAAGCCTTCTTGATCTCGGATTCCGAGGCGTTTTTGGCAACGCCCAATACTTCGTAATAGTCGCGCTTTGACATGCTTTTCGATTATTGTCCTACCACCACTTTTGCAAAGCGCAGGACTTTGTCGTTCAACCAATATCCCTTTTCCACTTCTTCGACCACCTTGCCTTTCATATTTTCATCCTCTACCGGAATATTGGTGATGGCATAGTGAAGATCAGCGTCGAACACCTGTCCGGCAGCATCCATGGCTTTGAGTCCGCGTTGTTCCAGTAAGCCGATCATTTTCTGGTGAATCAGCACAATCCCTTCTCGTACCGGATTTTCTTCTGCATTCCCCATGGCTTTGAGTGCGCGATCGAAATCGTCCAGCACGCTCAACAAAGAGGAAATGATGTCCGAGCCTGCCGACTTAATCAGGTCTGCACGCTCAGTTCGGGTGCGCCTTTTGAAGTTCTCGAATTCGGCGTATAGCCTCAGGTGTTGGTCTTTCACTTCGTCCAGCTCTTTCTGCAAAGCTGTCAGTGGGTCTGTTTCGACGGACTGGGCGGTTACCTGTTCGGCACCTTCAGGTGTGTCTGTAATCTGTTGATTTTCTTTTTCTTCACTCATTTCTGTTTGGAATTTTCGAGAGGGTTGCTTCTCCCGGGAGGGTATGATCCTTCGTTGACAAAAATAGCGCCATCGGAATAGCAGGGACAAATTGTCAGAAAATAGAGAGGCCCCCCGGACGGGAGGCCCCCTGAAAGTTTTTTATATACGATCTGGAATGCAGATCGATCAAAGCTTATTCGCTTTTAGATTTCTCACTGTCGGCAGATTTCGCCAGGTGTTTATCAAGTTCAGCGGCAAGGCCGGGTCCACGAAGACCACGCGCCAGGATGATTCCGTTGCCGTCGATCAGGAAGTTGGCCGGAATGGAGTTTACTCCGTACATGGCTGCCGGGCGTGACTGCCAGCCGCCAAGGTCGCTGACGTGGTAAGGCCACTCGAGCTTGTCTTTTTCAATGGCTTTGATCCAGGCTTCTTTGTTTTGGTCGAGGCTCACGCTGTAAATGGTGAAACCCTTCCCGTTCTTGAACTTCATGTCTTTGTATTTCTGGTAAGCCGCCACGACGTGGGGATTCTCCATCCGGCATGGGCCGCACCAGCTGGCCCAGAAGTCGATCAGGACTACTTTTCCTTTCAAGGAACTCAGGGCGATTGTTTTACCGTCGGGGCTGGTGAATGCAAGTTCTATCGCTTTCTGGCCGACTTGCGTACCGGTGTTGTTTTGTGGTGTCTTCTTGAACGAGGAGAAACCGATAACCGCCAGGGACAGGGATGCGCCGACCAGCAGCAAGGATGCGAAATTTTTCATATTGGAAGTTTAGTTTTTTAAAGACCGATGAGTTTGGCAAAAATAATACCAAAATGCAGGCTGGTCAATTCCGAATGTGATTACACCCTACGGATTTCGGCCCCCAAAGCATTCAGGCGTTCGTCGATCCGCTCATATCCGCGGTCGATCTGTTCGATATTGTGGATCACACTCTTTCCTTTGGCACTGAGGGCGGCGATAAGAAGTGCAACCCCAGCACGGATATCCGGGCTGGTCATCTGTATGCCTTTTAGGGGGAATTTGCGGGCAAGACCGATCACAGTAGCCCTGTGCGGATCGCAGAGGATGATCTGGGCGCCCATGTCGATCAGCTTGTCCACGAAGAACAAGCGGCTCTCGAACATTTTCTGATGGATCAGAACCGTACCGGCAGCCTGGGTGGCGGTCACCAGTACCACACTCAATAGATCAGGGGTGAGGCCGGGCCAGATCTGGTCAGCAATGGTGAGGATTGAACCGTCGATGAAGGTGTCGATCTCGTAAATCTCTTGTGCGGGGATGTAGATGTCATCTCCCCGGAATTCCATTTTGATACCCAGGCGCTGGAAGGTAGAAGGTATCTGTCCCAGGTGTGGTAGTCCCACATTTTTGATAGTGATCTCGCTCTGCGTCATGGCCGCCAGTCCGATGAAGGATCCGACCTCGATCATGTCGGGAAGCAAACGGTGACGCGTTCCATTCAGGCTGGTGACTCCTTGAATGGTGAGCAAGTTCGATCCGATGCCGGAGATGTTCGCCCCCATGGCATTGAGCATTTTGCACAATTGCTGTAGGTAGGGTTCGCAGGCGGCGTTGTAGATGGTGGTAGTGCCTTCGGCCATCACGGCTGCCATCACGATGTTGGCAGTACCCGTTACGGAAGCTTCGTCCAGAAGCATGTAAGTTCCTTTGAGGCGTTTGGCTTCTACCCGATAGAAATTGTCACCGCTGTCGAAATCAAATGTCGCTCCCAGGTTTTGGAATCCGATAAAGTGGGTATCGAGGCGGCGGCGGCCGATCTTATCTCCTCCGGGTCGGGGTATGGATGCTTTTCCGAAACGCGCAAGCAAAGGACCGACGATCATGATGGAACCGCGCAAGGCGGCCGCCAGTTTGGCGAATTCGGGCGTTTCCAGGAATCCAAGATCCACCTTCGAGGCGTTGAAGGAGTAGGTGTTGGGCGCCAACCGTTCAGTCTGAACGCCCATCTTGCCGAGGAGTTCGATCAGCTTGATGACGTCGCGGATCTCGGGTACGTTTTCGAGAATGCAGGTTTCGTCGGTGAGCAGCACCGCACAAAGCACTTGGAGCGCCTCGTTTTTGGCACCCTGAGGCTCCAGTGAGCCCTTCAGGCGAATTCCGCCTTTGATTTCAAAACTACCCGCTGTACCCGTTGCTGCGGGGTTACTTGCCACGACCGTATGCATTGTTCCGTTTCTTCTGATTTTTACCGCGCTGATACCTGCGATCAGCTTCACGTAAATCTATGAAACGGTTGGTGAGCTTCAACTCTTCTGGGATCTCAAGTTTTCCACCGGAAAATTCACGCAATTGTTCACGGATGACGGCGTCGTCTACCGAGTCGCGGTTCCAGGTGAGGTAGCTCATCTTCATGAAATTGGCGATCTGTTCCACCACTTGTTTTTTCTCCGGACCCTCTTCCATGTTGACTGCTTCGCGGGTCATGGCCTCAACGATGCTGCCGTAATGGCGAAGTTTGATGGGCTTGTTAGGGTAGGACATCCGATCGGGCTTTACATGGGTAAGTTCCGGATCCGGCATGGGGTAAGGCGATTCGCAGTCGAGCTTAAAATCGGAGATGATGAACAAATGGTCCCATAGCTTGTGCTTGAAGTCGGCGAATTCACGCAGTTGGGGATTCAATACGGCCATCGCATTCACAATGGTTTTGGCAGCCTTGGTGCGTTCGTCGCGGTCTTCAAGCTGAACGGCATATTCCACCATCTCCTGGATGGAACGTCCGTATTCGGCAATGGTCAGGGCCTTGCGGGAAGTATTGTATTGCATGTAAAAAAGGGGATTTGCCTCTAATGGCGATGAACAAAGGTAGCATTTTTTAGGTTGAGATTCCATGGCCGCCCTGACTCATGTGGCCACGCAGAATCCGCTTGGATCATTGAACAATTCTCAGTTTCGCAAACTTCAGGAGCAGCTGCTTATGGCCCTGTCCGGGAAACTCAATGGTGGCCTTTAGCTCAGGTGAGCGACCTTCCAGCGAAATCACCTTTCCTACACCGAAGCGCTGGTGCTCCACCTGCATGCCGACCACGATGTGCGAAGGGTCGGATGCTTCGAAATCGGCAGCCGCCTGCATTGGGGGGCGGGCATTCGACAGTTTGGTGAATCCTTTCGGCGCTGAAACCGGGGGTGTGGACGGCTTGCCGGAGACGGGTTTACCCGCTCCGCCCGGATTGTTGCCGCGGAAGGATCCCGGCGTGTATTTGCTTCTACCGGCAAGCCCGCTGCCTGAACCTTCGCGCTGGAATCGTCCGGTGGATGATCCGCCCCCATAGCTTCCCCAACCTCCGCGTTCGTCTCCGAAATCAAAAGCGGCTTCGCTTTTTTCGGGTAGTGCTTCGAGGCAATCCCGGTCGATTTCTTCAATGAACCGGCTCGGCTCACAATGCACCAGGTTGCCCCAGCGGAAACGGGTGGCAGCCAGGCTGAGGGTGAGTTTTTCCTCGGCACGGGTGATGGCCACATAGAACAAGCGCCGTTCTTCTTCAAGTTCGGTGCGGGAGTTGACACTAAGTTGGGAGGGGAATAAGTTTTCCTCCATGCCCACGATGTAAACGTGCTTGAACTCGAGTCCTTTTGCGCTGTGAACGGTCATCAGTGAAACCTTGTCGTCGTCTCCGTCCTTTTCGTTGTCGGCGTCGGTCAAAAGGGCGATGTCCTGGATATAAAGGTTCAGGGTGCGTAAGGGCGGGAGTTCCATTTCTCCTGATGGAGCTTCCAGTGGGATCTTGCCGTTCTCGCTGAATTCACGGATGCCGTTGAGCAATTCCTGTACGTTTTCGTAGTGACTCACACCCTCCGGGGTTCGGTCGTTGTACAGTTCGGTGAGCAATCCCGATGCGGTGGCGATGTGACTTGCAAGTTCGTAGGCCGTGTGGTTCGGAAGCATGATGTTCCAGCTTCTTACCATGGTGGCGAATTCACCAACCTTGTCGCGCAGTCCGCTGTTGAGTCCGCCCTTTAACTCGTGTACGTTGCTGATCACCTCCCACACCGATACATTCTCCTGTGCGGCATGCACCACGATGCGGTCGAGGGTGGTCTTGCCGATGCCTCTAGCGGGATAATTGATTATCCGCTTCAAGGCCTCTTCGTCGCCCGGGTTGATGGCCAGGCGGAAATAGGCGAGGAGGTCCTTGATCTCCTTTCGGTTGTAGAAAGAAACACCGCCAAATACGCGGTAAGGGATATTGAGACGGCGAAGCGATTCTTCCATCGACCGGCTTTGGGCATTGGTCCGGTAGAGGATGGCGAAGTCCTTGTTGCGGATCCTCCGGTTCATTTTCTCCTCTTGAATGCTATGGGCCACCTGGCGTCCCTCTTCGTTGTCGCTGAGGGCGCGCATCAACCGGATCTTCTCGCCGTGGTGGTTTTCAGTCCACACCTCCTTCTTGAGTTGGTTCTTGTTGAAGGTGATGACCGAATTGGCCGCCTGCACGATGGTCTTGGTGCTGCGGTAATTCTGCTCCAGCTTGAACGTGTTCAGCTCGGGATAGTCTTTCTCGAAATTGAGGATGTTCTGGATACTGGCTCCCCGGAAGGCATAAATACTCTGCGCATCATCGCCGACTACGCAGATGTTACGGTGGATGGCCGTAAGTTTTCGCACGATGATGTATTGGGCGAAGTTGGTGTCCTGGAACTCGTCCACCATCACGTACTTGAATTTCGTCTGGTACTTGTACAAAACTTCGGGATGTTCCTGAAGCAGTTTCCAGGTGTTGTAAAGGATATCGTCAAAGTCCATGGCTCCGGCCTTGAAACAGCGTCTGGCGTAGAGCTCGAAAAGCAATCCCATTTTGGGTCTGCCGCTTGCCTTGTCGTCGGCAGTCAGCTCGGTGCTTTCTTGGTATTCTTTCCAGTTGTAGAGGTTATTCTTGGCGGAGGAGATGCGGTTCAGAACGGCAGCCGGTTTGTAAACTTTGTCGTCCAGGTTCTGCTCCTTGAGGATATCACGGATCAGACCGCGGCTGTCGTCGGTGTCGTAGATGGAGAATTGGGGCGGGTAATTGATCTTCTCGGCCTCTGCCCTGAGGATCCGTGCGAATACAGAGTGAAAAGTACCCATCCAAAGGTATCGGGCTTCGTTGCCTGCCACTTTCATGATCCGCTCTTTCATTTCCCGGGCGGCCTTGTTCGTGAAGGTAAGAGCCAGTATGCTGAACGGGTCTTCCCCTTTGTTGATGAGGTGTGCTATGCGATAGGTCAGTACCCGCGTTTTGCCTGATCCTGCGCCGGCAATGATCATCACCGGTCCTTCCATATGCTGTACAGCCTGTTTCTGTACGTCGTTCAGTTCATCGAGGTAGGCGCTCATCTTTGCAAAAGTAAGACCGTAAGCACTGTGCCGGTCTCTGTTTTCAACTGAATGTTGATAAATGGCGGATGTAATCGTTTGTCGTCAATTGTTCATTGCTCGTGCTCGGCTGCCTGCGATTTTTAAAATGTGTATCTTTCCACTATCAAACCCATGATTCCATGTTGCGTAATCTTATTCTCCTTTTCCTTGCTCTGATCAGCTTTCCGGTATTGTCCGGGGCTCAATGTCCTCCCGGTACAGACGAGGTGGTGGTGGTGATCCAGCCCGACAGCTATCCCAACGAGATCAGTTGGACGTTGAAGGATATTTCCGGAAACCCCCTGGGTTGGGGTACTTTCAACGGAGATACTCTTTGTGTGCCATCCGGCATTTGTCTCATTTTTGAGATTAAGGACAGTTATGGCGACGGCATCTGCTGTGCCTTCGGCAACGGCTTCTATGCGGTTTACGTCAACGGCGCAATCCAAGCTGCGGGCGGTCAATATACCTACAATGAGGTGAGCTATTTGAATTGTCCCCCAGGAAGCCATTGTGGAAATGCTTTCACAGCATATGAGGACACGGTCTACACCGCTACAGGACTCAGCACCTGGTACACGTTCACTCCGGATTCCACAGGAACCTACAACATCAGTACTTGCTTTCCCTCCAATACCTGCGATACGCGTCTTTGGGTTTATGACCATTGCACCAACCTGGTGTGGAACAGTACAATGGCCGGTACATTGTTTTACAACGACAGCACCTGCGGAAATCAGGCTTTCATCCCGGCAGGCCTTCAGGGCGGTACTACGTATTATGTGCGCGTTGGAGGTGATACGACTTGTGTCGGCGATACCATCAATTGGCAGATCTTGTATACCGGACCGGTAGTAGGCTGCACGGATCCTGCTGCCTGCAACTACAACCCATTGGCCATCATATCGAATGGTTCTTGCATCTACCCGGGTGATCCAAACTGCACTTCGGGTCCTGACCTGCTGGTCGACGGCAACGCCCTGAGTACATCGCTTAGCCTCTCCGTAGTGAATGGGAACGACCCCTGCCTGATCGGAGAAGGATGTCTGACCGGATATGGTCCGCGGAATGTCATCAATTTCAGTACCCGTATCGCCAATATCGGCGATGCGGATTATTATATCGGACAACCGCAAACGGGAAATCAGTTCGTGTTCGATCAGTGCCATGGTCACTGGCATTATGCCGGTTATGCGAGATACGATCTCTACGATTCCTTGGGAACGCCCATGCAGGCCGGTTTCAAGAACGGTTTCTGTGTGATGGACCTGCAGTGCTTCGGCGGAATCGCCAAGTATGGTTGCGGTGATATGGGTATTTCCGCGGCCTGTGCCGACATCTACGGTGCAGGACTCGCCTGTCAGTGGTTGGATGTGACCAACGTACCTGCCGGCCGTTATACGCTGGTGGTGCGCGTCAATTGGGATGAGAGTCCGGACAAGGTCGGTCGTGTCGAACAACGGTTCAACAACAATGCCGCAGGTGTGTGTGTCGATATCACCCGCGATTCACTGAACAATCCTTCCTTCACGCAAGTCATGAATTGTCCTCCGTTCATCGATTGTGCCGGCGACACCTTCGGCCTGGCGATTCAGGACTGTATGGGTGACTGCAACGGCACCCGTATCACAGGTGATATTGACGTGGATTACGACCGTGACGCAGCGGATGTATTGGATTACATGTCTGACATCGTCACCTTGCAATCCGTTTTGCCTTGCAACGATGTGAACGGCGATGGCGCACTTTCCGTCACGGATGCCGCATTGGTGAATTCCTGCGTTCGTTTCAATGCAGGCTCTCATACGCATCCGGGCGGAACCCAGAATACACACCGGCACTGTGAATTCCCTTTCAATCTGATCAACATCAACGACACGGTGTTTCTTTCCATGGGACAGGTCAATACCTCCGGTCAGGCTTTTGATATCGACCTGCTTAATCCGAACGGACGACTCATGGGGGTTGACTTCTCGATGAGCGGCCTGGTGATCGACTCGGTGGTTTCATTGATTCCCGGATTTCAACCCACGATCCGCTGGGATGCCTCCACCGGTCGAATCGCTGTTTTGGATACCACCGGAGCAAGTCTTCAGAAGAATATGAATTCGCTTCCATTCCTGCGGGTCTATTACTCTACTTTGCTTTCAAACACCATTTGCATAGCCTCTTTCCACGCGGCCGTCAACGGGAATGACGAAGAGACGATACATCAGATCCAGGGTGGTTGCGTGACCGTGACGGGTGTGAATATCCTGTATCAAAGCGCCATGGTGAAGCTGCATCCGAATCCGACCTCCGGACTTTTCAGGGTGACAACGGATGTACTCAACGGGGAAGAGGCTGACATTACAGTGACCGATGCCATGGGTCGTGTTGTTTTGCGGACCAATAGAGTGCTCGATACCAACGGCGTTGATCTTGACTTGTCCGCTTCTCCGGCAGGTGTTTACCTTGTGCGTGTACATACAGCGCAACTCGATGCCACTAACCGCATCGTACGCTGGTGATCAAACCTGACTGAAAAGAAAAACGCGGGCATGAACCCGCGTTTTTTATGCTTGTTATTTTATCTTACTTCAGCCGCTCCCGTATGTCGAGCCGGTGTTTGCGTGCGGTGTCGAGGGCGATGTCGTACCCTGCATCCATGTGGCGTATCACGCCCATGGCCGGATCGTTGTGCAGTACGCGTTTCAACCGCCGTGCGGCATCGTCCGTTCCATCAGCTACGATGACCATGCCTGAGTGAATGGAGTAACCCATGCCGACACCTCCGCCGTGGTGAAGGCTCACCCACGATGCTCCTCCTGCGGTATTGATCAGTGCATTGAGGATAGGCCAGTCGGCTACCGCATCCGATCCGTCGAGCATGCCTTCCGTCTCGCGGTTCGGGCTGGCTACAGATCCGGTGTCGAGATGGTCGCGACCGATCACAATGGGAGCCTTCACCTTTCCCGTGCGTACCAGTTCGTTGAATAGCAATCCCGCTTTCTCACGGTCGCCCTGTCCGATCCAGCAGATGCGGGCGGGAAGGCCCTGGAAGGCGATGCGCTCCTGGGCCATGCGGATCCAACGGTGGAGTCCCTCGTCATCGGGGAATAGATTTAGGATAGCCTCATCCGTTACACGGATGTCTTCCGGATCCCCGCTGAGTGCAGCCCAGCGGAAGGGTCCTTTGCCTTCGCAGAAGAGCGGACGGATGTAAGCCGGCACAAATCCGGGGAAGTCAAATGCGTTCTTCACGCCGCGCTCGAGCGCTCTTCCACGCAGATTGTTGCCGTAGTCGAAGGTGATGGCACCTTTTTTCTGCAGATCCAGCATCAGCAATACATGCTCGGCCATGGAATCGTATGACATTTCAATATAACGGTCGGGATTCTGTTCTCGCAGTACATTTCCCTCTTCCACGGAAAGCCCTTCGGGCAGATACCCCACCAGTGGATCATGGGCCGAAGTCTGGTCTGTCAGTACATCGGGGATGATATTTCTTTCCTGCAATCGCTTCAGCAGCTTGATGGCGGTGCAGATCACCCCGATCGACTTGTTTTCCCCTTTGGCTTTCAGGTCAAGCGCGAGGTCGATCGCCTTGTCTACATCGTGTTCGATAAAATCGAGGTAGCGGGTTTCCACACGTTTCTGTGCTCTCCATTCTTCTACCTCGGCCGCCAGGCATGTCCCGCCGGCCATCGTCACAGCCAGGGGCTGCGCTCCGCCCATCCCCCCTAAACCAGCCGTAACAGACAATGTGCCTTTCAGGCTTCCACCGAAATGCTTTTTAGCAACGGCATTGAAGGTTTCGTAAGTGCCCTGCACGATTCCCTGCGAACCGATGTAGATCCACGATCCCGCAGTCATCTGCCCGTACATCATCAATCCCTTCTTCTCCAGCTCATCAAAAACCTCCCAGGTCGCCCATTTGGGTACCAGCTGGGAATTGCTCAGAATGACCCTCGGTGCATCCTTGTGGGTAGGCAGGATGGCGACCGGCTTTCCGCTTTGGATCAGAAGGGTCTCATCCTCGTTCAGGTCTTTCAGCGCTTTTACGATGAGGTGAAACGCTTCCACATTACGCGCTGCCTTCCCACGTCCACCGTAAACGATCAGGTCTTCAGGACGCTCGGCTACGTCCGGGTCGAGGTTGTTGTGGAGCATGCGCAATGCAGCTTCCTGTACCCATCCTTTGCAGGATAGGGAAGTGCCGGTCGGTGTTTGGGTTTTCGAAAGATCGAGTTGTTGGGTGGTCGTGGACATGGGGTCTGCTTGAAGTGCAAAAATACAGGATTGAGCGGGGTGAAGAGGTATCTGTTCAGGATTTACCGGACTTCGGATTTTCAGGCTTTACAGCCGTTACACCATCCTGTTTGGGTTGTTTGTCCTTCCAGGGACAGTGCAGGCATCCGCTCTGGCAGCAATAGCCCCTTTTGAGATGGTATTTCTCGGTGAAAACGAGATAACCCTCGGGGGTCATGTAGTAATCTTCTTTGTCGAATTTGTCGGTGAAGGCCATGGGTGTCGGTTCTGCGTGTTGAAATCCTTGTGGATGACTCAACCGCTGCTTGGAGCATTCCTGAAAACGCTTCGTTTAAGTTTGTGAAAACAACACTTACTGAGATGAAAAAGTTTAGCCGTTCCCTGCTCGTTTCCCTGATGCTCTTTGGAGCCACCCTTCAATCCGGATGTTATGGTTCGTTTGCCTTGGTCAAGAATGTGTACGATTGGAACGGATCCATTGAAGATCCATTCGTGCGCTCGATCGTTTTTTTTGCTCTCAATATCATCCCGGTTTATCCTGCTGCTGCCATTATCGATGCTTTTATTTTAAACGCGATTGAGTTCTGGTCCGGTTCCAATCCTGTCTCTATGCGTGAAGGTCAGAAAGAGCAGCAATGGGTTACCTATAAGGGCAAGAACTACCTGATAGAGGCATCACGTAACCGTTTTCGGATTACCCCCGAAGCCGGTGGAAGAAAGGCCGTTAACCTGGTGTTCACTCCTTTCAACACCACTTGGAACCTGGAAAAGGATGGCAAGCTGATCGCATTGTCGCGCATCGAGGAATCCAATGGTAATTTGGCTGTTCGTGTGTTTGGAAAAGACGGCCGGTCACAGGTGCATGCATTTTCAGGAGAAGGGAGCATGGCTGCCTTGAAATCCGCCCTCGCGGACGAGGAGTTCACCGCAAGCCGCTGATCGGATTTGCTGATTGTCCCTTCAGGTATATGCCTGCCGGAAGAGGTTCCGGTGCATTCAGTTCGATTCTCGAACTGTGAGAAGTCCTTTTCTTTCCGTGTTCTGAGACTGGATTTGATTCATCCCGTTTACGGAGGGAACAAGCTGTTCAAGTTGCTGGACAATGTTCGGGATTTTCTTGAGCGCGGTTACGACGGAATACTCAGTTTCGGGGGCGCTTTTTCAAACCACATTGCTGCCCTGGCTGCCGTTGGTCAGCAGATAGGCATCCCAACCACAGGGATCATCCGGGGTGAAGCTTCTGCTGCCGACAATCCGACTTTGAAGCGGGCCTCCGCAATGGGTATGCGGCTCGAGTTTGTCAATCGCGTAGAATATCGTCGGCTCCGTGCGTCGGGAAACACCACTGAATTGCAGCGCCGTTATGGCAATTTTCTAATCGTTCCGGAGGGTGGAAGCAATCCATCGGGAATAGCAGGTTGCCGCCGCATTGCTGATTATGTACCCGACGATGCCAAAGTAGTGGTCATGGCAGTCGGTACCGGTGCCACCTGCGTGGGGTTGAGACAAGGTCTTCCCCCTGATAAGTGGATCTGGGGGTTGAAGGTGCTGGAGGCAAGACAAGAAAATCTATGGCACGATGATCCCCAAAGCGGCATCGGATGGATCGATCGATTCACGTTCGGTGGATATGCGAAATCCACTGCTGAACTCGATGTTTTTGTACAGGAATGGAACAGGCAAACCGACATTCGGATTGAACCGGTGTATACGGGCAAGCTCTTTTTTGGCGTTATCCGGTTGATGGAGGAGGGAATACTGCCGTTCGGAGAAGAGACCCTGGTGATCCATACCGGGGGACTACAATACCTGATGGATTAACACAGGGGTGTTGATATGCACACCAATTGGGTGTACAGGCACCCATGAGGAGCCCTCTACCTTTACAGCTTGAACCCTAAGCTCAGATGGGAATGAGAATCCTATGCCTTTTAGTCCTCGTTGCGAACCTGCAAGCTGCCGCCCAGCCTCTGGAGAATTCTACCGTGCCTCGTCGCACTCCCGAAATGTATGTTGAATTGTACAGGGAGGCAGCCATTTCCGATATGCGCATTTCGGGTGTTCCTGCCAGTATCACCCTCGCCCAGGGCATTTATGAATCCGATTGCGGGAATAGCTTGTTGGCCATCGAAGCCAATAACCACTTCGGCATCAAATGCCACCGGGAATGGTCAGGACCCACCTTCCACAAAGACGATGATGCGCCAAACGAGTGTTTCAGAAAGTACAACTCAGTACTGGAGTCGTACGCTGACCACTCCGATTTCCTGCGTTCCCGTGAGCGTTACCGTTCACTTTTCGAACTTGAGTTGACCGATTACAAAGGCTGGGCTCATGGACTCAAACGTGCAGGTTATGCCACGAACCCCAGGTATGCGCATAAACTGATTGAAATTATCGAGCGTTTCGGACTGAATGCGTACGATGATCCCTCGGTCGCTGTCCCGGCTTTGGCCGCCAAGACTCAACCCGTTGACAAGGCAGCTCCGCCCGCTGTTCGAGAACTGGATCCTGCAAAGGAATCGAGCCCTGTGCAAACCAGGAAGTCGGCTCGACCGGTTTTCCGAAGCAGCAGCAAACAGAACCCAACGGAGGTGTCGCCGGTGAATGAATCTGGAGTCGCCGGAAACACGAAATCAACCCGCCCGGCTTTGTTCAAGCGGAAGAACGATACTAACGCAGATGAATTACCGAAATCAGGTAAGTCTTTGCCGGTGGCCGAACCTCCTGTGTTGACCGCCGACATGGTGAACGGTGTTCCCTATGTCACAGTACGGGAAGGGGACACCTGGAGCAGGATCGCCCGCGACCGGAACATCGAATTGTGGCAGGTGCTGGAGTTCAACGATGCGGTGAAAAACCAGCCTCTTCATCCCGGTGATGTGGTGTATACCGCTGCCAAGAAGAACAAGTCGGAATCCGAGTTTTTTCATGTTGTGGGACAAGGGGAGACGATGCGTGATATCTCACAGCGCCATGCCGTAAAGCTTTCGAAACTGTACCGGATGAATGAGCTGGAGTACGGCGAACAACCCGCGCCTGGTACCAAGATCTATTTGCAGCGGGCCATGCTGCTTGGGGTGATCCTTTGATCAGTTAGTGTGAAAGCGGTCTCTTCTTGACCATCCCGCCCTTGGTATCCTTGATGCTGGTCATCACGACAAAAGCGTTCGGATCGATCAATTCGATCTCGCTGTTTAGCTTGCTGATCTCAAGACGCGTAATGACCGTGTAAACGATATCTACATCGGTGTTGTGTCCGGTCTTGCCGAAGCCCCGCTTGCCTTTGTAAATCGTTACGCCCCTACCCAGTTTGTGGATGAGCATTTCGCGGATGTCTTCACTTTTCGGGCTGATGATGGTGATGCCTGTGTATTCCTCGATTCCTTCAATGATAAAGTCCACTGTTTTGGATGCGGCCAGGTACGTGATCAGTGAATACATGGCCGTTTCGACGGACAAGAGGTAAGCCGCGGCTGAAAAAATGACGATGTTGATCAAGGTGATGATATCACCTACTGTCGTCCCGATCTTCCGGCTGAGGAACAACGCAAGCACTTCGGTTCCGTCGATGACGGAACCACCACGTACGGCCAGCCCGATGCCTGCACCCAGGAAGAATCCTCCAAAAACGGCAACGAGAATTTTTTCATTCGTTACGGGTGGAAAGGTCACTGTGGCCATGACCAGGGAAAGCACGATAATCGCCACAGCCGTCTTGAAGGCGAATTGTTTGCCGATCACCCGGTAACCCAGCAGGATGAAAGGAAGGTTGATCACGAGAATGGTCAGTGCAAGGTCGAGGCCTATCAGTTTACTGCTGAGAAGCGCCATACCGGTGGCGCCCCCGTCAATGAACGAGTTGGGGAGCAGGAAGCTTTTCAAGCCGAATGCAGCAGAGAAAATTCCGGCGAGGATCAGGAAAACATCCTTTGTCCAGGAGATCGTCTTGACGCGCAATGCCCTGAATGCCTTTGCGCGTTCGAACGAACTGATCGTCGAATCTTCGATTTTTTTACCGAGGATGATTTTTGCAACGAATCTGTTAATGAAGGATTGGATACTCATCCTGGTCTGGGTTTGAAAAACGCAGGACAAAGATAGCCAAGGTCAGGCCGCGGGATTAGCGGAGAAGGCTGAATGTACCCGTGAATTCGTACTCCTTACCCTTCAGGCTGGTAATGAGGATGCGGTATACATAAAGTCCTCCGGGTGTGGGTTTTCCTGCCTTGTCCAGTCCATCCCATGGACGCAGGTATGAATCTGTCGTGTAGATGTTCTCTCCCCAGCGATTGAATACATCCATACGGTAACTACGAACCTTGATAGCAGGTGTGCCGTCGAAGAATACGTCATTCTTTCCGTCGTCGTTGGGTGAGAAAGCAGCGGGCACGAAGAAGGGAGCCACCTCGATATAGGAAATGTATTCGTCGAAGCAGTTGGAGCCGTTGAAGGCGGTCAAAATGATTTTCTGGGTGCCGATTTTGTCGAATAAATGTGTCGGATTTTCCGCATCGGAGGATTCTCCGTCATCGAAACTCCAGCGGTAACGCGTGGCGTTTAGTGATTGGTTGGTGAAGGATACTTCCGCGTCGAATATGCTTACTATGCGATGGGATTGGGAGAAAAGTGCTTCGGGTGGAGGGATACGGGTAAGGGTGATGGTCTGACCAGTCGAGTCGTCGCAGCCGTACGGACTGACGACCACCAGCGTGGTTTGGTAATCACCGGAATCGGTGTAAATGTGGTTGGGCGATGGATCGGATGAGCCGTCCCCGTCGCCGAATTGCCACGTGAATACAGAACCCGGTTCGCATACGGAGGTGTTATTGAATTTCACCCAGATCTCATCGCAGCGGATATCCTGGATCGGACTGTAGGAGGCAACAGGAATAGGATGAACCGTTAATGTGAATGCACTGGTTGCCGTACATCCGTCCGGACTTGTGACCGTAACCGTGAATTGTCCTCCCGTGGAGGTGGTAACCGAATTCGAATTGCTTCCATCTGACCAAAGGTAAGAGCCCTGTCCCCCCGGCGTGTTCATGGTGGATGTCTCGCCTGAACAGATATCCGGATCGCCTGTGATGGATGCAAGCGGGAGGGGGAATACCGAAACGTTGAAGGAAGTTGTTCCACTGCATCCGTAGGCATCGCTCACGGTGACCTGATAACCGCCCGAAGTTGAAGCGGAGATGACCTGATTGGTGTTGCCGTTGGACCATTGGTAAACCGCATACCCTGATCCGGCATTCAGTACTGTGGTTTCTCCGGAACAGAGTGTGGAGTCCCCGTTGATGGAAGGCTGAGGTAAAGGGTGAGAAGTGACCGTCGTTGTCGTAGCGGCGGTGCATCCGTTAGCATCGGTGACGGTGACTCCATAGTTGCCGGTGACGTTGACAGTAAGACTGGAGCTGCTGCTTCCGTCAGACCAGGCATAGGAGGTAAAGTTCCCTGGCGAAAGCAGTTGTGTAGTGCCGGAGCATATGTCGTAAGTGGGGGCAAGTGCCGGTTGTGGGAGTGGGTGTTGAATGACATTCACACTCGTGTTGCCACTACAACCGTTGGCGGCGGTTACCGTTACCGTGTAGGTTCCTCCGGATGTGATGTTCTGGGAAGCGGTGGTGGCTCCGTTCGACCACTGGTAGGATGCGTAACCTGCATTGGCTGCCAAGGCTGCATTTGATCCCGAACAGAATCCTGCAGGTGCGGTGATGGAGGGTACAGTGAAGGGTAGTACGGTGAAGACCGCGGATGTAGTTCCGGAACATCCGTTGGCATCACTCACGGTAACCACGTATGTACCGCTGGTTTGAACCTGGATGCCGGAGGTGGTTGAGCCGTTCGACCACAGATACTGGGCGTAACCGCTGCCTGCATTGAGAGTGGAGGAGGACCCATCGCAAACCTGCAAGGTGCCGGTGATGGCCGGAACAGGGTTGTTGTTGACAGTGACGGCCTGGCTGACGGTGTTGGTGCATCCATTCGCATCAGTTACAGTCAGCGAATAGATGCCGGCAACGGTGGGCTGGATGGTGGATGTGATGGCACCGTTAGACCATAAGTAACTCATTCCCGCAGGACTTGCGATCAGGTTGGCACTTGCGCCCTGGCAGATAGCCGTGACACCACCAATGGCTGCAGCCGGCAAGGGCAGTGCAGTAACGGCCTGGGATGCACTTCCTGTACATCCGGAGGCATCGGTGACTGTGACCGAATAGGTGCCGGCTGTTGTGATATTCAGATTGGCAGAACTACCGCCCGTACTCCAGCTGTATGAGGAGAAACCCGGAGTCGCATTGACGACGGTGCTGCCTCCGGTGCAAAAATCGAAATCACCGCTGATCGCAGGCAAAGGATTAGCCAATACCGTCAGGTTGATCGAATTGGACCCGGTGCATCCGTTGCCATCCGTGACGGTGACAGAATACACGCCGGCTGTGGTGGCATTGATGGTTGGGGAGCTCTGTCCGTTCGACCACAAGTATGCGGCGTAGGATGAGCCGGTGGCCAGTACAGAGGATGCGCCTTGGCATATGGTGTCGTTTCCTGTCACCGAAACCACCGGATTGGTGTTCACCACAAGCGTAACTGTATCGGCTATAGGACAAAGGCCCGGATCGGTCGGGGTGGCGGTATAGTTTCCTGCCGTGCTCACAACTATGCTGGGACTTGTGGCTCCTGTCGACCAGTTCACATTGGGTGTGGAGGAGGTCAGCGTGACGGTTTGCCCCTGGCAGATCGACAACGGCCCCGACGTACTGATTGACATGGCGATCGCCGGTGAGTAGCTCACGCTGATGGTGTCCGAAACATCGGCGCAGTTGGCGCTTTGCCCGTAGGAAACGGAGCAGTAGTAATTTCCGGGATTACGTACGGTGATGTTCTGCGTGGTTGCGCCATTGGACCACAAGTAGGATACTCCGGGGGTGACCGAAAGTGTGACACTGTCACCGGGACAGAACGTGGTGGGTCCATTGGCCGCCAAAACGGCATCAGGAGCCAGGCTCTGCACGTAAATGAAATTGGAAAAAGCAAAGCAGAGTGGGGGATTGGCAATGGAAGTGTAGTAAATGCCGGGTTGAGTAACCCAAATGGAGGAGGTTGTATCCCCTGTAGACCAAAGTGTGGATCGGCATGCATTTACACCGATTTGTACCGAATCTCCTGGGCAGATGTAGATCGTATCACCAACCTGGAGGCTGTTGCTGATGTTCAATAGTGGAATTTGGCCTACCGACTGGAAGGAATTTCCCTCAAGAAAAACCCCGGAGTCGTAATTTCCATCGCAAAAGTCCTGGACAGCAAGTTTGATGTGGTAAGTTTCACATGGGCATACTTGGGTAGCAGCTGTCAAAACGGTGGTCAGACCGTCGTACTGAATGGTGGTGCTGCCATGGTTGTCCCGGAAATAGGCGCAATTGGTGCAAGGGCCTGTTGGACTTGTTAAACCGGGCGCTTGTCCGTTATTGACGTTATTGATGGTGATAGGAACGGCGGTTCCGGGAATCAAGGCGATGTTCTTCACACCCGTTATTCCGGGGCCGTTGATGAAGAAACCGAACACGTCATTACAGCTGGTTCCCACATAATCGCTGTACTCTTCTGAGGCCCATACATAACGGAATCGTACCGAATCTGTGGCTACCGTGAAGTCGAATTCGAATTTGGCAAGGTCCTGCGGGTTGTTGCCACCGGGGTTCAATGTATTGAGGTTGGGGTCGGATCCAGTTCCGTTCCCCTGCCCGGCCCCTGTAGAGTTGTTGGTGCCTACTGCGAAATTGACGCCACCCGATGTCAAAAGCACCCCGCTCGCGATTCCCAGGTTACATGCTCCTGCACAGTTGAACGTGCCCCTGGCCGTTGCTGCTCCTGAATAGATGATGTTGTTTGCGGCCACCCCGGGTCCCAACAGGACATTTTGAATAAGCTGTGTTGCCGTGGGGGCAGAACTCACCGAAAGTTGAGCTGAAACCGGTGTGCTCGTCCACAACAATGCCGATAGCAACATCATTGCGTAACGATTGTATATCGGCTTCATGGTGTCTGGCTAATGTCTATCAAATGTACGAATCCTTCATTCATAGTTAAGTTTTACGGGGATTCGATTCTGTTCTTACGGATGGAAGGCAGGAAAGTTTGGTTTTCATGCATCCGTCTGATTTTAGTTTTTTGAAACCGTATCGAGTTAAATTTAATTATTGTATATAACTATCAATCAATATTTTGATCCAGGTCATCTGAAGAATAAGTGCAAAAAAAGCCGAACTTGGATGTCCGGCTTTTTTGGTTCAGGATTTTGTTCCTTATGCGGATTCTGCGAGTATGACCACTTTGTTGTCGAGCATCTCCACAACCCCGCCTTTGACTTCAAAGGTTTCAGATCCGGATGAGGTTCTCACTTCAACAGGCCCGTTGATGAGGGTCGAAATGATGGCGGCATGCCTTTCGAGCATCTGGAAACGTCCGTTGGTTCCCGGTACGGCAACCGATTTGACTTCGCCTTCGAAGACTTTCTTGTCGGGGGTGATGATTTCGAGCAGCATCTGTGTCGCTTGGGTATCGGATTATTTGGCTTCTGCCAGAAGCTTCTTGCCTTTCTCGATGGCGTCTTCGATGGTTCCTACAAGGTTGAAGGCCGCTTCGGGATACTCGTCTACCTC
>JBJOER010000107.1:0-5713 GCA_046049215.1 Bacteroidota bacterium | reverse complement strand
GAATATGACTTGCAGGAAGTCCGTTCACTGTTGGAAAACGCACCGGGTATTATTGTACAGGACGACCCGAAAAAGGCTTTCTATCCCATGCCGCTCTATGCTGAAGGACACGACGAGGTTTTTGTAGGCCGGTTGCGTAGAGATGAAACGCAGGATAAAACTTTGAATTGCTGGATTGTTGCGGATAACCTCAGAAAGGGAGCAGCCACCAATGCTATTCAAATCGCAGAGTACATGGTCAGTCGAAAACTCATCGGCTGATCCACAGCGATTCACTTTTTCTTGACCAATGCCAGGGGATTCAAAACCCCCTTATAGGAAGTCAAGTCCATTTTGATCGATCCGACCAGGATCTCCGCCTGCGCACGAACCGGAATCCTATTCTTATCGTCGGTAACCCAAACGGTCATCCCTTCCTGCTCCTTAAACACACGGCCTTCTAGCAGATAAGGTTTGAATACAATGCAATTAAAAATACCGGCATCGGTCTTCACCCTTTGTTTTCCGGAATACTTGATGACCATCGGAAAAGTTTCATCGTCCAGGTAGCAGGGAATGGTAAATGTCTGACCGATGGAGGCATTATCGAAATCAAGTGTCCTTGCATAATAAAAAGCGGAAATCAGGTCCTGAACACTGCTCGGCACAGGAATGGTTTTTTTCTCGCTGGTGGCCGTTGATTTCTGGTGATTGAAAGTCACGTGCTGGTGTTTCCGGTATCCTCCCTCTTCGATCTTACGGATGAACATCCAGGGAACCATGGACTCGGTATCGATGTAACTTTCATAATGATCCCTGACCTTGAAAAACCAATCGAACGCTCCTACCGACCTTCCTGTGCCGATTACACGGAAACAGGTCCTCCCTCCGATACTCTTGAGCTGTGGATCCACCTCCAATCGAGCCTTCCCTGCATCCACAAAACCATAATGCACCCGGTATTCCAATACTTCACTTGTTCCAAAAGCAGGTGACTGAGACCTGGATTCGGGTGCCTGTCCGAAAAGCGGGTAACAAAAAAGGGTGATGATCAGGAATGCGGCCCGGATCGATTTCATTCTTCTTGGGATTCTTGGTTCTCGGATTCATCCATCAAATCCTGTTCCAATCCTCCCTGAGCGGCTTCCGGATCTACTGTACCTTCCACTTGAAATTCCTCTTCCTCGTTCCCGGGCGAGTCGATTTTTTCCGGCTCTTGCGACTCTTGGTCTTCAGCTGACAAACTGTCCCTTTCAGGAATTCCTGCCATCAGTCCTTCGCGGATCTCCGCAGCCAGATTCTCCGGCAGATCATCCTCAACCGGCTCAGAAAGATCCATCAATTCGGAAGGGGTTCCGATTTCGTTATCGGCAATATGAAGCTCCTTGAGCTTCGGGAGGTCCTTCACCGACCGGAGTCCAAAATGGTCCATGAAGTTCTTCGATGTACTGTACAAGAGGGGCCTGCCCGGACCATCGGATTTTCCACTGATCACGATGAGCTCCTTTTCCAGCAGTTTCTGAATGCTGTAATCGCAGTTCACACCGCGTATATGCTCGATCTCAGATTTGGAAAGTGGCTGCTTGTAGGCGATGATGGCCAAGGTTTCCAAAGCAGCGGTACTTAGCCTTCTTCTGGCTTTGATCTGCAGCAACGTATTGACCGCATGATGGAATTCCTTCTTGGTCAGAAACTGATAACCGTCTGCTATCTCCACCAGCTCGAAGGAATGATCCTCGGAAAGGTATTTCTCCTTCAGCTCCGCGATCAAGCTGTGAAACTGTTCCTTCTTCAATTCCCATCCGTATACGCTTTTGAGGCAGGACTGGATATCGTCGGCGGTTATCGGTTGCTCCGAGGCGAAAATCAGGGCCTCGATGTGTTGTAGAAGCAATTGCATGGTGTTGTTCTTTAACCTGACCGCTGCGCAGCGGTCAGTCGATTAACTATTAGACTACGATATTGACTATACGACCCGGCACCACGACGATTTTCTTCGGTGGCTGGGTCAGGTAACGTCCGGTTTCACTCGAATCCAGGATCTGTTTTTCGATTTCCTCCTTGCTCAATTGAAGAGACAGGTTCAACTTGAAACGCACCTTGCCGTTGATGGATACCGGATATTCGAATTCCTGCTCAACAAGGCACTCTTCCCTCCATTGCGGAAAAGATGCGCAAGTGACACTTTCGCCATGACCGAGCAGATGCCATAACTCTTCAGCAATATGCGGAGCATAGGGTGAGAGCAGGATAACCAGGGGCTCGAGTACGGCACGCTTGTCGCACTTGAGTTCAGTCAGTTCGTTTACACAGATCATAAACGCACTGACAGTGGTATTAAAGGAATACCTTTCCACATCCTCCTCCACCTTCTTGATGGTTTTATGGAGGATCTTTAACTCGGCGGCCGTAGGCTGGTCGTCACTCAACCGGCAAGTCCCGTTGTCGACGCGGAACAGTCTCCAGTATCGGCGCAGGAAGTTGAACACGCCGTTGATACCCTGGGTGCTCCAGGGCTTGCTTTGTTCCAAAGGCCCCAGGAACATTTCGTAGAGTCGCAGCGTATCGGCACCGAACTCATCGATGATGTCGTCGGGATTGACCACGTTGTACTTGCTCTTGGACATCTTCTCCACCTCCGCACCACACTTGTAAACGCCCTCTTCGAGGATGAATTCCGCCTGATGAAGATCCTCTCTCCAGGTTTTGAAACGCTCGAGGTCGAGGATATGGTTCGGGGCGATCGATACATCCACATGCAGGGGTGTGGTTTCGTATTCGTGACGTAAACCGGAGGAAACGAACCGGTTTGTACCGTTGATCCGATAAACGAATGCACTGACGCCCTGTATCATTCCCTGGTTGACGAGCTTCCGCGCCGGTTCCTCGACTTGAATGAAGCCAAGGTCGAAGAGGAACTTGGTCCAGAACCGGACGTACAGCAAATGTCCTGTGGCGTGCTCGGCACCGCCCAGGTAGAAATCCACCTGCTTCCAACGATCAAGCGCTTCCACAGAAACGAAAGCGTTGTCGTTTCGCGCATCCATGTACCGCAAGAAATACCAGGAAGAACCTGCCCAGCCGGGCATGGTGGTGGTTTCATATTCGTACATCCCTTCGTGCTTCCAGTTTACTGCTCTGGCAAGAGGAGGTTCACCGGACTCCGTGGGCTGAAACTTGTCGACATCCGGCAAAACCAATGGCAATTCACTTTCGTCCAATACGCAAGGGATCCCGTCCTTGTAGTAAACGGGGATGGGTTCACCCCAATACCGCTGCCGTCCGAAAGCGGCATCACGCAGCCGGAAATTCACGCGACCAACTCCGATCCCTTTTAACTCAATTTCGCGAATGGCGGCAGGAATGGCTTCTCGCACATCCATCCCGTTCAAAAAACCGGAATTCATCATCCGACCGGACTTATCGGTATAGGCCTCCTCTTCCAGGTTTCCACCCTCAATCACCTGTTTAACCGGCAAACCGAAATGGCTGGCAAAAAGGTAGTCCCTCTGATCGTGCGCCGGAACGGCCATCACCGCACCGGTTCCGTAACCGGCCAAGACATATTCCCCGATCCAAACGGGAACCAGCTCATCGGTGAAGGGATGAAGTACATAAGCCCCGGTAAATTGACCACTGACCTTTTTTACATCGGCCTGCCTTTCCCGTTCGGTCTTGTTGGTTGCAATTTTCACGTACTCTGCTACTGAATCGCGGTAGGCCGGAAGGGTGATGCGATAAACCAGTTCATGCTCGGGTGCAAGTGTAACGAAAGAAACCCCGAAAACCGTATCGGGACGGGTTGTAAAAACTTCGATTGATTCAGAGGTTGGATTGCCGGATGAATCGACCAGGCGGAAGCAGATGGTGGATCCTTCAGAGCGTCCAATCCAATTGCGTTGCGCATCCTTGATCGAGTCGGGCCAATCGATTTTTTCGAGGTCGTTCAACAGACGATCTGCGTAGGCCGTCATGCGGAGGCTCCACTGCTTCATCCGTTTTCGCTCGACCGGGTATCCACCACGCTCCGATTTGCCGTCAACCACCTCATCGTTCGCGAGTACGGTACCGAGAGCAGGACACCAGTTCACCCAGGCATCGCTGAGGTAGGCAAGCCGGTAATTCAATAGCACATCGGACTTATCTTTTTCCGACATGGATTTCCATTCCGCCGAAGTGAAGGGCTGCAATTCAGACTCGATGTTTCCGGATAGAAATGCCTCGCCCTGAGGCTGATATCCTTTTTCTTCGAACAAGCGGATCAATCGGTCTATCGGCTCCGCCTTTGCGTTCACGGGATTGTACCAGGAATTGAACAACTGAATGAAAATCCACTGTGTCCACTTGTAATACGACGGATCACAGGTCCGGATTTCGCGTTCCCAGTCGAATGAAAAACCGATCTTATCCAGCTGCTCCCGGTACCGGCGAATATTCTGTTCGGTGGTGATCTTGGGATGCTGACCCGTTTGAATGGCATATTGCTCTGCGGGCAAACCGAACGCATCGAATCCCATGGGATGCAAAACATCAAATCCTTTCAGCCGCTTGAAGCGGGCGATGATATCGGATGCGATGTAACCCAACGGATGACCAACATGCAAACCCGCACCGGAGGGATAAGGAAACATATCGAGCACATAATAGGTGGGTTTGGATGAACCCGCTCCGGTTCTGTATGTGCCGTTTTGCCTCCACCAGGCCTGCCATTTGGCTTCTATTTCTTTGAAATGATACTCCATCTGCCGTCTCCGGATAGGGGTTACGAAAGTAGTAAAACGGCACGGGGCATCCTCGCCCGTTTTGAAAAAGCCCGGACGTGTATTTTCCTATTTTTGCCCCAAGTCATGACGGAAGAAAAAAAAGTCATACGCCGAACCCAGCGTTCGTCCCGGATTTCCACCATTGTCAGTATCTCCCTGGTCCTTTTTCTGTTGGGGGTGCTCTCCATCCTGCTGCTCCATGCCCAGCGTCTTAGCTACTACGTACGTGAAAACGTCGAGATTTCGCTGATAATCCATCCGGATTCCGACCCGGCCAAAGTGGATCGCCTGTTGAACGATATCCGGTCCGACGCATTGGTGAAAGAAGCGAAATTGATTACCAGGGAGGAGGCAGCAGCGGTGCTAAAAAACGAACTGGGGGACGACTTCGTCGGCTTCCTGGGGTTCAATCCACTCTATGCCAGCATCGACGTACACCTCAAAGGAGAGTTCGCGGATGAAGAGAGCTTCAAAAAATTCGTGAAATCGGTCGAGCCCAACCCCGTGGTGACTGAAGTCTATTACCAGCCCTCCCTTATTGAAAGTATCAACCGGAATTTACGGACCATCGCCTGGGTGCTTCTCACCTTCAGCGGTTTGCTGATACTTGTTTCTATCACCCTCATCAATAACACCATTCGCATTACGCTGTACTCAAGAAGATTATTGATAAAGAGCATGTTACTGGTGGGAGCCACAAAGGGTTTTATTCGCAAACCCTATTTGATGAGCAGTATCTGGAACGGACTTGCCGGGGGGGCGATCGCCATCATCTTCATCGGCGCTCTCGTTCATTTCATTTCTGAAAGGATTCCTGAACTTGCCGTCATCTCCGACTACAAATTGCTCGGAATTTCCGCCGGTATCCTCCTTGGATCCGGTATCATCCTTTCCCTTTTCTGCACCTGGTTCGCTGTGAATCGATATCTTCGTTACCGGACCGAAACCATTTACTGATCCATGTCGAAATC
>JBJOER010000106.1:0-7719 GCA_046049215.1 Bacteroidota bacterium | reverse complement strand
TCGAAAGCCCTCATCGATCCATGTGGGCAAGACCTGTAATCGCAAGGGCCGGGTGCCCTGTTCGAAGCCGCCCGTGGTTCCGCTTGTACACAAAGCATCCGTGACCAGTGCGACTGAAGAGGGATTCCCGGTCAGTGTGGCCGATGGAGGTAAAGTGCCGGCAACGGGAGTATGCTGCGTTTGTCCAATAGCACTCACCGCAAGTGGACTAAGTGTATAGGGCGCCCAGTTACACGGAGCTGTTCCGGCTGTATCGGCCTTGACAACGTACAGCCGTTGGTTGTTCCATGGTCCGCTGTTTCCACAAAGTAAAATGCCGCCGTCAGCAGCAATCCGCACCTGTCGGAAAGCGGCACTGGGGGCTCCCCCGGGGAGGTAATTCCTGCTCCAAAGCAGATTTCCGGAGGAATTGGTCTTGAGTAGTAATGGGAACGTGTTTCCCGTCGACAAAGAGGTGGCATTGGCCGCGATGTATAGGTTACCTGCCCCGTCCTGAGTCATAGCGACAGGAACCAGGTCGTGGGCGTTGATTTTGAACTTAAAACCTCCCGACCAGGAGGTCAGATTGCTATCGATGAATGCGAAACTCAGACTCCCTCCCAAAGGAGCCCCGTAATCCGATGCCGCTACACAGGCGTAATTGCCGGAGATGGTCCTCAAAACGTCGGTGGTGAACAACCCGATATTGGTCGCACAGGTGCCGGCAACAGTCCCTGAGGAATCCAGTAACGTGAAGGCATTGGTGAGATGCACCAAAGCTGTGATCCCGTTGCCCATATACCGCCCGCTGTAATTCGGACTGGCAAATTGGTTGGTGGTGAGATAGGCCTGATGAAGCACGTCACCGTTGTCATCGACGATGATGTAAGATGGCTTGGTGCTACCGCCCAGCCCGATGGACCCGGCAACACCGTAAAGACCCGGGGCGACTTCAAATCCCCGATTGCCGTTCTCGTTGGCTCCGACAATACTGAAACGTTTACGGAACACCGTGTTGAAGGAAGAATCGAGCTTAACCAGCAGCAGGTCGTAGTCGCTGGGAGTATTGAAGATACTCCCCGTGATGAAATAGCCTCCGTCGGAAGTGGCGGTGATGGATTTGGGCAGTTCGTACTCAGTAGTGCCGAAGGTCAGGCTTTGCTGAATCACCCCCGATTGCGAAACCACAGACACCACCAGATCGGTGTTGTTGGTCGTAAATACATAACCCAGAACAACCAGGTCGCCCGATGCGTTTTCTACGACTTCAACCGCCTCGTCTCCATTGCCCCCATGGTATTCGAGTGAGAAAGTGCTTTGCGCAGAAAGGGTTCCGGCGAAGGCGAGGAAGGATGAGAGAATGAGAATACGAAGCATGAAGTGGATTTTTTTATTTACGTGTGGGTAACCGGAACGAAAAGCCGAGGGAAGTGTAATAATCCGGGGCGTTTTCTGTCAATGCGATCCCTCCTGATATGTCCAGTTGGGCGTTATCGCTGAACAGGTAGGTGAAGCCTCCGTCGGCCTGGTGCCGCGCAGTTTGTTTCTGGGGCGCGAATCCAAAGGCTTCGATGTAGCAACCCAAACGATCGGTAAGCGAAAAGGCGGCGGTGAACGTATAAATAAAAGTGGGCTCCGCGGTTTCTCCGTCCCATTCTGCTCCCAGGTTGTATCCGATAGACACTTTGTCGCTTAACCCATGCTGCAACAAGAACCGGAATGATGGCGCGTAATAGGTAGGTTTGAATTTCTTATCAGAAAGAAAAGGAGTGGTCAGGTGACAGATGACGGAAACCATCGGCAACACTCCTTTTTCATCCAGTAACCGGCTTTTGAAGCCGATAACCAGGGGCTGAATCCCGGTAGTGGAAGTGTCATCGACGCCCGTCCCGCCGAACTCTGTGATGAGCCGAAGCTCGCAACGCTCATTGAATCCGTATTTGCTGAGGATAGTGGGTGTCAATATGGACCAGTTTCCTCTGTCGTTCTCGTAATTGAATCCGGTCTCCACCTGGATGTAGCCCGAAGGAGTCACATAGGGAGATTCCGTTTGATCGGGACGATCGGTGGCGATCGGGGGAAGCTCCTGAGCTGTTAATGATGTGGCTATAAGCAAGAGCATGATGAAAACAGACAGTGTCCGTTGCCGGAAGTGCATGAAATTCATGGGGATGGCTTTCGTGATGTTTTAACAGGAGATCTTATCGACCCTTGTCTGGTGCCGCCCACCTTCGAAAGGTGTAGTGAGAAACAAGCGGGTCATTTCAAGCGCGGTTGCTTTTTCAATGAATCGCGCAGGAATACACAGGATGTTGGCGTCGTTGTGTTGACGGGCAAGAAGTGTGATCTCAGGACTCCAGCACAAGGCCGCCCGGATGCCGGCATGCTTGTTGGCGGTGATGGCGACTCCGTTGGCGCTTCCACAAATGAGGATGCCTCGGCCGCCTTGTTCCGTTTCGACCGCCCGGGCAACGGCATGAGCATAATCGGGGTAATCGGTACTTTCACTGTTGAAGGTGCCATGATCGTTTACGGTATGTCCCGTAGATATCAGATGAGCCTTGACTTGCTCCTTCAAATCATAGCCGGCATGGTCGCAACCGATATGGATGTACATTGGATGTGATCTTACCTTGCGAAGGTAACGGGTTTGTGCGAATGGGATTATGCGATCCCGGAAGTGCGATTCCCAGCTTTAGGGACGGTATTTCGCATAGGGCAATCGGGCAATGGGAGATGCCGAATAATAGCCGTCTATACCCAGAGAAGCGAGACTACCCGCCTCGTCGATCCTCAGAAACCCATCCTCTGCCTGAATTTCCTGCGGAAACACCAGGTGTTCGATTTCGCCGACGACAAACCAGGTGCCGTTATGGGCGATGGGAATGATCTCCTTGAGCCGAAGCCTGTACTTGATGCGGCTTTGGCGTACGTAAGGCACGATCACGCCATCCGGAAATTCCGCTTCCAGGCCCACGGCATCGAATTCACTGACCCCTTCGGGGTACTTTGCACTGGTTTGATGGGCAGGCTCCAGGATGTCCGCGTGAATATGGTTAATGGTGTAAACCCCGGTAGCCTCGATGTTGGCAATGGTGTGAGTAGCGGCCTCGCGAGGACGATTGACGAATCCTACTAATGCCGGATCAGCACCCAGGTGAACAATGTTGCTGAAAATAGCCAGGTTGGTCCTCCTCTCTTTGTCAACCGTGGCGATAAGACTAACGCTCTTGAATCCGCTCAGGGAGTTGATCAGATTGGCCCTTGTGAAGCGATCGAGGTTGGATAGTCCGGATGTTGTGTATTCCATACTGATTGCATTCAACAATTGAATTGCGGTTCGGTTTTTGGCACCTTACTATTGTGAAGAGAGCCCTTTCTGAAAGATCCGGTACCGCTTATAGATTCGTCCACCGAACTTTTCCATTACGCCTCGCATTTTCAGGTTCTTTTCCAGGATGAGGTGGCTATCGATATCGTGCATGCCGCGAGCAATGGCCGATTCAATTAACGCTTCTCCAAGCCAGGCCGTGAGTCCTCGGCCCGTCCACCCATCGCTCACCGCCCCGAGTAAGGTGACCAATAGCTTACTGTTCCTCTGTTCATTCAGGATATGCAGAAAACCAAATGGAAACAACCTGCCACGTGCCCGCTGTATGCCCGGACTGATGTCGGGCATGGCAATGACAAAGGCTACCGGCTGATCCTTTTCATCGACGATCAATTTGGTGAATGCCGGATCCAAAACAGGGAGATACTGACGGGCAAGAACATGCATTTCCTCCTCCGTAAGGGGCATGAAACCGAATATGCCGGCATATGCAGAATTGACCGATCGGAGGACGGGGACGACCCAGGGGCGCAATGCCTTCCTGGTTGTGAATTCCACCATGCGGAGTTTGGAATCCCTTCGTGCGCGCGATGCCAGGCTTTTCATCCTCGTCGTTATGGATTGGGGAACGGACAGATGATAAGAAATGCAATCAAGGTGTTTTTCGTATCCGCAGCTCGTTATGTAATGGGGCAAATACGCCGGATTGGACGGGGCTGAAATCACCGGCAATGGTCCGAAACCCTCCACCTGCATCCCCTGTGGGTCCTTGTCGGAAAGTCCAAATGGCCCGATCAATCGATCCATTCCTTTGGAAATGGCCCATTCTTCTATGGATCTCAGTAAAAATGCAACTGCCTCCCGGCTATCGATACAATCCAGTTTGAAAAATCGGGCAGTACTTTCCCCATGCACCCTGTTGTGCAAATGGTGGATGATCCCCATGATGCGACCGATATACTTGCCTTCATTCTCCAGAAGGAAAAGAACGGTATCGCATTCGGATAACGAAGGGTTCTTTAAGGGGTCGTGGAATTTCCGTTCGTCGGTCAGGAAGGGAGGCACCCAATCCGGTCTTTCGCGGTACAACCGAAAAGGTAAATGGATGAAATCATGCAACCGGGCAGGAGTTTCGACAGGGATGAGCCGCATAAATTCGCCCGGAATGGGGTTTTCGTTTTATTCGATCACCAACCGTTGGTAATGCATCTCATCCCCGATACGGATCCGGCACAGATACATGCCGGCAGGCCACATACTCACGTCTATGGAGTACCATAAATCTTGGATAGGATACAGCTCTGACGGAGTGATCTGTCGACCGGCAAGGTCGGTTAGGGAAATCTGAACGGGGCCGACATTGGTAGTAGGATCCACTTCAATCACCACCTGTCTGTCGGCGGGATTGGGATACATGCGGAGTGTAGACGAATTCCCATCTTGTCCGTGAAGTCCGGCAACAGTTCCGGTTTCGAAGGTGAACTTGGCCGAGTAAAGCCCGGGCAACGCGCCGCTGTAGGAACGTACGCGCCAATAGTAACGCGAATTTGCCAGTAACGGCTGTACCTGACGTACCGTGTCGGTCAGTCCGGTCTGGTCCACCACCAGAGTGAATGAACTGAAGGTGTTGGATGTGGCTACCTGCAACCTGTAGTTGTCGGCAAAAGGCACACTGTTCCAGGTGAATACGGGGTTGGTGAACGTCTGCACCGCCGAGTCGAGGGGAGATACCAGATTGGCACCGCCCGGAATGGTTGAAAAACTTCGGACCGAAGAATAGGTGCTCAGATGCCCGCCATTGTTGGCGCGGACACGCCAATAGTATTTGGTGGATGCCGGCAAGGTGGTGGCAGTGGCCTGGGTAAGGCCCACCGTTCGTGTAAGGACGATGTTGCTGAAGAGTGAATCCGTGGCGAATTCGGCCGTGTACAACACAGCGCCCGGTGAGGTGGTCCATCGAAACACCTGCGCGTTCATCACGTTGACTGCCTGGTCAGGGGGATCGGTCAGGTTAACAGGATCGGGAATGGAGTCATTCACACCGACGAAATCAACGAACATGGAGATCTTCTGTAAAGGCACATCGTTTACATCGCGGGGCGACGCCACAATGGTATCGACCACCTCCATGCCTTGTACCACACGACCGTAAACCGTGTAATTGCCATCAAGAAAAGTGGCAGGTGCCACGCAGATGTAGAACTGGGAGTTGGCGCTGTTGATGTTCGTGTCGCGAGCCGCACCAACGATTCCCCGCAGGTGTCTAACCGCGTTGAACTCGGCAGGCACCGTGGGTTGCGAAGGTTGGCCTTGTCCCCAGGTGCTGACAGGACCGTTGATGGAATTGGGATCACCGCCCTGAATGACGAATCCGGGAACCACCCGGTGAAAAGCAGTGCTGTCGTAAAAGTTCTGGGCCACGAGGCTGTCGAAATTGTTCACGTGTAATGGAGCGATCAGCGGAAACAATTCCATGCGGATCGTTCCGAGGTAGCTCGTGTCGCGGTAAGTGACAATCTCGTAAACGGGCTTGTCGATCCCGGTCTGGGAGAAGCCCCAGGCGGGAATCAGGAAATAAAAGAGTGCAAGAAGACGCATAGGTCACCGGTTTGATATCGGAAAGATACGCAAACGCCGGGAAGGAAAATTGGAAGGATCAACCTTAGCCCTTTTGCTTGGCAGCAGTTAAACTTGCTGCGTGGAAAGGGCATCCGGGAGTGATGTCGAAACGCAACTTACCCAGGCAGGGATCCTGGTAAAAAAAATTCGGGCCTTTCATGGTGTTGTCGTATAAACGGTGGTATACCGGTGTGGAGCTGGCGCTCATGGGAGGGGTGATCCAGACCCAATCGGCGGTGGCTTGCCTGCCGTGCTTCTCCTCCTGATGCTCGAAATGAACGAATTGCTCCGAAGCATCGTGGTGGTTGGAGATGGTCACACCGGCTTTTTCGTAAGAGTACAGCACCGCACGGTTGAGCTCCAGCATGGCCCTGTCCTGCCACAGGCTGTGATAACTCCGCGTATCGAGGCCCAAGCGCCTGGCGATTTCCGGAAGCATGTTGTATCGGTCCGTGTCGGAAAAATTCCGGCTGCCGATCTCGGTGCCCATGTACCAGCCGTTGAAAGGCGCCGCGGTGAACTCCACCCCACCGATCTCAAGCATCATGTCGGAAATGATGGGCACTGCGTACCATTGCAAGTCCAATTCTTCGAACCAGGCGAATTCCGGATGCCGGATAGGTACACGTATGCCCTCGGGCATGACCGGCATGCGTAACTTATCGGCCATTCCAGGCCAGCGGATGACATGAGGCAGAAGATCGAACCGCGTTCCTTCACCCTTCCATCCCAATTTCATGCAGTGCTCGGTGACAAGCACCTCTGCAGAATCACCGGTGATGCTTCCATCCGCATTCCGGTGACCGGCAAACCGTACCAGTTGATGGTTGACAATTCGAGGACCTTCTTTTTCTTCCGGCTTGCGCTGCCTGAAAACGGTTATGACAGAGCGTATGTCCCCGCCGTTATAGGCGAAATCGATGTGGTGTTGCAAAGCGTCGAAAATATCAGCCGGCTCCTCCACTGAACGCGCATCGATCACCTTCAGCGTTTTCCAGTAAAGCCTGCCGATGCAGCGATTGCTGTTGCGCCAGGCCATGCGGGCGCCGTGTGTCAATTCTTCGGAAGTCAACTCCCACGTACCGGTCAACCGGATCTGCTCTTCAATCTGCTCTTTTCTTTGGATCAACGCGTCCGTCATTTCCAATTCGGCATACGCCTGGTCCAGGAAACCGAAGGCACGATCAAGCAGGGCGGTATTCATAAAGTAGGGTCAGCCGGCGACAGCCGACTTTTCATAGCAAGATAAGAAATTCAGATTAAGGAATGGTTATCTGCCCAATTCCCTTCTGAAATCGACCCAGCTCTTCTGCTTGTGGATGTCATTCCCGTAATAGGTCAGGATGTCCTTCATCAAGACCGGGGGCAGATAGAACGGGATGGCATCGATGATGGCATCCTTCTCGTCAAGGATGACTACGCTCGGAAGTACGAAGTTCTTGCGGGTGAGTTCGAGCGATAAAGGATGGAAGGGGAATCGATCCTCCGACTTACGCTGGTACAATACGCCGTTCCAAAAAAGGGGATCCTGGATTTCCGGGTTAAAATCAACCGCCACATAGCGGTCAAGTATAGCATTCAGCAGCGTATCCGTAAATACTCCACGCTCCATGACCCTGCAGGAATTGCACCAGGAGGTGTGGATGAAAACGAGACGCTTCTTTTCGGACTGGAAATTCCCGTCAAACACTTCCCGGGGTTGCTTCCAGGGTATTTTCTGCATCAACGCATTGATCGTAGTGTCGAAAAAGGCTCGCTCAAAAGTCTGGTTGAACTCCTCAGGTGGGGTG
>JBJOER010000105.1:0-4967 GCA_046049215.1 Bacteroidota bacterium | reverse complement strand
ACGCGGTCGGTGAATCGGATCTTATTCTTCTTCAAAAGTTGACGAAGCTCTTCGGCTTTGTCTTCAATGTCTGAGTTGTTGGCAAAGCCACCGAAGCGCAATACGGCCATGTGAACAGTATCGGACCGGTGAATCCGTACGGTGGAACTGTTTGGTGAAGGCAGTTTGTCCATGGTTTTGTCTGCCGGCATTACAAAGCTCATCTCGGTCAGTTGGGAATTCGCATCTCCGGGAACGAAAACGACGGGGGCGGTCATGGCGATTTTTTCCGAGCGGTCGTTTCCACCGAAAATGTAGCCAGCCAGTTCGCGGAATCCGGTGTTTCCCACCTCCATCATTTTGCCGTTTTTGCTGACGCTGGCCAGGATGGCGGGAGGATAGGTGCGGAATTCAATCCCTTCCCATTTACGGATCAGCGTGTAGGGTTGCTCTTCGGTGTCCGCACTGACGCGGTTGGTCCAGCCGATGAAGAGTAAGGCTGCCGCAACAACGGCAAGGACTACGATGAGGGTCATTTTACGGAGCTTCATATTTCTATAACAGACGGAAGCCTTCGGAGTTTATTTGAATCACCCGGGTTCCACCTCTTATCTTTGAGGCATGATACAGATCGGTGAATCGCTCGTTTCAACGGAATTGATCGAGTCGCATTTCGTCTGCGACCTGTCCAAGTGCAAAGGAGCCTGTTGTGTGGAAGGCGATTCAGGAGCACCGCTGGAAGAAGCGGAATTGAAAGAGATCGAGTCGGCTTTCCCGTTGATCAGGGACCGGTTGCCTGCCGAGGCTCTGGCCTCTATTGAATCCATCGGCTTGCATACCAGCGATTCCGACGGTGACCTGGTTACACCTCTTGTCAACGGAAACCGCGAGTGTGTCTATACGGTTTTTGAAAACGGTGTGGCCGCTTGCGCTTTTGAAAAGGCCCATGCCGAAGGCATCATCCCGTTCCGCAAGCCGATCTCTTGCCATTTGTATCCTGTCCGCATCGAAAAGATGAAACACTATGAAGCAGTGAATGTCCACCGCTGGTCGGTTTGTGCTCCTGCCTGTTCACTCGGGGAGAAACTGAAGGTGCCGATGTATGTGTTTTTAAAAGAGGCGCTTGTCCGTAAATACGGAACGGAGTGGTACGATGAACTGGCTGAGGTGGCGGATCATTACCGCAAGGCCAATCCCTGATCGTTTTACTGGATCAGATCAATCCAAAAGTCAGTGCCAGTGAAACGGCCATTAACAAAATGGTCACACACACCTGAATAAAGCCGATGGTTACCTTTTTAAGCAATCTGTTTCCAATGTAGGCACCGGAAATGGCCGACAAGGTGGCGGGAACCAGTACGTGCATATGATCCGATACCTGAAAGTCACGGAACCCCGAGAAATAGATGCCCAGACGGGTCATGTCAACGAAGGTGGAGACCACCACCGCCGTTCCAATAAAGCGTTCCTTACTCAAGCCCGCTTTCACCAGGAAGGCACTGCGCAAGGCGCCCTGGTGACCCGAAAGCCCACCGAAGAAACCGCTCAGCGCTCCTCCCAGCACCAGGTTCTTTCTTGCACCTGCCAGTTTTTCAGTGATCGGAAAAACATCGGCCAGAACGAACAGGAACATCAGTAACCCCACGGTGAATGGAAGGGGAGATACTGTAATGATTTTGTTGCCGATACTGTATGAAAACAATTCGGGTAGGTCCTGAATCTGAAGTAGAACGAAAGAGCCAATGAAAGCTGCCGCTACGGCCGGAACTCCGAATCGGATCAGCACCGGTTTGTCGGCATGGCGGGCCGTTAGAAACAGCTTAAAGAGGTTGTTGAAGAAGTGTACGATGCCGGTGAGTGCGATGGAGAGCCCTGGAGGGAAGAACAGCATGAACACCGGTGAAAGAATGGTGCCCAGTCCGAATCCGCTGAAGAACGTCAGGATGGCGGTGAGGAATGCGGTGAGGCAGATGATGAGAAGCTCCATCTTGCTTATGTATTCGCGTATGGTATTTTCTCCCGGCAGAGGGGGGTGTTTATGCCGGACATGTTTTGACAGTGAAGGTACTCCGATCCCATGAACGACTACGAACTTACAGATAGTCACGAAGAATGATATTCACTTCTTTCGCATGGTCGTACACCATGAAGTGTCCACCCTGGGGAATGACCTTGTCGGCATGCACATACCCTATCGGGAAAATTCGGTCGGATTCGCCATGTATGTGGAGGATGGTTTGGGGGATGACCGTATTCTTCCAGCGAAGTACCCGGCCGATCGCCCACCGCAGATAGGTGTCGGAGCTCTGGGCGAGAAACCCGTCCAGCAGGGCTTTTTCGTTCGCTGTTTTCATTCCGAAGATCCAGTATTGAATCGATCCGGCACCCTTCAGGATCCGCTTGGGTATCAGTTGGTGAATACCGAAAGTGCCTGCCAGCCGCATGTACCAGGGAATCTCACGTCGGTGCTTTACCGACGAAAGCAGGATGATCCGTTCAAAAGCAATGAACCTTGAAACTTCAATGGCGACAATACCTCCGAAAGAAAGTCCGACGAGGATCGGATTCCGGATTTGATAGGGGGCGATCAGTCGCCTTGCATAGGCCTCGATCGGCTCTTTTCCAAGAGGTTCGATCCAATGGACATAAACGATTTCATTTTGACCCCAATCGATATGTCGAAACACCCGTTCATCTGCACCCAGTCCGCTGAATACGAGGATTTGCTGGTTCATCCGTAAAATTCCAGGGTCGGGACGGAGAAGGGTTGCCGTCCTACCGACTACCGCAGGACAATCCTGGTTGTGGAGGACTGTCCGCTTCCATTGTCGGTCACCTTCACAAGGTAAACCCCGGGTTTGCAATCCTCCGGCAGTGTCAATTGTGTGCGTGGTTGCAGTGCAACTTGTTGGAGCAACTCCTGGCCAAGCAGGTTGCTGATGGCTATGGTGTGCCCTGTTCCAGCCTGAGTCGATGCAAATTCGATCACCAAATGACCTTCGGTGGGGTTCGGATATGCTGAAAATACAACGGGAGAGTGGTTATGTCCTATTCCGGTACTGGTGTTGGGAGGGGTGAGTTTGATGATGCTGTGTGTGCCGGGATCGGTGTTGGCCCAGCTTGCTCCGTTGGTCGCCAGGTAGATTTCCTTATTGGGGCCGATGGCGATATCGCGCAAGCGTCCGAACAAGTTACTGAGGTAGATGGTGTTGGTGGTGACCGTATCATAAGGGGCACGCATGCGCAGGGCGCGGACGTGCTTGTCTTTGAGTACGGTCATGATCATGCAGCTGTCCCACTCCGGAAAGTTCGGGTTGGTGTAATACATCATGTCCGAGGGAGCGATGGTGGGTGTGTAAGCGAGTATGGGAACCACGACGTTGTTCGCGTTGCAGAAATTGATCTCAGAGGTGGTGTTGCAGAATCCCTCCACGTTGGGCCAGCCGTAGTTGCGTCCGGCACGAAGGAACTGGACCTCATCGTCTGACGATGCGCCGTGCTCAGACAGCACGATGGAATCGTTCGGCAACATCGCAATTCCCTGCACATTGCGGTGTCCGAAGCTGTACATGAGACTACCGGGAATGGGATTGTCCACGGGTGCGGTGCCGTCGGTTCGCATACGCAGCATCTTCCCGTTCATCGCAGTTGTATTTTGAGGATACGACGTATTTTGGGCATCGCCCGTACTGGCCAGCAGAGTGGTGTCGGGCAGGAAGAAAAGGCGGCAGCCGTTGTGCGTAGTGTTGCCGGGAATGTTCTGGACAAGTGAAACCGGGTTGACCAGATTCGTGCCGTTCCAGGTGTACTTGGCGATGCGCTCACGGATATTACCTGAGCTTAGATATGTGTAAGCCAGAAAAACTTCCGGAGTGTTGGGAAAATCCGGATGAAGTGCCATGCCGAGCATACCGCTTTCGGATTGCTGATAAACACTCGAGGTCAGGTTCAGGACGACCTGCTTGTTACCGGTCACGGCATCGATCCGGCTTACGATCCCGTCGCGTTCTGTGGTCCAGAGATATCCGTCTTTGTAGATGATCTCCCAGGGCACATCCAGTCCGGTAATGACCGTATCGACGGCGACAGGCGTGCTGCCGACCTGGATCACCGTTTGTGCTTGTGTAAGTATACTGTGAATCAGGATGAAGACGAGGAGAAGGCTTTTTTTCATTTTGGAACAGGTAGTACCGTAAATGTACTCAAATCAAATCACAGGAATTTGACACACGACCGGTTAAAATCGCCTGACGGGGCTTAGAATCAATAAAAGGTGAAAGAAAGGGCGTGCGGAATGATCAATACGCCCACTTGATGTACACCGATCCCCACGTAAATCCGCCTCCGAAGGCGGCGAGGATGATGTTGTCGCCCTTCTTGAACTTCTTCTCGTATTCCCACAGGCAGATGGGAATGGTACCGTTGGTGGTGTTTCCGTAGCGCTCGATGTTGAGCGTCACCTTCTCGTCGGGAACATTCATGCGGCGTGCAGTGGCATCGATGATGCGCTTGTTGGCCTGGTGCGGAATGAGCCAGGCGACATCGTCACCCACCAGATGGTTGCGCTCCATGATCTCAGCACTCACGTCAGCCATCTTGGTCACCGCGAATTTGAAAACGGTTTGTCCTTCCTGGTAAACGTAGTGTTCGCGCGCGGCCACCGTATCGGCAGTGGCGGGTTTCACACTGCCTCCCGCTTTTTGGTGCAGGTAGGCACGTCCGCTTCCATCCACGTGGAGGATGGAATCCATGATGCCGTAGCCTTCTTCATTCGGTTCAAGCAGGACAGCACCGCCTCCGTCTCCGAAGATGACGCAGGTGGCACGGTCGGTATAGTCAATGATGGACGACATCTTGTCGACCCCCACAACCAATACTTTCTTGTGCTTGCCGGTTTCGATGAACTGGGCGCCTGTGGAAAGGGCGAAAATGAATCCCGAGCAGGCTGCATTCACATCGTAACCCCAGCTGTTCACCGCTCCGATCTT
>JBJOER010000104.1:0-3822 GCA_046049215.1 Bacteroidota bacterium | reverse complement strand
AAGGATGCGATCACCCGACGCGGAACTTCCTAGGCCCACGGCCAGATACCTGGCGGCGAGGAATACACCGGCAACTGCCAAAAATGGAACAAGCGCTCTGGCATGCGACTTCCATCCGCTTTTCCCTGAATAATGCAGTAGCAACGGAACAGCAGCGATGAATGCGATACTGCTCTCTTTTGAAAACAGGGCGCACAGGAAGAGCAGAGCCGGAGCAATCGGGAGCCGTTCGGTGCGAACTGCTGCACCGTTCAACAGATTTCTTAAGGATAGAAGGATGAAAAATCCGGCAAGCAGTTCATCACGGCTCTTGATATTACACACCACTTCGGTATGCACCGGATGGGCCACGAAGAGTAGCGCAATGGTTCCGCTGAGGTGTACCGGCCAGGAGTTGAAGAGCCTGCGAAGAAGGGAAAACAAAAGGAAGCCGTTCATCATGGCCAGCAGGATGTTCATCAGGTGACCAGCCTTTGAATTGATTCCCACCAGCTGGTATTGCAGGGCGAAGGTGCTCAGCGTGAGCGGACGGTAAGCCGCCCCGTAAGCTTCTTGCTGGGCTTCGAGCCGGTAATATCCATTGAGGCTGCTTTCTGAAAAGATCTGTGGAATTGCCTTTACGCCTTTCTGCACCACAGTGTTTTCCACGTAGTAGTAGGCATCGTCCAGAACGAATCCGTAATCCAGGGTGCGCAGATACAGTAGGCAGATCACGCCACAGATGCCCGCGATGTAAAAAAGACGCCATGCGGAATCATTTCCCTGCCCGGATATCCGATTGGATGAACCCTTATCTATCTTGCTTTTGGCCATGAACGGAGGATTCTAAAGACGAATCCAAAGTAGTGAACATTGGCCAAGTCCATACAATCAATCGGTACTGATGAGTGAAGTGCAACGCGATTGCGTCAATTTCGGTTCAGCGCTTAACAATCATCTTCCAACTTATGGATTAGAGGATGAAATCAAGGTAGTTGTCCCGATGAACCAGTTCAATTTGACAATCGGGATAGGTCGCCTTGAAGGCGGACGATGTTTTGAATTTCTTACCGGGGGAGAGTTTGATTTCGAATCCTCTCATTTGTCCGTTCTCTGTTTCAATGAGATCGACCTCCTGCTGCTGGTAATTTCTCCAGAAATAAAATTGAGTCAGAGATCGTTGATAGCGCATTTTTTTGATCCGCTCCGAGATCACATAGCTTTCCCAAAGCACCCCCATGTCATTCCTCAATGCAGGCATCCGGAAGTCGTTGATGACGGCATTGCGGATACCATTGTCGAAGAAATACCACTTGGCTCCTTTCGCGATCTCACTGCGGTGATTACTGCTGTAAGAGGGTAGTTTGTAGAGGATAAACACCTTGCTCAATAGATCGAGGTAGTTTTCCACGGTTATTTTACTCATGCCCAGTTGATTGCCCAGTTCATTGTAAGAAACCTCTGAACCGGCCTGGAATGCAATGAGCCGGAGGAGGGAGAAAATCTTGTCGGCATGCCTGATACCGGAATAGGCCAGGATATCTTTTAGCAGATACGATTGTACCAGTTGCTGCAGGTACAAGGATTTCTCTTCCCTGCCTGGAATGTTGATGACTTCCGGATAGCAGCCGAATACGAGCCGTTCGTCCAGACGCTGCAACGCTTCGAAAGGTGTTTCGCTCAGCTCCGTTTGTGCAAATGGGTATAAGGTGAATGCATACTGTCTCCCTGTAAGTGGTTCTCCTGATGAGTTGACCAGATCGAGCGACGAGGATCCGGTCGCAAGTATGGTCAGGTGTTGAAAGGAGTCGATCATCAATTTCAGTGCTTTACCGATTTCTGGAATGGCCTGAGCCTCATCGATGATCAAAAGGGAACAGTCGCCCAGTATGGTTTGGTAATTTGCAATTGAGCGCTTCTTGAACAATTCCTGTACATCGAAGTCTTCCCCGTTCAGGAAAAGGGTTTTCGACCCCTGTTTTTCTTGAATGGACCGAATTAAAAAGGTCTTGCCAACCCTACGGGTGCCGTACAATAACAGAACCTTGTTGCTGCCAATCGATTTAATCAGCTGATTTTCAATATATCTGTTGATTTTTTCCATCTGAAAGCCTTTAGTTTCTATCCGAATTTAGTTAAAAATGGATAATGAATTATCTAAATTATATATAATTTGAATATTATACTATCTAAATTTAATAAAATTTGGATAGTAGAATCAATGGATAGGCATTTCGAAAGGAGAGATATGGCCGTAAAAAAACACTTTGACCTTTCCGGCCAAGGCGGATGGATGCCCGACAAAAACAAAGGGTCCGCAACCCGGAGGCGCGGACCCTGTTAACGGTCTTAGAATGGAGTACTGCTATCAGTTACCCGCTGCACGACGAACGTTCACGGCATTCATGCCGCGTTTGCCCTGCTCGGTTTCATATTCTACGATGTCATTCTCACGGATGTCTTCCTTCAGTCCGGATACGTGGACGAAGATGTCTTGTCCGTTATCTTCTACGATGAATCCGAATCCTTTGGTTTCGTTGAAGAATTTCACTTTGCCTTTTTTCATTGATGATTGTTTTGTGCCTGTTTGACCAGGCGGGTTATGCTTTAAATTAATGTGAAGCGATGGTTGGGAGTGGAATACAAGCTAAATAGGTAAGCTTGTGTATTTGGAAATCAGAATAGGTAACGGGATTGAAGTGAAGAAAGTTGTTGAATGGTGCTGGGCTTGATGCCGGTTTGGAGATCCTGTTTTCAAAAGTGTTTTGATTGTCAGCGGTATCCAACGACCGCAGAAACACAATTCACTCTTAATGTATGATTACGAAGGTACGACCCGAATACGTGATTTTTACCAAAAGGGCTGTTTCTTTTTTATTAATTATCATATATAATTGATTATCAGTTTATTGATTGAATGCAAAGTAGGGGGTTAAACGTGCAAATTCTCCGCATTATTGGATGATGAGCCGTCGGTTCACTGTTTGACCGATGCCGGAGATTGTCGCGGTATAAACACCCTGACTGAGGAATGTCAAATCAAGAGGCTGTCCGATATCTTCCGCGTACAACGACTTCATATACACCGTTCGGCCGGCTGCATCCAACAGGACCAAATCCACATTCTCGCTCGGGTCGAAAACAAAGGTGATAAGACCGTTGCCGGGATTGGGATAAAAACGCACCGGATCGCTGAGTTGGAAACGCACAGGTTTCCAGTCGGTCACCGTGCTTTGTCCGTCGGTGTCCACTTGTCGGATCCTGTAATAAGACAAGCCGTTGTAAGGTGCATCATCCCGGAAGGTGTAGTGGCTTACCTGTGAGGTGTTGCTCCGAGAAGGAACCATGCCGATCGGTTCAATATCCAGGAGCTCACGGCTTCGCTCGACAAGGAAATGGTCGTTTCCGGTCTCCGAAGCAGTGGACCAGTCCAGCATAACGGCCTGGCTTTCCGCACGTGCGTCGAATTTCAGCCATTCCACGGGAAGTGGAGATGCGGAATTGGAAAGTGTCCAGATGCGCTGCGTACCGATGGCCGGCACTGTAACGGTATAGGCCCCCGCAGTTTGTCCGGGAAGCGACGGCTGCCAGCGGTTGGTGGCAGTGTCGTAGTGCTGAGCCCGCATGTTGGCCGCAATGTTGTATGGGGCGATAGGCAATTCAGCAGCTAGATAATTCAGTGTAAGGGTTGCAATGGGCGTGCCGCTTGTTTGTACGAGCCAGAACCGGTCCGCAGTGGCATCGCGGTTGTCGGGTGTCAGCCCGATCAGGCTGTTGAGGTTGTTCACCCCCACGGGCCAGGGGAGATTGGTTGCCGGTGTATTGTAGGTGGAGAACCGCATG